>NZ_POUC01000340.1 GCF_002891435.1 Streptomyces cahuitamycinicus
CCCCTGCCCCACGTGCCATCAGCGGATCAGGGTGCCGGTACGGGGGCGGGTGCGGGCACGGTGTGCGCTGTGCCGGAGCGTGCTGGAGTGCGACACGTAGGGGGCGAGGGCGGGGCCGTCCTTCGCGGAGCGTGCGAGGAGGGCGGCGCCGGGAGGCCCCGCTCGGCTTTCCGCCGGGCGAGCCGCTCGGGTCCTCGTCACGTGTGTGCCGGGCCCGCTCGGCTTCCCACGGGGCGAGCCGCGCGGGTCCTCGCCACGGCGGCTGCCGACAGGTGGGCTGCGCCGAGACGACCACGCCAGGGTCCGGTCGTCAGTGCCGGTGATCGCCGCTGGTGATCTGCCGGTACTCCTCCACCGTCGGTTTCTCGATCCGCGCGTCGGGACCGAACATGGCCTTGGCGAGCCGGGCCCGCAGCCTCTCGGACCGCTTGACCCTGCGGCGGACGCCGCCCGCGTCGACCTCGGGCCCGACCTCGTACGGCGGGTTCTGCTCGTGCTGGGTGAGCGTGAACCGCTCGGCCTGTGCGAGGGGCTCGTGCACCTCGATGTACTCGCCGGTCGGCAGCCGCTTGATGGTGCCGGTCTCCCGGCCGTGCAGCACCTTGGCGCGGTCGCGGCGCTGCAGGCCCATGCAGATCTTCTTCGTGACGATGAACGCGGCGACCGGCAGCACGAAGACGCCGATGCGTACGAACCAGGTGATCGCGTTGATGGACAGATGCAGATGGGTGGCGACGATGTCGTTGCCGCCGCCGATCAGCAGCACCGCGTACAGGGTCAGCCAGGCCACGCCGAGGCCGGTGCGCACGGGCGCGTTGCGCGGCCGGTCGAGGATGTGGTGCTCGCGTTTGTCGCCGGTGATCCACGCCTCGATGAAGGGGTAGACGCCGAGGGCGAGCAGGATCAGGGGGAACAAGGAGAAGGGGATGAACACGCCGAGGGCGAGGGTGTGCCCCCAGAGGTTGATCTCCCATCCCGGCATCACCCGGATCAGGCCCTCGGAGAAGCCGAGGTACCAGTCGGGCTGGGCGCCGGTGGTGACCAGGTCGGGGCGGTAGGGGCCGAAAGCCCAGACGGGGTTGATCTGGGCGATCGCGCCCATCACCGTCAGGACGCCGAAGACGAGGAAGAAGAAGCCGCCGGCCTTGGCCATGTACACCGGCAGGAAGGGCATCCCGACGACCGAACGTTCCTTGCGGCCGGGGCCCGGGAACTGGGTGTGCTTGTGGTAGAAGACCAGGATCAGATGGGCGGCCACCAGGCCCAGCATGATCCCGGGCAGCAGCAGGACGTGGACGGGGTACAGCCGCGAGATGATGTCGTCGCCCGGGAACTCCCCGCCGAAGAGGAAGAACGCCACGTACGTCCCGACGATCGGGATCGACAGGATGGCGCCGTGCGCGAAGCGGAGGCCGGTGCCGGACAGCAGGTCGTCGGGGAGGGAGTAGCCGGTCAGGCCGGTGATGATGCCGAGCATCAGCAGGGTCCAGCCGAAGACCCAGTTCAGCTCGCGCGGCTTGCGGAAGGCGCCCGTGAAGAACACCCGCATCATGTGCACCAGCATGCCGGTGATGAAGACGAGCGCCGCCCAGTGGTGGATCTGCCGGATCAGCAGCCCGCCGCGCACATCGAAGCTGATGTCCAGCGTGGACTCGAACGCCCGGCTCATCAGGACGCCGTTGAGCTCGGTGTAGGAGCCGTTGTAGACGACCTCCTGCATGCTGGGCTCGAAGAACAGGGTGAGGTAGACACCGGTGAGGATCAGCACGACGAAGCTGTAGAGGGTGACCTCGCCCAGCATGAAGGACCAGTGGTCCGGAAAGACCTTGCGCATGTTGGCCTTGGCCAGGGCGTACAGCCCGAGCCGCCCGTCCGCCCAGTCGGCGAGCTGCTCGCCCTTGCCTGCGGGCGGCCTCCGGTGGGCGGAGTCCGTCCCGTACACCCGTCGTGCGCCGTCGTCGCCCATACGTCGTCGCCTCCCCGTCGGATCCTTCCCAGCGTGGCACGGCGTCGCGGCCGTGCAAACGGGGCGTGGGCCAAGGGGACGAGCGGCGGGTCAGCGGCTGCCGGGGTCCCGCACGATCCCCCGCGCCCGTGCGGCCACGAGCCACTTCGGGAACTCGCCGACCAGCCGGTCGTACAGCTCGGTGTCCGGGACCTTCCGCGGGTCCTTCCCGGCGTGGAAGAACCCGGCGTTGTCGATGATCCGCTTGCCCGGTACGGCCAGGTCGTCGAGCTTGCGCAGGAAGTCGAACTGCTTGCTGCCGGGGTCGCCGAACCCGATGAACTGCCAGAACAGCGGCAGCCTGGCGGCCTTGCACAGGTACCGCTCCGCGGCGAGCTTGTTGATCGGCCCGCCGTCGGTCTGGAACACGACCAGGGCGGGCTCGGCCGTCCCGCTGTCGAGGTAGTGGTCGATCACGGCGTCCATGGCCAGGTGGTAGCCGGTCTTCCCCATGTGCCCGAGCCCGGCCACGATCTGCTCGATCCTGCCCCGGTGGTCGGCGAGTGCGATGTCGGTGACGGCGTCGACGTCGGTGGAGAAGAACACCACGGGCACGCTGCCGTCGTCGTCCAGGTGCGCCGACAGGCCGAGCACCCGGTCGGCCAGCGCCTGGACACTGCCGTCCTGGTAGTAGGGCCTCATCGAGCCTGAGTAGTCGACGACGAGGTAGACCGCGGCGCGCAGTCCGGTGAGGCCGTGCCCGGCGAGGGACACCCCGGCGCTCTTGTAGAGGTTCACCAGCGCGGGAGCGGTCTCCTGGACCTTGCTGAGACTGATCGCGACCATGGCCCGCATCCTCTCACTCCTCGGTGACCACTCCGTCGCTCAGCTCCAGCACCCGGTCGGCCAGGCCGAGGAGTTGGGGGTCGTGGGTGGCGACGAGGGCCGTGACGCCCTCGCTGCGGACCACGGCCCGCAGCAGCTCCATGACCGCCAGGCCGGTGGCGGCGTCGAGCTGGCCGGTCGGCTCGTCGGCGAGCAGCAGGGCCGGCCGGTTGGCGAGGGCCCGGGCGATCGCGACCCGCTGCTGCTGTCCGCCGGACAGCTCGGCGGGCCGCTGTGTCTCATGGCCGGCGAGTCCCACCAGGGCCAGCAGCAGCGCCACCCGCTCCTCGCGTTCGCGCGGCTCGGCCCGGCGCAGCCGCAGCGGCACGCCCACGTTCTCGGCGGCGGTGAGGATGGGGATGAGCCCGAAGGACTGGAAGACGAAACCGATCCGGTCGCGGCGCAGTTCCAGCAGCTCGCTCTCGCCGAGCGCCGACAGGTCGGAGCCGCCCACGACGACGCGGCCGCTCTGCGGGGTGTCGAGGCCGCCGATCAGCTGGAGCAGCGTCGACTTGCCGGAGCCCGAACGGCCTCTGAGCGCGACCAGTTCCCCGCTCCGGACGGTGAAGGAGGCCCCGCGCAGCGCGTGCACGGCGGCGGCCCCGGTGCCGTAGGAGTGGTGCAGGTCCTCGACCCGCAGCATCGGCCCGCCGGACGCGTCGTCGGCGAGGGCGGCGCCGGTTCCCGGACTGGTGTTCTCGGTCATCACGGCATCCCATACGGAACCGGTCCGCATGGTCAAGAGCGGGACGACCTCGCGTTCGAACTCATGTGCCGGGCAGGTATCTCCGTGATATGCATACCGGGTTGGGGGATCTGCGGCTCGCGCATCGGGTGGGGGAAGAGTGACGGGCTTACTGCTGCTGCGCCTGCGCGCGCACCGGCTGCTGCTCACGGCCGCCCTGCTCGCCGTCCTGCTGACCACGTCAGTGCTCGCCGCCCTGACGGCCTACTCCGGCTCCGTGGGGGACGCGGCGCTGCGCGGCGCCCTGGGCGGCCGGGCCGCGGCCTCCGCCTCCCTCGTCGTCGAGGCGGACGTGCCCCGGGAGCGGCGGGACGCGGCGCAGCGGGCGGTGGTGCGCGGGGCACGGGATGCCTTCGGCGGGCTGCCGGTGACCGTGCGGAGGCTGGAGCGGTCCGGGCCGTACGCGCTGCCCCGGTCCCTGAGCGGTGCCGAGGCCCGCGCCGGGGAGCCCGGCCTCACGCACCTCGCCGCCCTCGACCCGTCACGGATCAGGCTGCTCGCGGGCACCCTGCCGGGCCCGGCCCCGGCGTCCCGCTCGGCCGCCGTGCCCGTGGCCCTGCCCGAGGCGGCCGCCGACCGGCTGGAGCTGCGGCCCGGAGCTGAGGTCACGCTGACCGACCGGCTGGGCGGCGATCCGCTCCGGGTCCGGGTGACCGGCGTGTACCGGGCGGCCGACAGCTCCGATCCCTACTGGCAGGCCGACACCCTCGGCGGCCGGGGCATCCGCACCGTCGCCTTCACCACGTACGGGCCGCTGCTGACGCACGGATCGGTGCTCGCCTCCGGCCGCGCCTCCGAGGACGCCACCGGCTGGGTGGCGACGGCCGGCTTCGGCACCCTGACGACCGACGGCATCGGCGCGCTCCGCTCGGCCGCCGTCCGCGCGGCCGGGGCGCTGCGCGAGGACCCGGCGCTCGGGGGCGACGCGGACGTGCGCACGGGGCTGCCCGAGGTTCTCGACCGGACCGAGCGGGGCCTGCTGGTGTCCCGGTCGACGCTGCTGATCGTGTCGGTGCAGCTGGTGCTGCTCGCCGGGTACGCGCTGCTGCTGGTGGCCCGGCTGCTGGGCAGCGAACGGGCGGGTGAGACCGAGCTGCTGCGGGCCAGGGGCGGATCGCGTGGCCGGATCGCCGGGTTCGCCGCGCTGGAGGCGCTGCTGCTGGCGGTCCCCGCCGCCGTCTGTGCCGCGCTGCTGTCCGGCCCGCTGGCCCGGCTTCTCGCGCGGTGGTCCTCGCTCGACCGGATCGGGCTGCGGCTCGACACCGCCCCGGCGGGCCGGGTGTGGCTGGTCGCGGTCGGGGTGGCGGCGGCCTGCGCGGTGGCGGTGGTGGCGCCCGCGCTGGCGGCGACGAGGTCGGGGACTCCGGTACGGCTGCGGCGGGTGCGGGCCGCGACGTCGGCCGCGCCGGTGCGGGCCGGAGCCGATGTGGGGCTGCTGCTGATCGCGGGCGTGGCGTACTGGCAGCTCGACCGGCAGACCGAGGCGACCGGCGGTGGTGTGCTCAGCCGGGACCGGGCCGGGGAGCTGGGCGTCGATCCGCTGCTGGTCGCGGCGCCCGCGCTGGCGCTGCTGGCGGGCACGGTCCTGACGCTGCGTGTGCTGCCGTTCGCGGCCCGGCTCGCGGAGCGGCGGTCCGCGAGCGGACGCGGGCTGCCCGCGGCGCTGGCGGGCTGGCAGTTCAGCCGGCGTCCGCTGCGCGGGGCGGGTCCGGTGCTGCTGCTGGTCATCGCCGTGGCGACGGGCATGCTGGCGATCGGGCACGGTGCGTCCTGGGACCGGTCGCAGGAGGACCAGGCCGACTTCCGGACGGGCGCATCCGTACGGGTGCTCGACTACCGGCCGGGCAGCCCCGGGCAGACGGGGCTCTACGCGGCGCTGCCGGGCGCCGTGGACGCCGCTCCCGCGCACCGCGCCACCCTGAGCCTGTCCGGGGACCGCCGGGCGACGGTCCTCGCCCTGGACACGGCCCGTGCCGGGGACGCGATGCTGATGCGCGGCGATCTTGCCGAGGAGCCCCCGGCGCGATTGCTGCGGGCCCTGGCGCCGCCCGCGCCGGACGGGGACCGGGCCGTGCGGCTTCCCGACGGCACCCGGCGGATCGCCCTCGACGTGCGGATCACCGACGAGCGGGCCCCGGCGAAGAGCTCCCCTTCCGATCGTGCGCCGCTGCTCACGGTGGTCGTGGAGGACCGGTACGGCATCGCTTACCGGCTGGGCGGCGGCGTCGTCCCGGTGGACGGCCGGGCTCACCGGATCGCGCTGGACCTGGACGAGACGGCGGCGGGCCGCCGGGCGGCACCGGCCGGGCCGCTGCGGCTGACCGGACTGCAGCTCGACGACACCTCTCCCGTCGACCGCCCCGAACGACACCGGTTCACCGTCGAGCGGTTGCTCGCCACCGGCGGCGACGGCTCAGCGCGGACCGTCCCGGTGCCCGCCGGGACGCGCTGGCGGGGCAGCCGGGTCGTGACGCAGAACGGCGAGGTCGTCTCCCGTGCGCCTGCCGCGCCCGACGCGTCGGGGAGCGCGCCGCTGGCCGTGTCGTACGGCACCGGCGCCGACCGCGACGACGGTTACGGCGCCCAGCCGGTCTACACCGTCCGTATCGACACCACCGGGGCCGAGGTGCCGCGCAGCCTCTCGGCCGTCGCCAGCCGGGACTTCCTGCGCGCGGCGGGGGCCCGGCCCGGCGACACCATCGACGTACCGCTGTCCGGGGAACAACTGCGGGTGCGGATCGTGCGGTCGGTCCAGGAGCTGCCGACCACCGCCACCGACCTGGCCGGGGAGACCCTGTCCGGCGGGGCGCTGCTGCTCGATCTGCGGGCCGTCGACGCCGTGCTGGCGCAGCGGGCCAGCACGCCGCTCACCCCCACCGAGTGGTGGGTGAGCACCGCTCCGGGCCAGGAGGCCGAGGTCGCCGCTGCGCTCAGGGCGCGCCCCGACCTCGAACCCGGGCAGGTGCTGGTGCGGGACGAGGCCGCGGCCGAGTTGCTGCGGGATCCGCTCGGCGCCGGGCCGCGCTCGGCGCTGACGGCGGTGGCGGTGGCGGCCGCGGCCCTGGCCGCCGGGGGTTTCGCGGTGAGCGCCGCCGGTGCGCGGCGGGAGCGGTCCGCGGAGTTCGCGGTGCTGCGTGCCCTGGGCGCGCCCCGCCGGGATCTGGCCCGGCTGGTCGCGACGGAGCAGAGCCTGCTCATCGCCGCGGGACTGCTCGCCGGGCTCGGCCTCGGCGCGGTCCTGACCCGGGCTGTCGTCCCGTTGATCGTGCTGACCTCCGGTGCCGCGCGGCCTCTCCCGCCGGTCCTCGTCGAACTCCCGGTGCCTCAGGTGGCTCTGCTCCTCGCGGGGGTGGCCGCCCCCCTGCTGCTGATCACCGTCGCGTCGGCGCTGCGCCGTGCCGAGCCGGCGGTCGCGCTCCGCCACCAGGGGGACAACTGAGATGCCGCCGAACGCAGAGGGAGCCTTCTGGGTGCGGACCCGGCTGCGGGCCGCGCCCTGGCCTGCGGTCGTCTTCGGTGTGCTGGTGCTGGTCACGGCGTTCCTCGCGGCCGTCCTGCCCCGGGCCGTGGAGGCGTACGAGACGGACGGGCTGCGCGAGGCCGTCGCGCGTGCCGCCCCCGAGTCGACCGTGCTGGAGCTGAGGGCGGAGCAGCCCGGTCTCAACCGTCCGGAGGAGGCCCGGGCCAGCGAGGTCCGGCCGGAGGCGCTCGCGGCGGTCGAGGGCCGGGCGCGGGCGCTGCTGCCCGAGCCGCTGCGGGCGGACCCGGCGGAGTCGGCGTACGGGGTGCGGACCGGCAAGAGCCTCCAGGCGCTGGACGCGTGGCTGCCCCGGCCCGACGGGCTGCTGCCCCGCTTCACGCTGCTCGCGCAGTCGGGAGCGGCCGGCCACGCCATCGTGCGGGAGGGCCGGCTGCCCGCCGCCGACGGCTCGGTGAGCGTGGACACCCGGACGGTGGAAGGGGCCGTGACCGTCGAGACGGCCCGGACGCTGCGGCTGCGGGCGGGCTCCACGCTCACGCTGGACGGTTTCACCGGCGGACCGCTGACCGTGCGCGTCACCGGCGTCCTCCAGCCCCGGCATCCGGAGCGGAGCTACTGGTCCGCGGAACCGGTCCTGCGGACACCGGCCATGGCGAGCGACGGCGGCCGTCCGCCGCAGTTCTACTGGGAGGCGGGTGTCCTGCTCGCGCCGGGTGCCGCCCCGGCCCTGCTGGGCGGTCAGGGAGAGCCGGAGCGGTACTGGCGGTTCGCGCCCGCGACCGGGCGGCTCACCGGGGCGGACACCTCGGCCCTGGTCGAGCGGATCGCGTCTTTGGAGGACGGGCCCGCGCTGGTGCGGATGCGGGCCGTCGCCGGTCCGACGGCGCAGTTGTCCACCGGCTTGGAGCAGGTCGTGGGCGCCTACGGCGAGACGCGTGACGCCGTCGCGCCGGTGGTCGCCGTGGCGGCCTTCGGGATCGCCGCGGTCGCGTTCGTCGTCCTGGTGATGAGCGGTGGTCTGGCCGCCGCACGCCGCGAGGGGGAACTCGCCCTGCTGCGGGCCAGGGGCGGCTCCCTGCGCGGCATCGCCGGGCGGCTGCTCGCCGAGAACGCGGTGCCGGCGGTGCCGGCGGCGGCGTGCGGTCTGCTGCTCGCCGTACTCGTCGTGGACGAGGCCCGGCTGCTGCCCGCCGTACTCGGGGCGGGTGCCGTGGCGCTGCTCGCCTGCGCCGCGCTGCCGGTGCGCGCGGCGGTGGCGCATCGCAGGCCGCGGGCGCATCAGGGGCGCGACGACCTGGCCCGGGCCAGGCCGGGCGGGGGTCGCACGGTCGCCGAACTGACCCTGCTGGTGCTGGCGGCCGGCTCGGTGCTGACGCTGCGCCGCCGGGGCCCGGCCGGGGACGGTGATCTGCTGGTGAGCGCCGCCCCGGTGCTCGTCGCTCTGGTGGCGGCGCTGGTCCTCGTCCGGCTGTATCCGCTGCCCCTGCGGTGGGCCGCGGGCCCGGCGGGGCGGCTGCGCGGGGTGGTCGGGTTCCTGTCGCTGGCCCGCGCGGGCCGCTCACCGGCGGCGGTCGCCACGCTGCCGCTGCTCGCCCTGCTGACGGCACTGACGACGGCCGCGTTCGGCGGGTCCGTGCTGGCGGGCGTGGCGGACGCCCGGGACCGGGCCGCCCTGCTGGAGACGGGCGCTGACGCGCTGATCGCCACCACCGACGGCTCCCCGCTCCCGGCGGGACTGGCGCCGGCGGTACGGGAGGTTGCGGGCGTACGGCAGGTCACGGCCGTGGGCGTCGGGTTCGCTACGGAGGGCGCGTCCGAGGAGGCGCGGTCGCTGACCGTGGCCGGGGTCGAGCCGGACTCGTACGGGGAGTTAGC
>NZ_POUC01000341.1 GCF_002891435.1 Streptomyces cahuitamycinicus
GTCAAGCGGCACCCACGCTCCGCCACCCCCTCCCCCCTTCCACAACTGCGAGGGCTGCGAGCGTGCCATCCGAACACCCACACCCGGCTCCTACTGCCGCGACTGCTGTGATGCGGGCCTGGGCACCTGCGCGGCGGCATGAACCGCCCTCCGTCGGCCCGCCGCACAATCCCGCAACGTCCTCTTGTAGCTGTGGCTCGTGCCGTTCCCGGCCGAGGCATCGGTCCGGGTCACCCGAGGGTTCTGTCAGATGCCCCAGGGGTCGGGGTGTGGTTTGGACGCCGGGTCCTGGGACCAGGTCAGACGCTTCTCGATCTGGTCCCCGGTGAGGTCGACGAGCCGGTCGGCCGCCCAGCCGTTCCACTGCACCGCACCAGGAAACTGCGGTAGCCGGAAGGCGGGAAGACGCGTCGGCAGCGCCTCGACGCGGTACACGGGCTTCTTGACCTCCCCGTCCAGCCTCTTCGGCTTCGACGACCTGTGCGGATCGAGGCAGTCGACCACCTTTTCGACCATGAAGACGAAGTACTCGTCGCCCTTGGCGCCCTTGATGTCGACCGGCACCAGACGGCCGGCCGACGACAACGCGTCCCCCAAGGAGTCGGCGAGACGCCGGCTGAGCACGGGAGCACCTGGCCTGCCGGAGGGGAACTCGCTCCTGGCCCATCGCTGCTCGCCCATCCACTCCGCGCTCAGCCGGGCGGGCGGCTCCACACCGGCGCGGGCACTCTGCCAGCGCATGAGCTGACGCACTCCGACGCTGTCGAGATGCAGCTGCTGGTACTCACCGAGGGTCGGCAGGAGCCGGTAAACCGACAGCGCTCCACCGGGCACGTCAGTCATCGCGTCACCACCCTTGTCCGTCGTCGGGTCGTAGTACCGAAAGAGTTGTAGTGGAGCTGCGTCTCGGGGTCTAAGTACTGGCCGGGGAAGCGCAGCGGGGTGTACGCCCCGTCCGGTGCCGTGAGCCCCCAGAGGGTGGCATCGGAGCGCCAGGCGATGTCACCGGCCCCCGAGACCAGATCGGTCGGGGTGCCGACCAGATCGGTGACGATGGCGAAGAACCTCTCGTCGACGACCTCCTGAGGCGCGTCGGCGAGGGTGGTGCGCTCCGTCCGTCAACGGGCGAGTGCCGTCCCGTTCCCAGGTCAGTGTGGACACCTCGGGCGAACCGGCGCGGACGGTGGTCTGCTCCACCAGATGTGCGCCGTCCCAGGTGAACCAGGCCTCCTCGGCGACGCCCTGCTCGTCGGACGACGGCCGGAACGGTCGTGGAGCCGTGAGCAGTATGCCTACCGATACCAGTCCTCGCCGTCGCTCTCCAACGCACTGCGCAGATAGCGCTTCAGGCTCGGCGCCAGGAGGATTCTGCTGTCCGTCTCATGGTCCCAGACGAACACCTCGTCGCGCTCGGGCCGCCGGACGAAGGCGAACTGGTCTCCCCCGCCGTTGTCTCCGAAGAACATGAGCGCATCGAACTCCCTGTACAGGGACTTGCGCTGTTCGTCGTTGCGGAACGAGAGATTCTCACCGAGGATCCGGTCGGCAGACCAGATGACGTCCGTGCCGTAATCATCGGCCAACCCGTTGCTCTCGAGAAGGAAGGCGCGGAGGTCACCCGGGAGCGGCTGACCCAGGACCGATTCGATGCGGTCGAGGGTGCCGGGGTATGCGGGGTCACGGAGTTCCGCGGAGGGGAACGCTTCGACGAGCTCGCGCCAAGTCACATTTACTCCGATTAGGTGCCGTCAGCGTCTGTCGCTACGGCGCCGGTGCGAGCCGACCGGCCAAGACGTCGTCCACCTGACTCTCGGGAAGGGCAGGAATTGGCCAGGGCGAACCTACCGCAGCGTTCGGTTCGACCAGCGATCACCTTGTCGTTCTCGTCGGAGATCTGCCGCTCGGCGTGGTGAGCATTCCACTCCTCGACTGCGGCCATGAGTACCGCGTCGATCGGAGTCTGGGCGCGCAGTCCCCGCTGGCAGATGACGTCTGGCCAGTCCTCGAAGACCCACTGCCACCTGTCCAGCCTGTCGGTCTTCTGCGAGGTGATCATCAGGCGCACAGCAGCGGCTTTCCTGCTAGATGTCCCGGCCGTCCTCGTGACAGGGAGGTCAGCCCGTGAACCGGAACGTCGACGTGATCGCGTCGAAGATGTCGAAGAAGGAGTCCGCGAGGTCGAGGACCTGGCTGCTGCCGGCGACCAGGGCCACCTTGCCCTCCTGGCCCGGGACGGGGATGTACGTCTGCATCAGCACGGCCCGGATGGTCCGGTTGAGCGCGTCGCCCGGTACGGCGATGTCCTCGATGCCGTACGTGCGCGCGGCAGGCCCGACACCGGGGATGTCGACGGTCGTGACCTTCCGCCAGGAGTCGCCTTCCCGCTTGGCCTCCTTCACCGCGAGTTGGCTCGCGATGACGGCCGGGTCGTTCGACAACGGCTCACCGCGCTCGTTTCGACCGCCGACGAGGGAGACGGTCACCGAACCCGTTATCGGGGTGTCGCCGCCGAAGCTCTCCGCCATGCAACCGCAGTACATCGCGCCGGACTTCCAGGCGTCCGCGGCGGCCTTCCGGAGGAAGTCGACGTACGCGTCGCGGTACTGCTCCAACTCCGGGCGTTGCCGCACCCGTTCGCCCACCATCCGCCGGATCGAGTCGTCCCGCGACTCCGGCCGCACGTCGAACTCCCACCAGGATTCAGGCACCTTGATCCGGAAACCGCCCCGCTCGACGGTCAGTGTCTCCATGTAGCGGGCCATGACGCCGGTCTCCCCGTTCGCTCGATCACACGTACGCACATCGTGCCACTACTCCTTGAGCGTCCAGAAAGGAAGCCGCCGCTCACGTTGCCGCGCTCCCCTGTCACCCGGGCGGGATAGCCTGGCCGGGGCACTCCCTGGAGGTGGACACGATGAGCACTCAGGCCGACCACGGACATGAGCTGGCCCCCCGCCCCCAGCACACTCCTGACGCCCTGCGCGCCGCCCTCGCCGCTGTCGATCCGGCTCGTCTGGAAGAGATGCAGGCCACGAAGGACGACGCCTTCGCCAAGGCGGTGGAGTGGCAGTCCCTCAGCCCGGTGCAGAGCTGGGTGCTGGCCTGGGCCCGCGACATCGAGATCGCCCGGCGTCCTGACCTGTCCACCCGCTACGCCCGCGCGAAGAGCAACCTGGAGCACGAGGACACCGCCATCGCCCATGAGGCCCTGCGTGAACTGAGCGCTGTCCTGGACGAAGCCATGAACGCGGTCAGCGAGTGAGCTGGAAATGGGAGTACGCCTTCGGCGCGGAGGAAGTGGCCCGAACCGCTCCCGTCGGCTTTCTCGCGGAGGTGGAACTCAAGGCCGATGAGTTGGTCAGGGCCGCCGAGACCCTGCACATTCACGGACAGGCGCATGATGGCGTAGACCCGAGGGGTGGCGACGTCATCGTCCCCGGGGGCATGTTCACGTATCAGGTCGTCGTCCGCAGCGAGCGGATCTACGTCGTCCAGATCACGTACCTGGGCTTCTGAGTCGACCACACGAGACCCACCTGCCGTACGACTCCCTCCCCCGGGGCCGATGAGCGCACCCCGGCGTCGGCAGCGACTACGGCGACGCCCTCGGCTCTGCCCCGGCTGACGTCCGTCTTCGTCGGCGGATCCTCGCGCAGGGACATCGGCGCGACGTCATACGGCCACCCGCGTATGCGCAACATGCGGTGACCACCCCCGGCAAGCACAAGTGCCCTGCCCACCCCCGGCACAGCAAAGGGACCCGCACGACCGAAGTCGTACGGGCCCCTTCGAGCCACTCAGGTCAGTAGACCCTCAAGCCAGTCCGAAGACTCACTTGTTGATCTTGGTGACCTGGCCGGCGCCCACGGTCCGGCCACCCTCACGGATGGCGAACTTGAGGCCCTCCTCCATGGCGACGGGCTGGATGAGCTCCACCTTCATCTCGGTGTTGTCACCCGGCATGACCATCTCGGTGCCCTCGGGGAGGGTCACCACGCCGGTCACGTCCGTCGTACGGAAGTAGAACTGCGGGCGGTAGTTGTTGAAGAACGGCGTGTGGCGGCCACCCTCGTCCTTGGACAGGATGTAGGCCTGCGCCTCGAACTCGGTGTGCGGGGTGACCGAGCCCGGCTTGATGATGACCTGGCCGCGCTCGACGTCCTCGCGCTTGATGCCACGAAGCAGCAGACCGACGTTCTCACCGGCCTGGCCCTCGTCGAGGAGCTTCCGGAACATCTCGATGCCGGTGACCGTGGTGGTGGTCTTCTCCTGCTTGATGCCCACGATGTCAACGGTCTCGTTGACCTTGAGGACACCACGCTCGATACGGCCGGTGACGACCGTACCGCGACCGGTGATCGTGAAGACGTCCTCGATCGGCATGAGGAACGGCTTGTCGACGTCACGCTCGGGCTGCGGGATGTTCTCGTCCACGGCCTTCATGAGCTCGAGGACGGAGTTGCCCCACTCCTTGTCGCCCTCGAGCGCCTTGAGCGCCGAGACCTTGACGACCGGCAGGTCGTCGCCCGGGAACTCGTACTCGGAGAGGAGCTCACGGACCTCGAGCTCGACGAGCTCCAGGATCTCCTCGTCGTCCACCATGTCGGCCTTGTTCAGCGCGACGACGATGTACGGAACGCCGACCTGGCGGGCCAGGAGCACGTGCTCCTTGGTCTGCGGCATCGGGCCGTCGGTGGCGGCGACCACGAGGATGGCGCCGTCCATCTGCGCCGCACCCGTGATCATGTTCTTGATGTAGTCCGCGTGACCGGGGCAGTCGACGTGGGCGTAGTGACGCGTCTCGGTCTGGTACTCGACGTGCGCGATGGAGATGGTGATACCGCGCTGGCGCTCTTCAGGAGCCTTGTCGATCTGGTCGAAGGCCGAGGCCTCGTTCAGGTCCGGGTACGCGTCGTGCAGCACCTTGGTAATGGCGGCCGTGAGGGTCGTCTTACCGTGGTCGATGTGACCGATGGTGCCGATGTTGACGTGCGGCTTAGTCCGCTCGAACTTCGCCTTCGCCACTGGGGTCCTCCTGGGGAGTGGTTCTGGTACGCCTTACTCATCGGCGCCAGGTGATCTTTGCTGGAAAGCCCGGGCCCCGGGGCACTCTCACCGCTATTGCGGCGGAATGCCCCTCAAGGCTCCGGAGTCAAGCCTACGGCGTGCAGACGCTCTGCGTTACTCGCCCTTGGCCTTCGCGATGATCTCCTCGGCGACGTTCCGCGGAACCTCGGCGTAGGAGTCGAACTGCATGGAGTAGCTCGCACGGCCGGACGTCTTGCTGCGCAGGTCGCCGACGTAGCCGAACATCTCCGAGAGGGGCACGAGGCCCTTCACGACGCGGGCACCGGCCCGCTCCTCCATGGCCTGGATCTGGCCACGGCGGGAGTTGATGTCACCGATGACCTCACCCATGTAGTCCTCGGGCGTGGTGACCTCGACGGCCATCATCGGCTCGAGCAGTACGGGGCTGGCCTTGCGCGCGGCCTCCTTGAAGGCCTGCGAACCGGCGATCTTGAACGCGAGCTCGGAGGAGTCGACCTCGTGGTAGCCACCGTCGATGAGCGTGACGCGGACGCCCGTCATCTCGTAGCCCGCGAGGATGCCGAACTGCATGGCCTCCTGCGCACCGGCGTCCACCGAAGGGATGTACTCCTTCGGGATACGGCCACCGGTGACCTTGTTCACGAACTCGTACGAGGCGTCGCCGCCCTCGATCGGCTCGATCGCGATCTGCACCTTGGCGAACTGGCCGGTACCACCAGTCTGCTTCTTGTGCGTGTAGTCGACCCGCTCGACCGCCTTGCGGATGGTCTCGCGGTACGCGACCTGCGGCTTGCCGACGTTGGCCTCGACCTTGAACTCACGGCGCATACGGTCGACCAGCACCTCGAGGTGCAGCTCGCCCATGCCACCGATGATGGTCTGGCCGGTCTCCTCGTCCGAGTGGACCTGGAAGGACGGGTCCTCCTCGGCCAGGCGCTGGATCGCGACGCCCAGCTTCTCCTGGTCGCCCTTCGACTTGGGCTCGATGGCGACCTGGATGACCGGCGCCGGGAAGTCCATGGACTCCAGGATGACCGGGTTCTTGTCGTCGGACAGCGTCTCACCGGTGGTGGTCTGCTTCAGACCCATGACGGCGACGATGTCGCCGGCGCCCACCGCGGCGATCTCCTCACGCTTGTTCGCGTGCATGCGGTAGATCTTGCCGATGCGCTCCTTCTTGCCCTTGACGGAGTTCAGCACGGCGGTGCCGGACTCCAGGCGGCCCGAGTAGACCCGGACGAAGGTGAGCTTACCGAGGTGCGGGTCGCTCATGATCTTGAACGCGAGCGCGGCGAGGGGCTCGTCCTCCGACGGCTTGCGCACGACGACCTGCTCCGGGTCCTTCACGTCGTGGCCCTCGATGGCCTCGACGTCAAGCGGGGTGGGCAGGTAGCGCACGACCGCGTCGAGCAGGGGCTGAACGCCCTTGTTCTTGAACGCGGTGCCGCAGAACACGGGAGTGACGGTGGTGCCGCCGCTCTTGCCGGACGCGATCGTGATACGGCGAATCGCGGCGTAGAGCTGCTCCACGGTGGGCTCGGTGCCCTCCAGGTACAGCTCCATCAGCTCTTCGTCGTTCTCGGCGACGGCCTCGAGCAGCTTGCCGCGGTACTCCTCGGCAGCCTCGGCGTGGGTGTCCGGGATGTCGACGGTGTCGTACATCTCGCCCTTGGTCGCCTCGGCCGACCAGACCAGGGCCTTCATCGTCACGAGGTCGATGACGCCCTTGAAGTCCGCCTCCGCACCGATCGGCAGCTGCATGACCAGCGGCTGCGCGCCCAGGCGGTCCGAGATCATGTCCACGCAGCGGTGGAACTCGGCGCCGGTACGGTCCAGCTTGTTGACGAAGCAGATGCGCGGCACGCCGTAACGGTCGGCCTGACGCCACACCGTCTCGGACTGCGGCTCGACACCGGCGACACCGTCGAACACCGTCACGGCACCGTCGAGCACGCGCAGGGAGCGCTCCACCTCGACGGTGAAGTCGACGTGCCCCGGGGTGTCGATGATGTTGATGGTGTAGTCGTTGTCCTCGAGCGGCCAGTGACAGGTGGTCGCAGCAGAGGTGATCGTGATGCCACGCTCCTGCTCCTGCTCCATCCAGTCCATGGTGGCGGCGCCGTCGTGGACCTCACCGATCTTGTACGACACGCCCGTGTAGAACAGGATCCGCTCGGTGGTGGTCGTCTTGCCCGCGTCGATGTGGGCCATGATCCCGATGTTGCGGACCTTGGCCAGGTCAAGTGAAGTGGTAGCCATAAGGCTTCAGTCTTCTCTCGGTCTCGATGTGGGTAGCGACTACCAGCGGTAGTGCGCGAAGGCCTTGTTGGACTCGGCCATCTTGTGGGTGTCCTCGCGCTTCTTCACAGCGGCACCGAGGCCGTTGGAGGCGTCGAGAAGCTCGTTGAGCAGACGCTCGGTCATGGTCTTCTCGCGACGGGCGCGGGAGTAACCGACCAGCCAGCGCAGCGCGAGCGTGTTGGCGCGACCGGGCTTGACCTCGATCGGAACCTGGTACGTCGCACCACCGACACGGCGGGACTTGACCTCGAGGGTCGGCTTGATGTTCTCCAGCGCGCGCTTCAGCGTGATGACCGGGTCGTTGCCCGTCTTCTCACGCAGACCCTCCATGGCGCCGTAGACGATGCGCTCGGCGGTGGAGCGCTTGCCGTTCAGCAGCACCTTGTTGATGAGGGAGGTCACCAGAGGAGAACCGTAGACCGGGTCGATGATGACCGGGCGCTTCGGGGCGGGGCCCTTACGAGGCATTCTTACTTCTCCTTCTTGGCGCCGTAGCGGCTGCGGGCCTGCTTGCGGTTCTTGACACCCTGGGTGTCGAGCGAGCCGCGGATGATCTTGTAGCGAACACCCGGCAGGTCCTTCACACGGCCGCCGCGCACGAGCACGATGGAGTGCTCCTGCAGGTTGTGTCCCTCACCCGGAATGTAAGCGGTGACCTCGATCCCGCTGGTCAGACGCACACGCGCGACCTTACGCAGGGCCGAGTTCGGCTTCTTCGGGGTGGTCGTGAACACGCGCGTGCAGACGCCGCGACGCTGGGGCGAACCCTCGAGTGCGGGCGTCTTGTTCTTCTCGACCTTGTCCTGCCGGCCCTTCCGGACCAGCTGCTGGATCGTAGGCACTACTTCTCCGGTTTCTGTGTGCCGAATGGTGAAGCTAACCTGGAACATCTCCGACCCACGCGGTCGGGTGTGTCGAATCCGTGGACTCCCGCCGCAAGGCAGAAAAAAGCGCGGATCACGGTGGCCGACATCGGCTCGCCGTGCGGTTCATGGCACACACGCGAGCCAGGGCACACCCCAGGCACAAGGTCTGAGCGTACCTACCGCATTCGCTGCGGTCAAAACAAATGGGCGTCGCCCGCATCGCCGGGCGGGACATGTCAAGCCCCTCAGCCGTTGTCGATCTTCAATTCGTCGGCGAGTGTCCGATATGCACACCTTCAGGATGCTACGACGGACACCACCGTCAGCAACACCAGAACGAGTGCCCAACCTGCCGTGGACAACCATCCGAGCACGAGACCGGTCAGCGCGAGCCCGTCCCCCAGCTCTCCCCGGCTGCGGATCTCGGCCCGGGCCACATGCCCCAGCACGACGGCCGGGATCCCGGTCAGCCCCATGGTGGGCACGCACAGCAGCCCGCACACCCCCGCCGCGACGGCCTTGCCGTTGGTCCGCGGCCGCGGCACGGGCAGGTACGACGCCGGCACGGCCCCGAACGACGCAGGCTGCGGCAGCGGCCCCTGCGGCAGATCCGCGACGAGCAGCGCCAGCTCCCCCACGGTCCGCGCGGCGTACGCC
>NZ_POUC01000342.1 GCF_002891435.1 Streptomyces cahuitamycinicus
GCCCCGACCCACCACCCGGCGAACGGCGAAGGCGCGCACCCCCGAACAGCCGCAGGCCCCCAGGCAGAAAGCGCGTACCCCCACATAGCGCTCCGCGACGACCCGTACACACCGCGGAATCAGTTCAACCTCTTGACGGGAGGCAACCCGAACGGCTCAGCTTAGAGTTCACTAGTTGGACATAGACGGGGTCTCATCGAAGCGGCCCCGTGCGCAGGAGGTCGTCGTGGAGACTCCGGGGTCGCAGTCATCGCTGCACCGAGCCAACCTGGAGCGGGTCGTACGAGCCGTGCGCCTGGCGGGCTCCCTAACCCAAGCCGAGATCGCGCGGACGACAGGTCTGTCCGCGGCGACGGTCTCCAACATCGTCCGGGAGTTGAAGGAGGGCGGCACCGTCGAGGTCACACCGACCTCCGCCGGCGGCCGCCGGGCCCGCAGTGTGTCCCTGAGCGGCGACGCCGGCATCGTCATCGGCGTCGACTTCGGCCACACCCACCTCCGCGTCGCGGTCGGCAACCTCGCCCACCAGGTCCTGGCGGAGGAGTCCGAGCCCCTCGACGTCGACGCCTCGGCCACCCAGGGCTTCGACCGCGCGGAACAGCTGGTCACGCGCCTCATCGAAGCCACCGGCGTCGACCGCTCCAAGATCGCCGGCGTCGGCCTCGGCGTCCCCGGCCCCATCGACGTCGAATCCGGCACCCTCGGTTCGACGGCCATCCTCCCCGGCTGGTCCGGTACCAAGCCCGCCGAGGAGCTCCACGGCCGCCTCGGCGTTCCCGTGCACGTGGACAACGACGCCAACCTCGGCGCCCTCGGCGAGATGGTCTGGGGCAGCGGCCGGGGCGTCCGCGACCTGGCCTACATCAAGGTCGCCAGCGGTGTCGGCGCCGGTCTGGTGATCAACGGCAAGATCTACCGGGGCCCCGGCGGCACCGCTGGAGAAATCGGGCATATTACACTCGACGAGTCCGGCCCCGTCTGCCGCTGCGGAAACCGCGGCTGCCTGGAGACCTTCGCGGCAGCGCGCTACGTGCTCCCGCTCCTCCAGTCGAGTCACGGCACCGACCTGACCATGGAAGGCGTCGTACGGCTCGCGCGGGACGGAGACCCGGGCTGCCGTCGGGTGATCGCCGACGTCGGCCGCCACATCGGCAGTGGAGTGGCCAATCTCTGCAACCTGCTGAACCCGAGCCGCGTGGTCCTCGGCGGTGATCTCGCCGAGGCCGGTGAGCTGGTGCTCGGGCCCATCCGGGAGTCCGTCGGCCGCTACGCCATCCCCAGCGCGGCACGCCAGTTGTCCGTTCTCCCCGGTGCCCTCGGCGGCCGTGCCGAAGTGCTCGGAGCGCTCGCCCTCGCCCTCAGCGAGATGGGCGATTCGACCCTTTTGGACGGGACGGCTACAGGCACACTGCAGGCGGTGGCTCCTGCCTTCACTTAGAGAACGGATGGCACCGTTGCCATCTCGTTAAGGATTTACTTCTTGACGTCGCACGTGTGGCCGAGTTGACTTCCAGCCACCTCGGCCGCAATGTCGCGGCCTCGTCAGGGAGGTTTCTGAAGTGAACACGCGTATGCGTCGCGCCGCTGTCGCTATTGCCGCCGGTGCGATGGCTGTTTCGCTTGCTGCCTGTGGCAGCGCCAAGGAGTCGGGCGACAACGCCGATTCCACGGGGTCCGCCAAGAAGGGCGACGACATCAAGGTCGGCCTGCTCCTTCCCGAGAACGCGACCGCCCGTTACGAGAAGTTCGACCGCCCCCTCATCGAGGAGAAGGTCAAGGAGCTCACCAACGGCAAGGGCGAGGTCGTCTACGCCAACGCCAACCAGGACGCCGCCAAGCAGAACCAGCAGGTCGACACGATGGTGTCGAACAAGGTCGACGCGCTGATCGTGGACGCCGTGGACTCCAAGGCCATCGCCGGCTCGGTGAAGAAGGCCAAGGACGCGGGCATCCCCGTCGTCGCCTACGACCGCCTGGCCGAGGGCCCGATCGACGCCTACACCTCGTTCGACAACGTCACCGTCGGCAAGACCCAGGGCGAGGCCCTGCTGAAGGCGCTCGGCGACAAGGCCAAGGACGGCCAGATCGTCATGATGAACGGCTCCTCCACCGACCCGAACGCCGCCGACTTCAAGAAGGGCGCGCACTCCGTGCTCGACGGCAAGGTGAAGGTCGGCCGCGAGTACGACACCAAGGAGTGGAAGCCGGAGAACGCCAACTCCAACATGGAGGGCGCCATCTCCGCCCTCGGCAAGGACAAGATCGTCGGCGTCTACTCCGCCAACGACGGCATGGCGGGCGGCATCATCACCGCCCTGAAGGCCGCCGGCATCGCCGACATCCCGGTCACCGGCCAGGACGCCGAGCTCGCGGGTGTGCAGCGCATCGTCACCGGTGAGCAGTACATGAGCGTCTACAAGCCCTACCCGCAGGAGGCGGACGTCGCGGCCGAGATGGCCGTCGCCCTCGCCCAGGGCAAGTCGCTCGACTCGATCGCCAAGGACAAGGTCGACAGCCCGACCACCAAGGCCATCCCGTCCGTCCTGGTCCCGGTCGTCTCGCTGACCAAGGACAACATCAAGGACACCGTCATCAAGGACGGCATCTACACCGTCAACGAGATCTGCACGGGCAAGTACAAGGCCGCCTGCGACAAGATCGGTCTCAACTAAGCAGCCGCCAAGTCCCCTGAGGGGCGCGGGAGTCCGAACCGGGCTCCCGTGACGCCCGTGTGGGGACAGGTTGCCCCCGAGTTCCTCCGGCGCCCCGCCACATCAGCCCCGCAAGCTACGCGGGGCGCCGGACGGATCACTTCGAACTCTGTCAAAGCTGCTGCACATACCTCCCGCCGGGTCAGGCGGCGAAGGAGATGGTTTACGTGTCCGCTACGCCCGTGCTGGCGTTGCGCGGGGTCTCCAAGCGGTTCGGTGCCGTTCAGGCGCTCACCGACGTAGAGCTTGAGGTCCACGCCGGTGAAGTGGTCGCCCTGGTGGGCGACAACGGAGCCGGAAAGTCCACGCTGGTCAAGACGATCGCCGGCGTGCACCCCATCGATGAGGGCGTCATCGAATGGGACGGCAGGTCCGTCCAGATCAACAAGCCGCACGACGCCCAGAACCTGGGCATCGCGACCGTCTACCAGGACCTCGCGCTCTGCGACAACATCGACGTCGTCGGCAACCTCTACCTGGGCCGGGAGATCCGCAAGCGCGGCATCCTGGACGAGGTGGAGATGGAGCGCCGCTCCCGCGAGCTGCTCGACACGCTGTCGATCCGCATTCCCAGCGTGCGCATCCCGATCGCCTCGCTCTCCGGCGGTCAGCGCCAGACCGTGGCCATCGCCCGTTCCATGCTCGGCGAGCCCAAGCTGGTCATCCTCGACGAGCCCACCGCCGCCCTCGGCGTCGAGCAGACCGCGCAGGTCCTCGACCTGGTCGAGCGGCTGCGCGAGCGCGGCCACGCCGTGATCCTCATCAGCCACAACATGGCCGATGTGAAGGCCGTCGCGGACAAGGTCGCCGTGCTGCGTCTCGGCCGCAACAACGGCGTCTTCGAGGTCAAGTCGACCTCGCAGGAAGAGATCATCTCCGCCATCACCGGCGCCACCGACAACGCCGTGACCCGCCGTGCGGCGCGCACGAACGGGGAGGTTTCCAAGTGAGCATCGACAAGACCTCCGCGGCTCCGGACGACCACGCCGTGGAGAACCCCGAGGCGGCCAAGGCCGCCGTCACGGTGGTCGACCCCCGGCTGCTGGTGCGTGAGCAGGGCCTCAAGGGCTACGTCAGCGAGTTCAAGCGGAAGATGAAGTCCGGCGACCTGGGCTCCATCCCCGTCGTCATCGGCCTCGCGATCATCTGGCTCATCTTCACGAGCCTGAACTCCAACTTCCTCACCGCGGGCAACCTGTCCGACATGTCCGTCGCCATGGTCGGCACGGGCATGATCGCCGTCGGCATCGTGTTCGTGCTGCTGCTCGGCGAGATCGACCTGTCGGTCGGCTCGGTCTCCGGTGTGGCGGGCGCGAGTTTCGCGGTGCTGAACGTCACCAACGGCATGAACGAGTGGCTCGCCTTCGTGCTGGCCATCCTCACCGGCACGGTCGCCGGCACGCTGCACGGCTTCTTCTTCGCGAAGATCGGCGTGCCCGCCTTCGCCGTCACCCTGGCCGGTCTGCTGTTCTGGAACGGCTTCATGCTCCAGATCCTCGGCGACAACGGCACCATCAACCTCGACCCGGACGGGGTCGTGGCCCAGCTGACCAGCTACTACTTCTCCGACGTGGCCGCCGCGTACGCTCTGGCCGCGGTGGTGACCGCCGGATTTTTCGTCAGCTCCTTCCTCGGCAACCGGCGCCGCGAGGCCGTCGGCGTTCCGTCGCGGCCGCTGAGCGAGACCATCGTGCGGACCGTGCTGCTGGCGGTGCTCGCCTTCACCGTCGCCATCGTCTTCAACCAGTACAAGGGCCTGCCGCTCGCCGTGGTGATCTTCATCGCGGTGCTGCTGGTCACGGACTTCGTGCTGCGCCGCACGGCGTACGGCCGGAAGGTGTTCGCGCTCGGCGGCAGCGTCGAGGCGTCCCGCCGGGCCGGCATCAACGTGGAGATGGTCCGGATCTCGGTGTTCGCGATCTCCGGCACCTTCGCAGCGGTGGGCGGTCTGTTCATCGCCTCGAAGATCGCGGCGGCCAACCAGGGCGCCGGCGGCGGTGACCTGCTGATGAACGCGATCGCCGCCGCGGTCATCGGCGGCACGTCGCTGTTCGGCGGCCGTGGACGCACCTGGAACGCGCTGCTCGGCGTCCTGGTGATCGTGTCGATCCAGTACGGCCTCGCCCTGGAGGGCATCGCCTCCCCGGTGCAGTACATGATCACCGGCGGTGTGCTGTTGGCCACGGTCGTCATCGACGCCGTCACCCGCAAGACGCAGAAGACCGCAGGGCGCGCGTAGCGCCGAGGAACACCTCCTGTGCCCGGTACCTCCCAGGTACCGGGCACAGGTGTGTCGTAGGTGTGGCACAACATGGGTACAGCCGAACGCGTGACGTACGACGCAGAGCCTCGGCGCCGCCCGCGAAGGCGGAACATTAGACTCGACAAGCCCGGCAACAGCTCTACTGCAAGGAGGCACGGGTGCCGCTGCTGACCCGTATCAGGGGACCGCGCGATCTGGACCGGCTCAACCTGGAGGAGCTGAACCAGCTGGCGGAGGAGATCCGGAGCTTCCTTGTCGAAGCGGTCTCCAAGACCGGCGGTCACCTCGGCCCCAACCTCGGCGTGGTGGAGCTCACCATCGCCCTGCACCGGGTCTTCGACTCGCCCCGGGACAAGGTGCTCTGGGACACCGGCCACCAGTCCTATGTCCACAAGCTGCTCACCGGCCGCCAGGACTTCTCGAAGCTGAAGATGAAGGGCGGCCTGTCCGGCTACCCCTCACAGGCCGAGTCCGAGCACGACGTCATCGAGAACTCGCACGCCTCGACCGTCCTCGGCTGGGCCGACGGCATCGCCAAGGCCAACCAGATCCTCGAACGCGACGACCACGTCGTGGCCGTGATCGGTGACGGCGCGCTGACCGGCGGCATGGCCTGGGAGGCTCTGAACAACATCGCCGACGCCAAGGACCGCCCGCTCGTCATCGTCGTCAACGACAACGAGCGGTCCTACGCGCCGACCATCGGCGGCCTCGCCAACCACCTGGCGACCCTGCGCACCACCGACGGCTACGAGCGGTTCCTCGCCCGCACCAAGGAGGTCCTGGAGCGCACCCCCGTCGTCGGACGGCCGCTCTACGACACCCTGCACGGCGCGAAGAAGGGGCTGAAGGACTTCATCGCCCCGCAGGGCATGTTCGAGGACCTCGGCCTGAAGTACGTCGGGCCGATCGACGGACACGACCTGGAGGCCCTGGAGTCCGCGCTCGCCAAGGCCAAACGGTTCGGCGGGCCGGTCATCGTGCACTGCCTCACCGAGAAGGGCCGCGGCTACCAGCCGGCCCTCCAGGACGAGGCGGACCGCTTCCACGCCGTCGGCAAGATCCACCCCGACACGGGCCTGCCGATCGCCAGCTCCGGCGCCGACTGGACGTCCGTCTTCGGTGAGGAGATGGTCAAGCTCGGCGAGGAGCGCGAGGACGTCGTCGCCATCACGGCCGCCATGCTCCAGCCGGTGGGCCTGGACAAGTTCGCCAAGCGCTTCCCCAAGCGGGTCTACGACGTCGGAATCGCCGAGCAGCACGGCGCCGTCTCCGCGGCCGGCCTGGCCACCGGCGGCGTGCACCCGGTGTTCGCCGTGTACGCCACGTTCCTCAACCGGGCCTTCGACCAGGTGCTGATGGACGTGGCCCTGCACAAGTGCGGGGTCACCTTCGTCCTCGACCGGGCAGGGGTCACCGGCACCGACGGCGCCTCCCACAACGGCATGTGGGACATGTCGATCCTGCAGGTCGTGCCCGGGCTGCGGCTGGCCGCGCCGCGCGACGCCGACCAGGTGCGCGCCCAACTGCGCGAGGCCGTCGCCGTCGACGACGCGCCGACCGTGGTCCGCTTCTCCAAGGGCGCCGTGGGCCCCGCCGTGCCGGCCCTGCGCCGCGTCGGCGGCATGGACGTCCTGCGCGAGCCCGGCACCGACCGGCCGGACGTGCTGCTGGTCTCCGTCGGCGCCCTCGCGCCGATGTGCCTGGAGATCGCCGGCCTGCTCGACAAGCAGGGCATCTCCACGACCGTCGTCGACCCGCGCTGGGTCAAGCCCGTCGACGAGGCCATGGCCCCGCTCGCCGAGCAGCACCGCGTGGTCGTCACCGTCGAGGACAACAGCCGCGTCGGCGGCGTCGGCTCGGCGATCGCGCAGGCGCTGCGCGACGCGGGCGTCGATGTGCCGCTGCGGGACTTCGGCATCCCGCCGCGTTTCCTCGACCACGCCTCCCGTGCCGAGGTTCTCGCCGAGATCGGACTGACCGCACCGGACATCGCCCGTCAGGTGACCGGGCTGGTCGCCAAGCTCGACGGACGCTACGAGCAATCGACGGTGGACTCCGTGGAGCCCGCGCGGGACTGACGCCCACCCGGTACCGCTGAATGGGCCGGTTTCACCCCCGTCAAGGGTGGTGAAACCGGCCCATTGGCGTGAATCCACCCCCGTCAGGGCATACGGATGGTGCCCCCTCTCGATCATGTCGAGGACGACAAGCGTGGGAGGTACCCCGTGAGCAGTACCCTCTTCCGGACGAAGAAGGTCGAGCAGTCCATCCTCGACACCGAGGAGCCAGAGCACGCGCTCAAGAAGTCCTTGTCAGCGCTGGATCTGACCGTCTTCGGCGTCGGTGTGATCATCGGTACCGGCATCTTCGTACTCACCGGGACCGTCGCCAAGGACAACGCCGGGCCCGCGACGGCTCTGGCGTTCGTGGCGGCCGGCGTCGCGTGCGCCCTGGCCGCCCTGTGCTACGCCGAGTTCGCGTCCACGGTCCCGGTCGCCGGGTCCGCCTACACGTTCTCGTACGCCTCCCTCGGTGAACTGGCCGCCTGGACCATCGGCTGGGACCTGGTCCTGGAGTTCGCGCTCGGCACGGCGGTGGTGGCCGTCGGCTGGTCCGGCTACATCCAGTCGCTCATGGACAACGCGGGCTGGACGATGCCCGCGGGCCTGGGCAGCCGCGAGGGCGCCGACGCTTTCGGTTTCGACATCCTCGCCGCCGCGCTCGTCCTCGTTCTGACCGGCATCCTCGTGCTCGGCATGAAGCTGTCCGCGCGGATCACGTCGATCGTCGTGGCCATCAAGGTGACGGTCGTCCTCGTCGTGATCATCGCGGGCGCGTTCCTCATCAAGGGTGCCAACTACGACCCGTTCATCCCGAAGGAGCAGCCCGTGGAGGCCGGGGCGAGTCTCGACTCCCCGCTGATCCAGCTGATGTTCGGCTGGGCGCCCTCCAACTTCGGCGTGATGGGCATCTTCACCGCCGCCTCGGTCGTGTTCTTCGCCTTCATCGGCTTCGACGTCGTGGCCACGGCCGCCGAGGAGACCAAGAACCCGCAGCGTGACATGCCGCGCGGCATCCTCGGCTCCCTCCTGATCTGCACGACGCTGTACGTCCTCGTCTCGATCGTCGTCACCGGCATGCAGCACTACAGCGAGCTGTCCGTCGACGCGCCGCTCGCCGACGCGTTCAAGGCCACCGGGCATCCGTGGTTCGCGGGCTTCATCAGCTTCGGCGCCGCGGTCGGCCTGACGACGGTCTGCATGATCCTGCTGCTCGGTCAGACCCGGGTGTTCTTCGCGATGAGCCGGGACGGGCTGCTGCCGCGGTTCTTCTCGCGCGTCCACCCGCGGTTCAAGACGCCGCACCGGCCGACGATCCTGCTCGGCGTGATCATCGCGATCCTCGCCGGGTTCACCCCGCTGACCGAGCTCGCCGCGCTGGTGAACATCGGCACGCTGTTCGCCTTCGTGGTCGTCGCCATCGGCGTGATCATTCTCCGCAAGTCCCGTCCCGACCTGCCCCGGGCCTTCCGCACCCCGTGGGTGCCGGTCATCCCGATCCTGTCGGTCTGCGCGTCCCTGTGGCTGATGATCAACCTGCCCGCCGAGACGTGGGTCCGCTTCGCCATCTGGATGGCCGCCGGCTTCCTCCTCTACTTCTTGTACGGCCGCAGCCACAGCCGCCTCGCACGCCGCGGGTCGGGGGAGGAGCAGCCGAGCGTGGGTGGTGGCACGCCGTAAGCGGCTGTGGCTGCGGCTGGGGCTGTCGCTGCGGGGCGGCGGTCTGTGCGGCTTCGGTGGGGGTGCGCGCCTGCGCCTTCTCGTCGGGGG
>NZ_POUC01000343.1 GCF_002891435.1 Streptomyces cahuitamycinicus
TCCCTGGCCGCATCGCCCGTGAACTACCGGCCGGGCCCCGGCACGGACCTGACCGGGGTGCGGATCGGCGTGCCGCGCACCTACTACTTCGACCACGTCGACGCGGAGGTGGAAGCCGCCGTTCGGCACGCGATCGGCTCACTGCAGGCCCTCGGCGCACGCCTCGTCGAGGTCGACATCCCCATGACCCGCTACATCCAGGCCACCCAGTGGGGCCTGATGGTTCCCGAGGCCACCGCCTATCACGAGGCCACCCTGCGCACGGTCCCGGAGCTGTACCAGGCCGACGTCCGCGTCCTGCTGGAGGCCGGCGAACTGATGCCCGCCGGGGACCATCTGCGCGCGCAGCGTGCCCGCACCCTCATGGGGCAGGAATGGACGCGCATGCTGCGCGACGTCGACCTGATCGCCGCCCCCACCCTCCCGGCCACCGCGGTCGAGGCCGGGCAGGAGACCATCACCTGGGCCGACGGTACCGTCGAGGGCGTGTCCGACGCCTTTGTACGGCTCTCCGCCCCGGCCAACATCACCGGAGTGCCGTCCCTGACCGTGCCGGTCGGCCACGACACGGCCGGCCTCCCGATCGGCATGCAACTCATGGGACGGCCGCTCGAAGAGAGCCTGCTCCTTCGGGCCGGCCACGCCTACGAGCAGACCCGGCCCGCCTGCGAGCTCGCCCCCGCAGCGCCCGCGCCGGACGCGACGCACCGGCTCTAGGGTGACCGGCATGAGCAGGCAGATGGTGCGTCCCGGCGGACGCAGCGCCCGGGTCCAGGCGTCGGTGCACGCCGCCGTGCGCGAACTGGCCGCGGAGCGGGGCCGGGACGCCCTGACCGTCCCGTTGATCGCCCAGCGCGCCGGCGTGACCCCGTCGACGGTCTACCGCCGCTGGGGTGACCTGCAGACGCTGTTGTCGGACGTCGCGGTCGAGCGACTGCGGCCCGACACCACCCCCGGGGACCACGGCGCCCTGCCGGCCGACCTGACGGCCTGGGCCGAGCAGTTCCTCGACGAGATGGCCTCGCCCACCGGCCGTGCCTACATCCGCGACGCCCTGCTCGGCGACCCGGACGGCGGCAACGCCGGCCGGTGCTCGGCATACGCCGCCGAGCAGATCGACGTCATCCTCACCCGCGCGACCGGGCGCGGCGAGCGGGCACCCGACGTCGAGACGGTCATCGACGAGGTCGTCGCGCCCCTGATGTACCGCATCCTCTTCCGCCCGGCGGGCCTCGACGCCGCCTACGCCCAGCGGCTCGTGGCCCGAGCCCTGGGCGGAGCCTGACCGCGCGCCGCGGCAGACCTGCGGGGTGTCCGCAAAGCCCCGACGCCCCACGAGGCCCGGCACGCCGAGGGCACACACCGGACGCCCCGGGCCCGCCCCCGGGCCGTACGACGCGAGTTCGGGGACGCCTCGTCTCGGGCCCGCCCCTCGGGCCGTACGACGCGAGTTCGGGGACGCCTCCGTCCCGGGCTCGCCCCCCCCGGGCCGTACGGCGGGAGTTCGGGGACGCCTCCGTCCCTGGGCCCGCCCCTCGGGGCGGGCGACGCGACTTCGCGGACGCTCCTAGTCGGTGAGGGGCTTCACCCAGCGCCGCCACCGCTCCTCGGGCCCGTAGCCGGCGGCACTCCACGTCCGGTGCGCGGTCTCGTTGCGCGTGAGCACCATCGCGTCGGCGCGGCGCCCGCCGAGCCGGACGAAACGTTCCTCCGCTGCGGCGAGCAGCGCGGAGGCGATGCCCCGACGGCGCAGGTCCGGGTGCACGGCCAGCCGGTAGAGATGGCATCGCCAGCCGTCGAACCCCGCGATCACCGTGCCCGCCAGCTCACCGTCCCTCTCCCGAGCGCTCGAACCCGCTCGAGCAGGGGGGACCGTCATGGCCAGGAGCAGCGCCTCGGGGTCGCGTGCGACCAGTCGCTCCACGCCGCCGCGGTCGTCACTGATGCTCGTGCCTTCGGCGGCGACCTTCCAGAACGCCAGCACGGCGTCGAGGTCGTCGGGCGTCGCGGCCCGGATACGCAAGGTGGTCATGGGGCGATCACAGCACGCACGGCGAGCCGCGGCGCGGCATTTCACCATACGGACGTCAGGCCCCGCGCACCCGCGCCATGACCGGTGCGAACACCTCCATGCAGGGCTCCAGGACGGTCAGATACGTGAAGCCGTAGCGCTCGCGCCGGGCGAGGACCTGCTCCGCCAGTTCGTCGAGGGTGCCGACCAGGCAGACGGGAAGGCGCAGCACCTGATCGACCGTCATGCCCGGAACATGTTCCAGGAACGGCCGCACCGCGGCCTCGCGGTCCTCGGTGCCGATCACCATCTGCACCAGCAGGTTCAGCTCGGGCGGTACCTCACGGTGCTCGGCGAACCTCAGGTACCGCGCCACGCGTTCTTCGAGCTCGTCCGCGGTGATCGGCGTCAGCTGCCCGGTGGTGCTGCCCGCAGCCGTACGTGCCCCGGTGAACGCCGCGATGTCCGCGTGCTCGGCGCTCAGCCGCAGCATCCGGTCGCCGTTCCCACCGATCAGCAGCGGCACCCGCGGCCGCTGCACCGTCTGCGGCCGGTGCTCTCCCGAATCGAGCAGTCGCCCCAACTCCTCGACGGTGCGTCGCAGATGGTCCACCCGCTCGCCGGGCGAGCCGAACGGCAGCCCGGCCGTCTCGTGCTCCCCCCGCACATAGCCGGTGCCCAGCCCGAGTTCCAGGCGACCACCCGTCAGCGCGTCCGCCGTGGCCACCTCACGGGCCAGCAACGTCGGGTTCCAGAAACCCGCGTTGAGCGTGAAGGTGCCGACCCTCGGGCGCTCGGTCGCCTGGGCCGCCGCGACCAGCGCCGGGAAGGGCGCGGGCATGCCCAGATGGTCGGGCACGAGGATCACGTCGTAACCCAGCTCCTCGGCCCGGCGGCACTTGGCGCGCCACTCCTCTACGGACGCCGGCTCGATCAGATTGACCCCGAAGCGGAACGGACGCGGCATGAACTCTCCCCACACGCAAGCCAGTTGAGTACCCCGCGATTCCATCACTCGTGCGCGATGGCCGCCAGCACGTTCATGCGGGACGCGCGCAGCGCCGGCAGCAGCGCCGCCACGATCCCGACCACCACCGAGCCGACCACCACCAGCACGATCGTCAGCCACGGGATCGCCAGGGCCGTCATCCCCTGGAGCGCCAGCACCTGCTGCGTGCACACACCCCACAGCAGCCCCAGGGCGAGCCCGAGGACCGCGCCGAACACGGCGATCACCACCGACTCCAGCCGGATCATCCGCCGCAGCTGCCGCCGGGCCAGCCCGATCGCCCGCAACAGCCCGATCTCCCGGGTGCGTTCGACGACCGACAACGCCAGGGTGTTGACCACGCCCAGCACCGCGATGATGATCGCCAGCCCCAGCAGCGCGTACACGAGGTACAGCAGGACGGCGATCTGGTCGTGGACCAGCCGCTTGTAGTCGGCCAGGTCGCGCACCTGCACCTGCGGGTACGGATCCAGCATCTCCTCCAGGTTCGCGCGCAGGTCGCGGTCGCCCGTGCCGCCCGCGGCGTTGACGTACAGCGCGGAGTCCTGCCCGCCCGGCGCGTACCGCTCCAGGGTGCCCAGTCCGAAGAACAGCCCGCCCTGGGTGCCGAACCCCTCGGCGGCGTCCTGGTCGGTGAGCGCGCCGACCGTCAGCTCGGCAGAGCGCCCGCCCGGGAACTCCACGGGGAGGGCGCTGCCCACCCGCACGCCGTGGTCGCGTGCGAAGTCCCGGTCCATGGCCAGGTGCCCGCTCGCGAGCGCGGCCGCGGAGTCACCCTGTGCGTAGGTGACGTTGGCGACCTCGTCGAGCCGGGGGCCGTAGCCCGCGGCGGTGGTCTCCACACGGTCGCCGTCCGGGAGCCGCACCGCGACCGGTGTGAACCGCCCGCGCACGACGAGACCCACGCCGTCGGTGCCGCGCACCTTGTCGGTGACCTCCTGCGGGAACGGCTGGAAGTTGCTGTTCTGGACCACGAAGTCGGCGCCCAGCGTCTTGTCGATCTGCCGGTCGAACGACGCGGTCATCGACTCGCTCGCCACCGACATCCCGCCCACCAGGGCGATCCCCACCATCAGGGCCGCGGCGGTGGCCCCGGTACGGCGGGGGTTGCGCAGGGCGTTGCGCTGACTCATCCGGCCGATCGACCCGAACAGCGCGGGGAAGGCCGCGCCCAGCACCCGGATCACCGGCCGCACCAGCAGGGGCCCGGCGATCACGGTCGCGATGAGGGTGAGCACCACACCGAGCCCCAGCAGGGACGCCGCCGACGAGGTCTGCCGCGACACCGCGCAGCCCGCGAGCGCCGCCGCACCGGCCGCCCCGACGATCGCGCCCGCCACCGCACGCGCCCGCAGCGGCCGGCCCACTCCGGCGACCTCGGCGTCCGAGAGCGCGGCCATGGGTGAGACGCCCGCGGCCCGCCGCGCCGGGAGGTACGCGGCGACGAACGTGACGCCGAGCCCGACGACGTACGCCGCCACCGGTGTCACCCAGCCGATCTCCATCTCGTCGGTGTCGATGTTCATGCCGAGCAGACCCATCAGCTCGATCAGCCCGGCCGCGAGCCCGATGCCGGCGGCGAGCCCCAGGGTGGAGCCGACCAGGCCGAGCAGCAGGGCCTCGGTGAGAACCGAGGCACGGACCTGGCGCCGGTCGGCGCCCAGCGCGCGCAGCAGGCCCAGTTCGCGGGTGCGCTGGGCGATGAGCATGGAGAAGGTGTTGACGATCAGGAACACGCCGACGAGCACGGCGATCCCGGCGAAGCCGAGCATCACGTACTTGATCACGTCGAGGAACCCGCCGAGCTGCTCGACGTCCGACTCGGCCTGTTCGTCGGCCGTCCTGAAGTCGTAGGTGTGGGCACCGAGCGCGCCGGCCACGCGCCGCTTGAGCTGGTCGTCGCCGACGCCCTGAGCCGCGTCGACCGAGATGCCGGTGGCCGTCCCCGGCCGGCCCAGCAGCTTCGTCTGGGCGGTGGCGGTGTCGAAGTAGAGCTGCGCGGAGCCGGGGTTCGTGGTCCTGAACGTGACGATGCCGACCACCCGGACCTCGAACGACCCGGGGGGCGCGATGACCGTGAGGGCGTCGCCGATGCGCACGTCCTTGCGGTCGGCGGTCTCGGAGTCGATCAGGGCCTGGGCGGGACCGCGCGGGGCGTGGCCCGAGCTCAGCTCCACCGGGCTGCGCTCGTTCGGGCTCCAGGCGTTGCCGAGCGTCGGTGCCCCGGTGGTCGGGCCCACCGGCTGGTTCTTCTCGTCGACGACCGTGAGGCCGTTCACCTTCACATCGGCGCGGGCCGCCGCGACTCCGTCGACCTGCCGCCGGACCCGTTCGGTGAGCGAGGCCGGCAGGGTGGCCGTCCGGCCGGAGGGCACCGCCTCGTCGAGGTCCTCCTTCGGGCTGATCGTGACATCCGCCGCGGTCGAGGCGAACAGCCGGTCGAACGTGCGGCTGACGGTGTCCGAGAAGATCAGGCTTCCCGTGACGAACGCGACGGAGAGCAGGACGGCGAGCGCGGAGAGCAGCAGCCGCCCCTTGTGCGCCAGGAAGCTCCGCAGGGTCGCCTTGAGCACGGGCTCAGTTCTCCTCGGACGACGCCGGGGCGTCCTCGTACCGGCTGCGGATCACGTCGAACCTCTTCATCCGCTCCAGTACCGCCTCCGCCGTGGGGCGCCGCATCTCGTCGACGATCCGGCCGTCCCCGAGGAAGAGCACCAGGTCCGAGTGGGCGGCCGCGCCCGGGTCGTGGGTGACCATGACGACGGTCTGCCCGAGCTGGTCCACCGCCTCGCGCAGGAAGCCGAGCACCTCCAGGCCGGCGCGCGAGTCGAGGTTGCCGGTCGGCTCGTCCGCGAAGATCAGCTCCGGCCGGGAGGCCAGCGCCCGCGCGCAGGCCACGCGCTGCTGCTGCCCGCCGGAGAGCTGAGACGGGCGGTGCGCGAGCCGGTCCCGCAGACCCAGGGTGTCGATCACCCGGTCCAGCCATGCCCCGTCGGGCTTCCGGCCCGCGATGTCCATGGGCAGCGTGATGTTCTCCAGCGCGTTCAGGGTCGGGATGAGGTTGAACGACTGGAACATGAAGCCGATCCGGTCGCGGCGCAGCCGTGTCAGCTCGCGCTCCCTCAGCCCCGTGATCTCCGTGTCGCCCAGCCACACCTGACCGGCCGAGACGGTGTCGAGGCCCGCCAGACAGTGCATCAACGTGGATTTCCCGGAGCCCGACGGGCCCATCACCGCGGTGAACCGGCCCCGGACGACGTCCACGTCCACCGAGTCGAGTGCCAGTACGGTCGTCTCGCCCGAGCCGTACGCCTTGGTGAGACCGCGGGCGCGGGCCGCGATCCCGTCGGCCGGCGCGAGGCCGGGAGCGTGCTCCGCAGCAGGTGTGGACAAGACCGCCTCCTCTGGGTGGACGTCAGGACCTCATGGTCCTGCCCGAGGGTAATGTGACCCGGCCCACACTCGGTATCCTCCGCGGGTCGGACTCCGCCCTTGTCGCCGCCCGCCATCAGGCCGCCATATTCGCCGTCCCCGTCTACGACAGCCCGCACGCCCGTGCCGCCGCCCTGCTCCAGCTCCTCCTGCACGTCCCGCCCTGGAGGCTCCAACGCCCTGTTCGCCTCCGCCGTCGCCTACGCGTACCTCGTCGCCAGCGGCCTCAAGGCCGTCACCTCGCCCGAGCAGGTCCGCGACCTCGCCCGGCTGGTCAAGAGCGGCGAGGCGTCCGTCCGGGACATCGAGCGGGAACTGCGCGGTGGAGCCTGTGACTCACCGCTGACTCAGCGTTGTGCGCACTCCTCGGTGAGCAGTTCCAACCCCTCGGTCGGGCGCCACGCCGTGCCGAGCACGCAGTACGAGGTGGGCAGCGCCGGCCCCTGTTCCGGCATGAGCACCCGCCGGTAGGGACCGAGCTCGAACCCGGCGTCCCGCAGCGCCCGGACCGGCTCCCGCGCCACATGGCAGCCCCCGCTCAGCACCGGCCACACCGTCCGGTCCAGTGCGTGCTGCGTGAAGGTCATCGCACGGCCGCCGCCCCGGCCGTGCTCGAAGAACCGCACCTCGCCGCCCGGCCGCAGCACCCGCCGCAGCTCCCCGAGCGCCCGGGGCACGTCCCGCACACTGCACAGCACCAGCGACACCACCGCCGCGTCGAAGCCCTCGCTCTTGACCGGCAGCGCCTCGGCCGCGCCCGGCACGACGTCCACCGGCACCCCGGCGCGCAGCGCGGCCTCCACGGCCAGATGCCGCAGCCGCCGCTCCGGCTCGATGGCGACGACCTCCGCGACGGTGCCCGGGTAGTGCGCGAAGTTCAGCCCGTTGCCCGCGCCGATCTCGATCACCCGCCCGGACAGCCCGCCGAGCAGTCTCTCGCGTATGCGGCCCACGCCCATACGGGTCTCGGCGGCCACACTGGCCCGGGCGTAGCAGCGGGCGAACAGCGGATGGTGCACGGCGTCCCGTGGCACCTTTCCTGAGCGGAGCGGCATGGAAGACCTCCCTGCGAGGCTGGCCCTACCCCGATTCTCCCCGCGACGGGCCCGGCGCACCCCTGCCGGCTACCGCAGGAGCAGGCGGCCCAGCACCGGAAGGTGGTCGCTCCCGGTCGCCTCCAGCGCCGTCACCTCCGCCACCTCGACCCCTCGCCCCAGCACCTGGTCGATCCTCGCCACCGGCAGGCCGGCCGGCCAGCTGAACGCGAACCCCGTGGGCGGAGCGTGCAGCCGGGAGGTGAGCGGGGCGAGGCCACGGTCCCGGACCGTGCCGTTGAGGTCGCCCACCACCAGCAGCCGGCCCGCCGGGTCGGCGGCGATCCTGGCACCGAGCAGGGCCGCGCTCTCGTCCCGGGCCGCCGAGGCGAGCCCCGTCGGGCCCAGGCGCACGGACGGCAGATGGACCACGTACACCGCGATTCTGCCGCCGGGGGCGGACACCGTCGCCCGCAGGGCCCGCTGCCAGCTCGCCGGGAAGCCCTCGGGCCGGATGTCCACGGGCCGCACGTCCGAGAGCGGATACGCCGACCAGAGCCCTACCGTCCCGCGGACCGCCCGATGCGGATGGGAGGCGCCCAGGACACCCTGGTAGGCGGGCTGCGCGGCGGGCGTCAGCTCCTCCACGGCGATCAGGCCGGCGCGCGTGGCCAGCAGGGCCCGGGCGGTGCCGGCGGGGTCGGCGTTGTCGTCGGCCACGTTGTGCTGGACGACGGTCAGGTCGTAGGAGCCCGGAGGCGAGGAGAACCACACCCCGCCGAACATCCAGAGCCACACGGCCCCGGGCGCCAGGCAGGCGAGCAGCCCCGCCCTCGACCGCGCGATCAGGGCGACGCAGCCGAGCACGGGCACGGCCAGCCCCAGCCACGGCAGAAACGTCTCCAGCAGGCTCCCCAGCCGCCCGGCCCCGTTGGGCACGGCGGAGTGCAGGGCGAGCAGACCGGCGACACCGCAGGCACCGCTCACCAGCCAGGCGTCCCACGACGACCTGCCGCCGACGGCCACGCTAGTGCTGCGACCGGAAAGGTTCACCGGCTTGCGACGCCCGGCACGGCACCTCGCCGCGTTGTCGCATCACCCGAGTACGTCCAGTACGCGGGCGATGCTCCGCCTTGCGATGCACCGCACCGGACGCCGCAAGCTTTCCGGCAAACCATTCCGGTCACAGCACTAGTAGGACTCCGTTAGGTGTGTTTGCCTGTTGTGTCTCGTCGGGGGCACGGTGGGTGTATGGATATGCGGCAAGTGGAGGGCCTGCGGGCGGAGTTAGCCGGGTTCGTGGCGGATGTGTTCGCGT
>NZ_POUC01000344.1 GCF_002891435.1 Streptomyces cahuitamycinicus
GGTGTGGCCAGTGTCTGGTCCGGCGCGGGCGGTCGGCGGAGTCCGGGCCCGTCAGGGCGAGGCCGGGCTCACCGCGGGTGCGGCCACCCGCGCCCGCTCCGGCGCCCCCTGCGGCATCGCCGGGTGCAGACCCAGCAGCACGATCCCGGCGACCACGGCCAGCAGACCACCTGCCTCCCAGCTCAGGGCCATCGCGTCGGTGCGCAGCCGGTCGCCGAGGAAGCCGACGCCGCAGACGATGCCGGCGAGCGGCTGCGCCGCGGTCAGGGCGGGCAGCGACTTGCGCAGGGACGCGGTCTCGAACGCGCTCTGCACGAGTACCAGCCCCGTGACGCCCAGCGCGAGCACCGCGTACGGTTCCCAGCCGGTGAGCAGCTCGGCGAAGCCGCCTTCGGAGACCTTCTGTCCGCTGACCCGGGTCAGCGCGTCCTGCACGCCGTAGAGCAGTCCGGCGGCCAGTGCCAGCAGGACGGGGCCCGAGCCGAGGCGGGAGCGCTTGCCATGCGCGGTGAGCAGCAGGGCGAGGCCGATCATGACCCCGATGATCACCCACTGCCGCACCGGATCGGCCGTCGCGGCACCGCCCTCCGGCCGGCCCGCCACGATGAACGCCGTGACTCCACCGGCCAGCAGGAGGAGGCCCGCCCAGCCCTGGCGGCCCAGTGGCTGCCGGGTCTGCTTGCGGGAGAGCGCGAGAGCGAAGAGCAGGTTCGTCGCCAGCAGCGGCTCCACCAGCGACAGTTCACCCTGCCCCAGTGCGGCGGCGCCGAGCCCCATGCCGGCCACCATCAGCGCGATGCCGCCGAGCCAGCGCGGAACCTTCACGAGGTCGATCAGCAGACGGAGGGAGAGGAAGTCGCTCAGCGGGGCACGCTGAGCCGCGTTCTGCTGGAGGACGAAGCCGAAGCCCAGGCAGCAGGCGGCGCCCAGGGCGAGCGCCAGTACTGGAACCGACACGCGGTGTACCTCGATCGTCAGGTCGGGTCACGGTTGCGCAAGAGCCGACTGTACCGGCCGGGTCCGCCCGGCGCGCCCGTACGTCGTGCCATCGTCGGGGGCGGCGAGAGCCCGCGCTATGACGTACGTCACACGGAGCGAATCGGAAAAATCGGATGCCGCTCACGCCGGTCTCTCCTGTCTCTCGAATCACAAGATCCTCACAAGTGGCGGGAGTTGACGCGTGTAACGCCCCGGCGGCTCTTGACGGCGACCATTGGCTGGGGGTTGGCTGTGTGTGATCAGTTCATGGCGATGCGCACACCCGCGCTCCCTCTGCCGCCGTGAGCCGAAACACCAGAAGAGTGCGTGAGGAAGTCCCGCGGTGTCCCCACCCCCGCCTCCCCTCGGCCGCGGCCGCAGACGCGCCGCGCAGGCCTTCGACGAGGCCCTCGACGACGCCGACCTCATGGCCGCGCGCACCGCACTGGTGCAGGGCCGCTGGCAGAATGCCCGAGCCCTGCTGGTGCACACCGGGGACGACTGGGACCGGCGCGGCCACCGCGTCACCGTCCTCGCGCGGGAGTCCTCCTGTGCCGCGTGGGCCCGGGAGTGGCTGCTCGCCGAACCCGAGTCCGCCGACGCCTCCGTGCTGCTCGCCCTCGCCCAGGTCCGGCGCGCCCTGCACGGCAAGGCCAAGCCGGTCCGTGCCCGCGAGGCCTGCCGGACCGCCGCGGCCCGTGTCCCCGCCGACCCCACCCCCTGGCTCGGCCTGCTCCTGCTGGAGTGCGCGGCCGGCACCGACCAGGACGTGGTCCGGACCTTCGAGCAGGTCCGCGCCCGGTACGCCGACCACCACCACGCCCACCACCTGATGATCGCCCGGCTCGCCGCGCGCCGCACGGAGGCCGGCCCGGACCCGCTGCACGAGGTCTACGACTTCGCCGGCTGGGCAGCCGAGCAGGCGCCCGCCGACTCACCGCTCGCGATCCTGCCGGTCATCGCGCACGCCGAGCGCTACCGCGTGCTGGCCGCCGCCGGGCACGCACCCGCCGACCCGGCCGCCGCTGGTCACTGGACGGGCCGCCGCGCCCGGCAGGTCATGAAGGCCGCCTTCGACTGGTGGCTGGAGTGGGAGCTGGAGGGGCACCCGCGGCGGCTGATCGACCTGAACTTCCTGGCCCACGCCAAGTTCTGCGAGGGGCGGGGCGCCGAGGCCGCCGCCCTGTTCCACCGGATCGGCCGTCACGCCACCCCGGCGCCCTGGTCGTACCCGGACCGCGACCCGCACACCGCCTTCGCCGCCGCCCGTGCGGCCGCGCTCGGCACGGCCTGACACCCCCGACCCGAAGAGTGAGGACGCTCCCCCGATGACCACGGACAGTTCGCGAACGAGCACGACCGCCGCCGGCGGCATCAGTACGTTCAAGGGGGAGGAGCGTGCCCTGCGTGCCGACCGGCTCGGCACCGGGGGCCTGCTCCTCTCCGTCCTCGCCGCGACCGCCCCGCTCATGGTCGTCGCGGGTGTCATGCCCACTACATTCGCGGTGATGGGCATCGTCGGCCAGCCGCTGCTCTTCGTCGTCCTCGGCGTCGTCCTGATCCTGTTCAGCATCGGATACGCCGAGATGAGCCGCCACGTCCACAACGCGGGCGCCTTCTACGCATACATCTCCCGTGGCCTCGGCGGCACCGCCGGCGCGGGCGCCGCCCTGGTGGCCCTGGTCGCCTACAACGCGCTCCAGGTCGGCATCTACGGCATCTTCGGCTTCGAGGTCTCCGGGCTCCTGAACACCTACGCCGACGTGGAGATCGCCTGGTGGATACCGGCGCTCGTGGCCGCGATCGCCGTCGGGCTGCTGGGCTGGCTCAAGATCGACGTCAATGCCCGGGTACTGGGCGTGCTGCTGGTCATCGAGGTGCTCCTCGTCGTCGTCTTCGACATCGCCGCGATCGCCGACCCCGCCAAGGAGGGCCTGTCCCTGCACGCCTTCAACCCCGACACCCTCACCGGCGCGGGCGTCGGCACCGCGCTGTGCTTCTGCATCGCCGCGTTCCTCGGCTTCGAGCAGGCCCCGGTGTACGCGGAGGAGACCAGCCGCCCCCACGTCCTGGTGCCGCGCGTGATGTTCCTCGCCGTCGGCGGGGTCGCCGTCTTCTTCGCGCTGAGCAGCTGGGCCCTCACCGTGGCCACCGGCCCCTCCGCCATCGTCGGCACATCCCAGAAGCAGAGCGCCGGGCTGCTGTTCTTCCTCACCGAGTCCCGCCTCGGCGGCACCTTCACGGACGTCCTGCACATCCTGTTCGTCACCGGCATGTTCGCCGCGCTGCTCAGCTTCCACAACGTCGTCGCCCGCTACGCCTTCGCCATGGGCCGCGAAGGCCTGCTGCCCGCCGCCTTCGGCCGCACCAGCGGCAGCAGCGGCGCCCCCGGCACCGGCTCGCTGCTCCAGACCGTCGTGGCCGTGGTGGTCGTGGTCGCCTTCGCGATCGCCGACGACAAGCCGGCCGGCGACCCGACCGCACCCGTCCTGCAGCTGTTCACCTGGTTCGGCAACATCGGCGCCCTCGGCGTGATCGTGCTGATGGCGGCGGCGTCCCTGTCCGTCGTCGTCTTCTTCGTCCGCCGCGGCGCCGCCGGCGCCCAGGCCTGGCGGCTGGTCACGTCCGGGCTGGCGGGCATCGCCCTGCTGGTGATCGCCGGCTACACGGTGAAGGACTTCGAGGTGCTGGTCGGCGCCGGCCCCGACTCGTCGCTGAGCTGGGTGCTGCCCGGCGTCATCGGCCTCGCCGCGCTCGCCGGCGTGGCCCTCGGCCTGGTGCTGCGCGCCCGCGCCCCCGAGAAGCACGCCCGGATCGGCCTCGGCAACGAGGCGTTCCAGCTGGACAAGGCGGCCTCCTCCTGAGGCGGCCCGCGTAAGAAGTGGTTACGGAAATCTGACGAGCACCCGCGATCCCTGTCGTACCGGGGCCGCGGGTGTTCGAATGAGTACGTGAATCAGGACGTACCCAAGGGTGTGAACGACGAGCACCCTGATCAGCGGGGCGCCCCGGTCGGCCGCCGCGTCTTCCTCGGCACCCTCGCCCTGGGCGCCGCCGGCGTCGTCGCCGCGCCCCCGCTGCAACGCGGCCTGGAGGCCTTCCTCGGCGGAGCGGCCGACAAGGACCCCACGGGCCTGACCGGCCTGCTCCCCAACGGAGGCGGCTTCCGCTACTACTCGGTCGCCTCGTCCGTCCCGCGCAAGAACGCCGACACCTACCGCCTCACCGTGGACGGCCTGGTCGACCGCCCCACGGCCTACACCCTCGACGACCTCAAGGCACTGCCCCAGACCCGGCTGGTCCGCGACGTCCAGTGCGTCACGGGCTGGCGCGTCCCCGACACGCCCTTCGAGGGCGTACGCCTGTCCCGGCTTCTGGACGCCGCCCGGGTCCGCCCTACGGCCAAGGCCATCCGCTTCACCTGCTTCGACGGCACGTACACCGAGAGCCTCACCCTCGCCCAGGCCCGCCGCGCGGACGTCCTGGTCGCCCTGCGCATGCAGGACAAGGGTCTGAGCCACTCCCACGGCGGCCCGGTCCGCCTCTACGTGGCGCCCATGTACTTCTACAAGTCCGCCAAGTGGCTCTCCGGCATCACCGTCACCGACGAGGTCCGGCCGGGCTACTGGGAGGAGCGCGGCTACGACGTCGACGCCTGGGTGGGCCGCTCGAACGGACGGGACGATGACCCTACGAGCTGACGCACCACCGGCCACCGTCGACGTCCGGCGCTTCACCACTGTGCAGCGCTGGATCCACCGCACCACGGCCGCGCTGATGGGCATCTGCCTCCTGACGGCGGCCTGCCTCTACGTTCCCCAGCTCGCCGAACTCGTCGGCCGCCGCGCCCTGGTCGTCACCCTGCACCAGTGGGCCGGCCTCGCCCTGCCCGTCCCCGTCCTGGCCGGCCTCGCCTCCCGGGCGTTCCGCGCCGACCTGGGCCGCCTCAACCGCTTCGGCCCGCACGACCGCACTTGGCTGCGTGCCGCCCTGCGCCGCGACCGGCGCCACGCGTCCCGCCCCGCGGCCAAGTTCAACGCCGGGCAGAAGCTCTACGCCTCCTGGATCGCCGGCGCCACGCTGGTCATGCTCGCCACGGGCCTGATGATGTGGTTCACCCACCTCACCCCCCTGCTCTGGCGCACCAGCGCCACCTTCGTCCACGACTGGCTGGCCCTCACCATCGGCATCGTCCTGGCCGGCCACATCGGCATGGCCCTGGCGGACCCGGAGTCCAGAAGGGGCATGCGCACGGGCAGGGTGAGCAGCCAGTGGGCAGACCGGGAGCACCCCTTGTGGCGCCCGTAGGTATGGCCCCTCAGGGGCGCGGGGAACGGCGCGACCGGCCCCGACGCACCCGCGGACGCACGAGGGCAGGCCCCGGTACGGTCAACGGGGCGAAGTCCAGCGGCCGGACGAGGTGACCAGAGTCCGGGATCAGGGGCAGCACCCGTTGTGGCGCCCGTAGGTATGGCCCCTCAGGGGCGCGGGGAACGGCGCGAACAACCCCGACGCACCCGCGGACGCACGACGGCAGGCCCCGCTACGGCGACTGGGCGAAATCCAACAGCACCTTGCACGACCGACTGCGATCAGCGGCCAGGACGAAAGCCGACTCGGCCTCCGCCACGGAAACCACCGCACTGATCAGCCCGCCGAACGCCGGCTCCCCGGCCAGCAACGCCAGCGCGTCATCGAACTCCCCGTCGAAGCGGAACGCCCCGCGCAGCTCGATCTCCCGGCTCACCACAAGGTTCCCCGCAAACGGACTCTGCCCCGGCGGCAGCATTCCCAGCTGGACCACGACCCCACCGCGCCGCACCCGCCGCAGACACACGTCGAGCCCCGCGGCCACACCGGAGGCCTCGACGGCCACATCGACTTCGTCCGGCCACCCACGGTCATCGGGATCATCGGCCCGCACGAGACTCCCGGCCCCGGCGATCCGCCCGTACGCGAGCGCCTCGGGCAGCAGATCCGTCACCGTCACGTGCGCTGCACCCGCCGCCTTCGCCGCCGCGACCACCAGACACCCGATGGGCCCGGCACCGGTCACCAGGACATGCCGCCCGGCCACGTCCCCGGCCCGCCGCACCGCGTGCAGCGCGACGGACAGCGGCTCGGCGAGCGCCGCCCGGCGCAGCTCCAGACCGTCCGGCAACGCCCGCACCTGCTCGCAGGGCACGACCACCCGGGCCGCGAAGCCGCCCTGCACATGCGGGAAGCGCGCGGCACTGCCCAGGTAGCGGGTGTCGCGGCACACGTTGCGGCGCCCGCCCTCGCACTCCGGACACACCCCGCACGGGGTCGCCGGATGCACGGCGACGGCGGTACCCGGAGCCGGGCCCGCGGCACCGGGGCCGTACTCCACCACCGTCCCGACCACCTCGTGCCCGAGCACCATCGGCTCCCGCAGCCGGAAGTCACCGACCCCGCCGTGCCGACAGTAGTGCAGATCGGACCCGCACACCCCGCCGTACCGCACGGCGACCAGCGCCTGCCCCGGCCCGGGCACCGGCACCGGCAGCTCCGCCACCCGCAGGTCGCCCTGACCGTGGATCACACACCCCAGCATCACAGCCGCCTCCCGGCACGTCACAGCACGCTCGTCATACCGCCGTCGACATACAGCACCTGCCCGCTGACGAAGTCCGCCGCCGGGGAGGCGAGGAACAGCAACCCGCCCACCAGGTCCTGGGTACGGCCCCAGCGCCCGGCCGGCGTACGCCGCCGCACCCAGGAGCTGAACTCCTCGTCCTCCACCAGCGGCCGGGTCAGCTCGGTCTCGATATAGCCCGGGCCGAGCCCGTTGACCTGAACACCGCTCGGACCCCAGTCGGCGCACATGCCCTTGGTGAGCATCTTCAGCGCGCCCTTGGTGGCGGCGTACGGCGCGATCCCCGGCCGTACCACCTCGCTCTGCAGCGAGCAGATGTTGATGATCTTCCCGTGGCCGCGTTCCGTCATCCGCCGCGCCGCCTCACGGCCGACCAGAAAGGCACTGGTCAGATTGGTGTCCAGGATGCGGTGCCAGTCGGAGTCGGTGAACTCCAGCAGCGGGGCCCGCAGTTGCATGCCCGCGTTGTTGACGAGGATGTCGAGCGGGCCCACCCGCTCCTCGACGTCGGCGACCCCCGAGGCCACCGAGGGTCCGTCCGTCACGTCGAACGCGGCCGTGTGCACCCGGTCGCCCGGCAGCCCGGCGGCGGCCTCGGCGAGCCGGTCCTTGTCGCGCCCGTTCAGGACGACCGTGCAGCCGGCCTCCGCCAGAGCGCGCGCGAAGGCGAGTCCGATGCCCCGGCTGGAGCCGGTGACCAGGGCCGTACGGCCGCCGATGTCGAAGAGGGGATGAGCCGTCATCGCCGCAGCACTCCTAGATCACGAGGGACAACAGCAGGACGATGCCGCCGGCGACCACCGAGATGATCGTCTCCATGACGGACCAGGTCTTGATGTTCTGGCCGACACTCAGCCCGAAGTACTCCTTCACCATCCAGAACCCGGCGTCGTTGACATGGCTGAAGAAGAGCGAACCGGCGCCGATGGCCAGAACGAGGAGAGCCGCGTGCGTGCTCGACATGTCCGCCGCGAGCGGAGCGACCAGACCGGCGGCCGAGACCGTGGCCACCGTCGCCGAACCGGTCGCGAGGCGGATCACCACCGCGATCAGCCAGGCCAGCAGCAGCGCGGGGATCGCCCAGTCCTCGGAGATGTCCAGGACCATCTGGCCCACACCCGTGTCGATCAGCGTCTGCTTGAAACCGCCACCCGCGCCGACGATCAGCAGGATCCCCGCGATCGGCATGAGGCTCTTCTCGACGAGCGGCGATATCCGCTCCTTGGAGAACCCGGCGGGCCGCAGCAGCGTGAAGATGCCGACCAGCACCGAGGCGAGCAGCGCGATCATCGGGGCACCGATCACGTCGAAGACGCGCTGGACGAGGTTCTCCGGGTCGTCGATGACGATGTCGACGAGCGCCTTGGCCAGCATGAGGATCACCGGCAGCAGGACCGTGAACAGCGTGGCACCGAAGCCGGGGCGCTTGTCGAGCTCCTCGGAGGCGCGCTGCGGGATCATCTTCTCGGGGGCGGGCACGTCGACCCAGCGGGCCGCGTACTTCGAGAACACCGGACCGGCGATGATCACGGTGGGGACGGCGACGAGGACACCGAGCGCCAGGGTGATGCCGAGGTCGGCGCCGACCGCGTCGATCGCGACCAGCGGGCCGGGGTGCGGCGGGACCAGGCCGTGCATCACGGACAGACCCGCGAGCGCCGGGATGCCGATGCGCATCAGCGAGTAGCTGCCGCGCTTGGCGACCATCAGCACGACCGGGATCAGCAGCACGATGCCGACCTCGAAGAACAGCGGCAGGCCGATCACGGAGGCGATCAGCACCATCGCCCATGGCATCGACCGCCCGCCGGCCTTCTCCAGGATGGTGTCGACGATCTGGTCGGCGCCGCCGGAGTCGGCGAGCATCTTGCCGAGGATCGCCCCGAGGGCGATCAGCACGCCGACGCCCGCGACCGTGGTGCCGAGGCCGGCGCTGAAGCTGGTGAGCACCTTGTCCAGCGGCGCCCCGGCGATCGCGCCGAGCGTCAGCGACCCGATGGTCAGTGCCAGGAAGGCGTGCAGTTTGAACTTCGTGATGAGCAGGACGATGACGGCGATGCCCGCCAGGACGGCGATGCCCAGCTGAGCGTGGCCGGCCGAGGTGATCGGCTCGGGTGCGTCCGCTGCCAGCATCTCGACGCTGAGTCTGGTCACGGTGGGTTCCCTTGCGTTGGGGAGAAGGGGAGGGGA
>NZ_POUC01000345.1 GCF_002891435.1 Streptomyces cahuitamycinicus
CCTCCCCCCGTTCCCGAGCCCGCCGGCCGGCTCCTGGGTGATCTGCTGGCGGTGGGTGAGGCCTACTCCCTCGTCCTCGCCGGCGGATACGCCGTGCTGGCGCACGGGCTCCTGGAGCGGGCCGGGCCGGACGTGGACGCCGCCACCGAGCACCCGGCCGCGATGGAGGCCATCGCGGACACCGTCCGGTCCGGGCTGGTCGGGCGGGGCTGGCTCGTGCGGACCCTGGAGACCGGGCCGCTGTCCGCCCAGTTCACCGTCACCGACGCGGCCGGCGGCGTGGAGTGCGAGGTCGCCCTGCGCAAAGAGGTGCTGTGGCGCCCGCCCGTGCAGACGGAACTCGGCCCGGCACTCTCCCTCGACGACCTCGCCGGCACCCGGGTGCGGGACCTGGCCGACCGCGGGCTCGTGCGCGACCTGGTCGACGTACACGCCGCCTCGGCCCGCTGGAGCCACCCCGAACTCGAAGAACTCGGCCGCCGCCACGCCCCCGACACCTTCGACCTCACCGACCTCCAGGCCAGGCTGACCGGCACGGACTGGCTCGACGACAGGGCGTTCACCGTGGCCGGGCTCGACGGCCCGTCGGTCGCCGGGCTGCGCCGCTGGGCCCAGGAGTGGGCCGACGACATCGCCGAACGCCTCATCGAGGGCGAGGCTCCGGACGAGGAGTGACGCACACCCCCGCACGGCGACTGACCGGTCGGTACCCTGACCCGATGGGGAACGGGGCAGCCGGACAGGTGGGGGTCGTCGCCGCGCTGGTGCGTGCGGCGTTCCTGGTCGACGGTGTGTACGCGCGGGTCAGCCGGGCGTACGGACTGACGCCGCAGCAGGGGCAGTTGCTGTGTGTGCTGATGTCCCAGCCGTACGGCATGAGCGAACTCGGCGAGACGCTCGGGCTGGCGAAGTCGAGCCTGACCGGGCTGGTGGACCGGACGGTGCGGCGAGGACTGGTACGGCGGGAGGCCGACCCGCGCGACGGACGGGCCGTGCGGGTGGGGCTGACGGAACAAGGAGCCGCGCTCGCCGGGAAGTTCTACGCCGAGACTTGCCGTCGCATGGAGGATCTGCCCTCCGGGCTGAGCGGCACCGAGCGGGAAAGGCTGGCCGTGCTGCTGTCGAGGGTCGTCGTGGACAACGAAGTCCCCGAGGTGTTCGTGGAGGCCGCGACCGTCCCCGTTCCCTTCTCCGGCAGTTCACCCTCCTGAGCGCACGTGGCCGCAGCCGCCGTACGAGCGGGATCACCGGCAGTCACCTCCTGCGCGCACGTCGGCAGTTCACTTCCTGAGCGCACGCGCGACTCCAACAGCGGCCTGTCATAGCCCCCTTCAGCGGCCGACCACACTCATCTCCTCCCGCCTCGCCGCGCCCATCAGCAGCAGCGTCACCCCCGCCGACGCCCCGGCCATCATCGTCATCGCCGCCGCCGGGGAGGTCAGTTGGGCCACCGATCCGGCCAGCGCCGCCGCCACCCCCTGCGTCGTGAGCATCCCCGCCGAGTGCAGCCCCAGGGCATGTCCCGTGAGCCCGTCGGGAGTGAGAGCCACCAGCCGCTCCTGCTGTACGAGGCTCGCGCCGAACCCCACGGAGGCCAGCGTCACCGCGGCCGCCGCGACCGGAAGCGCCGGGTGCAGCAGGAACACCGCGTACGGGCCGGCCAGGAGCAGCAGGAGCGGAAAGCCCAGGCGGGAGCGCAGGGCCGGGGGGAGCACGCGGCCGACCAGCACGTCCCCGGCGAGCATGCCCAGCGCGGCGCAGGCGAAGAGGGTGCCGGCGGAGTCGGAGGCGTAGGAGACGTAGAGGGATTCGCAGCCGACGACCAGGCCGTTGGGGATCCACAGGGCCAGATAGACCTGGCGGCGGGGTGCGGACGACCAGAGCAGCGCGTTGGCGCGCCAGGTCGCCGACACCGAGGGGCGGCCCGTCGTACGGGGCGGGCGGCGGGTCAGGCCGAGGCGGACGACGACGGCCGCCGTGCCGTACAGCCCGGCGGCGGCCAGCAGGGACAGCCGCGGGGACAGCAGGGCCACGAGGGCGCCGCCGGTCGCGTACCCGGCGATCTGCATGAGGCCGCTCATCATGTTGAACACCGAGCGGCCGAGCAGATAGCCGTCCTTGGAGAGGATCTCGTTGAGCAGGCCCCAGCGCACTCCCCCGCCCACCGACTCCGCCAGCCCCTTGGCGAGGACGATCGCGAAGAGCCCCCAGATGGGCAGGCCGGGCAGGGCCAGGGCGGCGGTGGCCGCGGCGAAGAACAGCGGCAGGGCCGTCAGGGCCGCGCGCGGGGGCAGCCGGTCGGCGGCGGAGAGCAGGAAGGTCGCGCCCAGCACCTGCACCAGCGACGAGCCGAACATGCTGACCGCCGACAGCAGCGGTGAGCCGGTCGCCCGGTAGACCAGGGTGCCCAGGGCCAGTCCGCCCATGGTCTGGGCGACCGTCTGCGCCGACGCGGCCAGGAAGAACGGGGTGAACTCGGGCGTGCGGAACAGTTCGCGGTAGCTGCGCATGCGGGGAGTCTCCGGCGCCCCGGATCGCCCGGTTATTGTTTCGCGCGGGTGCGAAACATCGGGGGGTGCGCATGGGCTGGTGGCAGATCAACGCCGACACCCTGGCCGGGAGCCGGTTCGTGATCTCCCCGCTGGCCGAGACCTTCGCCTGCCTCCAGCTGCTGCACCGGGGCACCCCCGCGCACCCGGGCGAACGGGCCTGGCTGTGCGACCACCTGCCCGGCTACCGGGCCCGGCTGGCCGCCGACCCCGAGACCGCGCTGCTCGTCCGCGCCGGGCTGGGCCGGTCCTGGATCGCCGACTTCCTCACGCCCGCCCCGAGAGACCGGGAGACCTTCGAGGAAGAGGTGGCACGGGTGCGGGCGGCCCGCCCCGACGAGGCCCGCGCCCATCTGCGGATCTCCCTCGCCGGCCTTCCCCCAAGCTCTCGGCTCCGCTCGACCATGGGGGACTCCCTTCCCGCCGCCCTGGACCGGGACGACCTCCCCGAGCGTGCGGCCGGCCTGCTGACGTACGTCTGGACCGAGACCGTACGGCCGGAGTGGGACCGGCGCCGGCGGGTGCTGGAGGCGGACGTGGTCGCCCGTACCGCACAGGTGAGCCGGGGCGGCTGGGCGGCGGTGCTGGACGCGCTGCGACCGGGCCGGACCCGGTGGCTGGGTGACAACCGGCTTCAGGTGAACCTGCACGAGTACCCGCCCCGCGAGATCTCCGGTGCCGAGCTCCTGTTCGTCCCGGTCACCCCGAGGACCGGCTGGGTCTCCTGGGAGGAGCCCGACCGCTACGCGGTGATCTACGCGTGCTCGGGCGTGCTCGCCGACACCGGCGGCCGAACCGTGCCCGCGAGCCTCGGCGCACTGCTCGGGGCCGCCCGGGCCGGTGTGCTCGTCCTTCTCGACTCCCCGCTGAGCACCAGCCAGTTGGTCGCCGTGACCGGGCAGGGGCTCGGCTCGGTCGGCCGGCATCTGAGGGTGCTGCTGGACGCCGGGCTGGTCGAGCGGCGGCGGGCGGGCCGGTCGGTGCTGTACTCGCGCACCGCGGCGGGGCAGGTCCTGGTGGAGGCCGGGACGGGTCGGCCCGACACCCGCCGGAGTTAGCATCCGCTCATGACGACTGACAACGGTTCCTCTCCCCTCGACGTCGAGATCGCCGCCCTCCAGGGCGGTCCGGCCGACCTGTCCCAGTACGCGGGCAAGGCGGTACTCGTGGTGAACGTCGCCTCCAAGTGCGGCCTGACCCCGCAGTACACGGGCCTTGAGAAGCTCCACGAGCAGTACGCGGCGCGCGGCTTCTCCGTCCTCGGCGTGCCCTGCAACCAGTTCCTCGGGCAGGAGCCCGGCGGCGCCGACGAGATCGCCGAGTTCTGCTCGGCCACGTACGGCGTGACGTTCCCGATGACCGAGAAGATCGAGGTGAACGGCGAGGGCCGGCACCCGCTGTACGACCGACTGACCGGCTTCGCGGACGCCGAGGGGCACAGCGGTGACATCCGCTGGAACTTCGAGAAGTTCCTCATCGGCCGCGACGGCCGGGTCGTGGCCCGCTTCTCGCCGCAGACCGAGCCGGACTCGGCGGAGGTCGTGGCGGCGATCGAGGCCCAGCTGGCCTGACGTCCCGCTGCTTGACCTTGCCCCTGGGGCAGGCCCGAGCGTCCTCGTCGTCGGGCGGAAGAGCCGCCCGATGACGGAGGATGCCGTGGTGGACGGACCGGATCAGGAACTGCTCACCATCGGTGCGTTCGCCGCGCGCGCCCGCCTGTCGCCGAAGGCCCTGCGGCTGTACGACCGGCTGGGTCTGCTGGCCCCGGCGCATGTCGACGGGGCCACCGGCTACCGCTACTACCGCGCCGGCCAGGTCGAACGGGCCCGGCTCGTGGCCATGCTGCGGCAGTTGGACATGCCGCTCGCCCGGATCGCCGAGGTGGTCGCGGCGAGTGACGGGCCCGCGGCGGCCGGGCTGCTCGGCGCGTACTGGGCGGATGTCGAGGCGCGGGTGGCGGGGCAGCGGACGCTCGCCGAGTACCTCCGTGGACGACTGTCGGGGAGGAGCTCCGAAATGTACGGGAAGTTCAGGGTCGAGACGGTGGAGATGCCCGCTGAGGTGGTGATCTCCGAGAAGCGGCACACGCTCGCGGACGAGCTGCCGGCGTGGATCGGGGCGGCACTGGGCCGGCTGGAGGAGGCGGCCCGGGAGTGCGGGGGTGTGGCCGGGGTGCCGTACGTCGCCTATCACGCGGAGGTGTCGATGGAGAGCGACGGCCCCGCGGAGGCGTGTGTGCCCGTGGCCGACGAGGCGGCGGCCCGGGCCTGGGCCGAGCGGCGGGGCCGGGCGCGGGAGACGGCGGTGCGGGTGGAGCCGGCCCGGCGGCTGGCGTACACCAGGATCACCAAGGCGCAGGTGGCGCACCCTCAGATCCTGGCCGCGTTCGAGGCGGTGGAGGAGTGGATGGCGGCGCGGGGGCTGACGGCGACCGGCCCCTGCCGGGAGCTCTACTTCGCGGACTGGGCGGCGGCGGGACCGGGGGACCCGGTGTGTGACGTCGCGTTCCCGGTGAGCTGAGCCGCGCACGGTCCGCTCAGGGCCTGCGGGCACCAGGGAGCCCTCTCGGCAAGGACGGCGATGCTGGTCGAGAGGGCTCTTTCGGTGGTGCTCGTCGTGCGGGTCGATCGCTGGGTCAGGCCTTGACCGAGGCCACGAAGGCGCTCCACGCGTCGGCGGGAAACGCCAGTTTGGGGCCCTCGGGGATCTTGGTGTCCCCGAGCTCCAGGGCCTCGTCGACGGTCGACCTGACCATCACGCACGCGCCGTTGTTGTTGGTGTAGGAGGACGTCGTCCACGTTTCCGTGGCGCCCAGACGAATTGCCATGTTCGCTCCGTTGCCAGTTGCGTTTACGCCAACCCGTGCTGGTGGTTGGCGTGATCGACGCTACTCGCCAACATCCTCGTACGGAGCAGTCATTCACTCGACTGGATGGCATATTCCAGGGGAGACTTCCAGTCAGGCGTGTCAGGGGTGTAGCATCCCGCGCTTTGCCCGACGGAAGGTCATCCTCCGGCGGCGGCTCAGCGCGCGTACTCCTTCGCCACACGCTCGATGAGCTGCCGCGACTGGTCCACGTTCAGCGACTGGGCCCGCAGGTGCTCGTACATCACCGTGTACTTCTGCACGTCGAGCGGCTTCTCCAGGTACAGGTCGCTGGTGACACCCTCGATGTAGACGACGCTGGAGTCGGCCGCGTCGGCGAACTCCAGGATCGAGTACTGCCCGTTGATCCCGGCGTGCGCCCCGACCTCGAACGGCAGGACCTGCACGGTGATGTGGGGCAGCTGCGACATCTCGACGAGGTGCTCCAGCTGCTCGCGCATCACCGGCCGGCTGCCGACGATCCGGTGCAGGGACGCCTCGTCCAGGACCACCCACAGCCGCAGCGGTTCCGTCTCGGCCGTGATTCGGCCCTGCCGGCGCAGCCGGACCTCGACGCGCTTGTCGTTGTCCGCCTCCGACGCCTCGGGCGAGCCGCCGCGGATGATGGCCTCGGCGTACGCGCGGGTCTGCAACAGGCCTGTGATGATCTGGGGTTCGTAGACCCGGAGGGACTCGGCGTCCGTCTCCAGGCCGATGTAGACGCTGTAGGGGATGTCCCCGAACGCGTGCCACCAGCCCTGCTGCCGGGAATCCTTGGCCATCTGCATCAGCGAGTCGACGATCCGCTGGTCCTCGACCTCGTAGACCCCGCACAGATCGCGGACGTCACGCTGGCTGATGCTGCGCCGCCCGTTCTCCAGGCGGCTGATCTTCGACTGCGACACCAGCAGCCGCTCGGCCACCTCTTCGGCCGTCATGCCCTTGAGCTCACGGAGCCTGCGGAGCTCCTGGCCCAGCCGGCGCCGCCTGACGGTGGGATTGACATTGGACGCCACGGGACGTGCACCTCCGGCTGCGTGCCTCTACTTTGCGTATCTGCTGTTGAGCAGACTGCCACCAAGGTGCTTACTACCGCTGGGAAACGGTGGATATGCGACGGGTACACGCCAGTTCGGACACGGCATGCCGAGCGGGGCGAAGAGAGTGTGCGCTCTCTCCGCCCCGCTCGGGCAGCGGCTCCCGTGACCGGGTCGTGCGTCGCGTGGTGCGTGTGCCGGTCGTAGTCGTGCTGGTGCCAGGTCGTGCCGGTGCGGCGCGGCTCAGTGGGCCACGGCCCGGGCCATGCTTCCGTGGCGCGGCTGCATCGGAACACCGCGAGCGGGTTCCGGGGCGGGCCTGGCCGTGCCGGCGGCCTGGCGGCCGGTCGGTGCCGGGCTGCGGCGCGGCTGGGCCGCGACGCCGTTCTGGACGTCCATCACCGCGTGCGCGACGAGACCGCCCATGGGGTCGTGCCTGATCAGGTCCCTGAGCCGGGAGCGAGAGGAACGTCCCTCGTTGCCCGGGTACAGGTGCTTGCCGAGACCGACTGCGTGAGCGAGGGCGGCGAGTGCCGCGGTCCGCGGGTCCGGCGGTACGCCGGTGCGGATCGCGGAGTCCAGCCGGGCCCTGATCTCCCGGCTGATCTCGGTCTCCGTCGCCTGGTAGCGAGTCGTCGGCAGCACTCCGCACATCTGGCCCGCCACGGCATGCACCATGCCGCACCGCTCCAGATGCGAGAGGTAGGTCTGGCGGAGCCCGAGACGCGGCCCGCCGATCCAGTGGACGGCACGCACGGGTGCGCCACGCCGTCGCAGCAACTCCAATGCGCAGTCCAGTGTTGGATCTCCAGTCGGCCGTGGTGCCACCACGGCGATACGATCCCCGTCTGGGGCTATCCGTCCGGCCAGCGCCAGCTCTACTAGCTGTGCTCCGGCCAGACCGAGGTCGAGCGACTGCGGCTGTGCGGTGGTACCCGTGGTCGGGTCCAACGCCAGCAGCAGAAGCTCCTCCGGAAGTGTTCTGCGGCTCCTGCCCATCCATGCCTCCCCGCGTGGATGAAAGACAGGGTGACCCCTCTCACATTCATCTGTCGAGGGTGCGTGACCGGTTCGTAGTGGAACCAGTAGGTATGTCGTTCTCGTCTACCGGATGGGTTTGGCCCGCACACAGGACACTGGTACATGGTTCGGACAGCGCCGGAGCGGTGTCACGGGCGGCGGTTCACGGTTCGGTACGCGCATGCGGGGCATGCGGCGCGAGGAGGAGGCATCGGTGGCGGGCGAGTCCCCCGACAGGTCGAAGCAGCGCGAGTCGTCGGCACAGAAGACGTCGGGGAGCGCGAGTCCGGTTCCGGAGGCCAGGAGCGAAGTCGCCGACCCGCGGCTCGCGGTGGCCCGGGACCGGGAGAGGTCCGCTGCGCGAGGCGGTGCCGACACGGCGACCCGCGTGCTGTCCACACGGACGGCGGAGGAGCCGGAGAACACCGAGGCCGACGCCGAACGGATCGACGGCGACTCGGACTCCGAGGAGGCCGAGGGAGCCCGGGGAACCCGGGGGGCCCAGGGAGCCGAGGGCGACTCGGACGCCGAGGACGCCGAGGACGCGGCGGCGGACGCCGGGGAGGGTGCTTCCGGCTCCTCCGGGGGATCCGATGGGTCCGAGGGGTCCGAGGGCACTGACGGGCGGCTGCGCGATGCCGTCGCCGCGTGGGTGGCGTCGGCGGACGAGGGCGAGCCCGCTGCCGCCGAGAGCGCGGAGAAGGGCGGGAAGGCCGAGGAGGCCGAGAAGCCCGCGGAGACCGACGCGGACGCCCAGGAGGCCGGGAAGGGCACCGGCGCTGCGGAGCCCGGCGCGGACACCGACGCCGAGGACGACCGGGCGGACGAGCCGTCGCAGGGCGGCACGGCCGAGGCCGACCCCGAGCCCGCGGAGGAGCCCACGGAGGCCGACAGGGACGCACAGGAGGCCGGGAAGACCACCGGAGCCGCCGAGCCCGGCGCGGACACCGACACCGAGGCCGACCCCGAGCCCGCAGAGGAGCCCACGGAGGCCGACGCGGACGCCCGGGAAGCCGCAGTGGCGGCGTCCGACGGCTCCGGGGCGGGCCACGGTGACGCCGACGAGGCCGAGGCGGACCGTTCCGCCAGCGCCGACGACGAGGACACCGCCGAGGCCGACGCGGACGCGGCCGAGCGGACCGACGACGAGGACTCCGAGCCGTCGGACCCCGGCGCCGACGACGACGTCAAGGACCCCCGCTCCGCGGACCCGCGCGTCACCGACGACCCCGCGACCACACTGAAGGCCGCCGGCACCGACGCCGAGGACGAGGACGACGCGGCCGACACCCACACCCGCCC
>NZ_POUC01000346.1 GCF_002891435.1 Streptomyces cahuitamycinicus
GTCGTCGGACGGGGTGGCCGCGGGGGCGCTCGTGGTCGGGGACGCGTCGGGTTCCGTGCCCTCGGCGGTCGTGTCGGGCGAGAACCAGCGCATGCCCAGGAGCATCGCGGCGAGGAACAGCGCCGCGGCGGCGGCCGTCGCGGCCACTCTCGACCTGCTGCCGAGCCCGCCGCGCCCGCGGGAGCGGCCCGAACGCCCCGCCTGGGCCGCCCGGGCCGCGGTGCGGTGCCCTGTGGTCGCCGGCAGCGCGTACGTGGTCGGGTGGCTGGTCTCGGCGGCCGCGTACGGGGCCGGCCCGGTGTGCGCCGGCGCGGACGAGGGGTTCGGCCGCAGCGGCGGTGAGACCTCCGGCAGCGGCTCGGGCAGGCCCCGCCAGGCGCCCCCGGCGAACCACTCGGCGGCCTGCTCCGCCGTGGGCCGGTCTTCGGGCTGCTTGGCGAGCAGCCCGAGGAGGTAGTTCTCGAACGCGGGGGGAAGGCCGGCGACACCGAGCTCGCGGGGCGGCACGGGTGCAGAGTCGAGATGCTGGTGCAGCAGGGCGACGGCGGTGTCGGCCTGGAACGGCGGGCGGCCGCTGAGGAGCTGGTAGAGCACGCAGCCCAGGGAGTACATGTCGGAGGCGGGCCCCGCGGGCTTTCCCAGGGCCCGTTCGGGCGCGAGGTAGAGGCCGGTGCCGATGATCTGGCCGGTGGCGGTGAGCGCGGCGCCGGGATCGTCGAGGAAGCGCGCGATGCCGAAGTCGCCGATCTTCAGCGTGCCGTGGGCGTCCAGCAGCAGGTTGGCGGGTTTGACGTCCCGGTGCACGATGCCCTGCCCGTGCGCGGCGGCGAGCCCCGCGGACGCCTGCGCGGCGAGACGGGCCACCTGCTCGACGGGCAGCGTGCCGGAGTTGGACAGCGCCCCGGCGAGGCTGTCGCCCTCGACCAGCTCCATCACCAGGTACAGCCGGTTGTCGTACTCGCCGAAGTCCAGGACGCCGACCACGTTGGGGTGGTTGAGACGCCCGGCGGTCTGCGCCTCCAGACGGAACCGGGAGGTCGCCGTGGCGTCGGTGTCCTGGGGCAGCAGCAGCTTGAGGGCCACCGCTCTGGCGAGCGTCTCGTCGTACGCACGCCAGACCTCTCCCATTCCACCGCGCCCGATCTCAACATCCAGCCGGTAGCGGCCCGCTAGCAGCACTCGTCCTCGTCTCATGCGTGTGGGAAGGTCGTTGCCGCAGGCCGAACTCCCCGCTTTCGAACGGGGGTTGGTGGGGGGTTCCGCAGCCGACTAAGGATACTGGCGCGGCGTGGCCGCCGATCGCCGCAGCGGTGTTCTCGAAGGGTGCGGTCTCGGAAATCCCGGAGCGAGGAGGCACCCGCCGGAGTGAAGGTCCCGCGCGCCCCGTTGCCGTGGGCGCCGGCGCCGTCTCAAGCCGCCGCGCCCGCTCCCTTCTCCCGGCGCGGCAGCACCGCCACCGCCAGGGCCGGTACGGCCGCGAGGACCAGCCACGGCACGGCGGCCGGCAGTCCCAGGTCGAGCAGGAAGCCGGTGGCGGCGCTGCCCGCCAGGACGATCAGCCCGGAGACGGACGACAGCGCACCCATGTAGAGCCCGAGCCGGCCCTCCTCGGCGAGGTCGGGCACCCAGGCGCGGGCGGCGGGCACGACCAGCATCTGCCCCACGGTGAGCAAGATCACGAAACCGGCGGCCGGCAGCAGCCCGGCGGTGCCCGTCCAGCCGGCCGGGCGGGCCGCGGCCACCACCACGAATCCGGACGCGATCAGCAGCAGCCCCGCGCTCATGGAGCGGCGCAGGTCGAGCCGGTCGCCCGCCCAGCGGGTCACCGGCAGCTGGGTGAACACCACCAGCACCGAGGACAGCGCGAAGAGCCAGGACAACGGCGCCTGGGAGCCCGCCGCGCGCTGCACCTCGTCCGGCAGGGCGAGGTACAGCTGGTTGTAGGCGAGCAGATAGGTGCCATAGGCGCAGCACAGGGCGAGGAAGCGGCGGTTGCGCAGCAGGACGCGGGCCCCGCCCCGCCCCCGGACGCGGACCCGGCCGGGGATGTGCTGCGGCATCAGCCACAGGTGCCCGGCGAGGACGAGCACGAAGACCGCGACACCGGCGAGGCACGCGGTGCGGAAGTCGACGGCGAGCAGCAGCGCGCCGAGCAGCGGCCCGACGAACGCCCCGGCCTGGCCCGCCACGCTGAACAGGGCGAGGACACGGGTGCGCGGGCCGCGCCCGTCCTCCTCCCAGGCCACCGCCTGGCGGGCCACCTCGGACTCCACGGCCGGGGAGAACAGCGCGGCCGCGAAACCGATCACCAGCACCGCCCCGATCACCGTCCAACTCGCCTCCGCGTAGCCGAGCCACGCGAACCCGGCGATCCGCAGCACGCAGCCCGCCAGTACGACGGGCCGCACCCCGAACCGGTCGACGAGCCAGCCGCCGACCACGAACAGCCCCTGCTGGCTGAAGGTGCGCAGCCCGAGCACGAAGCCGACCAGCCACCCCGCCATGCCGATCGCGGTGCCGAGGTGCTCGGCGAGGAACGGCAGGACGGCGTAGAAGCCGATGTTGAAGGCGAGCTGGGTGAGGATCAGCAGCCGCAGCAGCGGCGACAGTTCCTTGCAGAGCCGCCAGGTGCTCTCACGCGGGCCCTTGGGCGGGGCGGCGTCGGACGTTCGGGCGGTCCGGCGGGACAGCACACGGGAGAGGAGGTCGGTCATCGTTCTTCCGTCGGTGGGGCGGACACGGAGGTCAGGTGGGCACCGGTGCCTTCCGGCCGCCGCGGCGGGGCCGGCACGGCCGGGCCGGCGGGCGTTTCAGCGGGCGTTCCGGCGGGCGTCCCGGCCGGGCCGGTGGGCCGCGTGCGCCGCCGGGGCAGCCGTACGCCGCCCGCGGCCGTCACCGCGAGCGCCCCGAGCAGGGCGAGTACGGCGGCGGGGAAGAGGACGGCCCACGGGGCACGCTCGGCGTACGGCTGGTTCTCGGCGAGCAGCAGGCCCCAGTCGGGGGACGGCGGCTGGGCGCCCAGGCCGAGGAAGCCGAGCGCGGCCAGGCTCAGCGCGATGCCCGGGAGCCGGAGCAGGGCGTGCCGGGCGACCGGGAGCGCGACGGCGGGCAGCAGTTCGTGCACGAGCAGGTGCAGGCGGCCGGCCCCCAGTGCCCTGGTGGCCTCCAGGTGGGCGGTGGCGCGTTCCTGGCGCAGCAGGGAGGAGGTGTGCGCGGCCAGCGGGGACCAGGCCACGACGGTCACGGCGAACGCGGGTGTCCAGGGGCCGCTGCCCATGACGCCGGTGACGAGGAGTCCGGCCAGTACGGGCGGTACGGCACTGAGGGTGTCGACCAGCGGCCCGGACAACCTCGGGAGCAGCCCCAGCAGCAGCCCGGTGACGAGGGCGGCGGCGCTGACCGCGAGGGCGGTGCCGAGGGTGGTCAGCGCGCCGTGGGAGATCCGGGCGAGGGCATCGCGGCCGAGCGCGTCGGTGCCGAAGGGGTGCTGCGGCGAAGGGGCTTGCAGCCGGGCGAGGGTGTCCAGGGCGATCGGGTCGCGGGGCAGCCCGGCTCCGACGACGGCGGCCAGCAGCCCCGCGTAGAGCAGGGGGAGCGCGCGGGGCGCGGGCGGCCGGGGCCGGTGCAGGGACTGCAGGGCGCCGTCGCGCAGCGCCGGGCCGACCAGGAGCCGGGCGGCGAGCCGGGCGAGAACGCCCGCGGAGGCCGCGAGCAGGACGAGGGCGAGGGTGCCGGTCTGCAGGACGGGCAGGTCCTGGGAGAGTGCGGCGTGCAGGGTGAGCCGGCCGATGCCCGGGATGTCGAAGACCTGCTCGACGGCGACCGAGCCGCCGGTCAGTCCGACCACGAACAGCGCCACATTGGGCAGCAGTCCGGGCACGCAGCGGCGCACCGCCTGCCGCGCCACCGACGTCGGCGGGACACCGCGTGCCGTGGCCGCCATGGCCCAGGGCTCCCTGAACGCCCCGGGCAGCAGGTCGTCGAGCAGCCGCCCCAGGACCGCTCCGGCGGGCAGGCCGATGGCGAGCGAGGGCAGCACCATCCACTGCGGCCCGTACCAGCCCAGGGCCGGCAGCCATCCCAGCTGCACACCGATCACCGACACCAGCACCGAGGCGACGAGGAACTCGGGCAGCGCGGCCAGCACGGCCGTCGCCGTCCCGCCGGGACGACGGTCGGCGAGCCGGCCCCGCGCGCCCAGCCGGAGCGTACGGGCACAGACGGCGGCCGCCGTCGCCGCGGCGACCGCCAGGGCCCCGGCCATCAGCAGCAGCGACACGCCGAGGGCCAGTCCGAAGCCCGGCAGCACCTGGCTGCCGGACACCCAGGACGTGCCGGCGCTCCCGTGCAGCAGCCCGCCCAGCCAGTGGCCGAGCAGTGTCAGCGGGCCGTCGTCGAGGTCCAGTTGGTCCCGGACGGCGCGCAGGGTCTCGGGGTCGGGGTCGCGGTCCGCCGACCGCGCGCGGAGCACGGTCAGCGCGGGGTCGGTGCGTGACAGCCACGGCAGCAGGCCGATCCCGCACACCAGGCAGGCCACGAGCAGGGTCCGCCACATCAGCGCCGGGGCGCCGCTGCGCGCGAGCGCGCGCACTGCGGCGGCCGCACCGTTCGTCGAGGGTGTCTTCGAGCTGTTCAGGGCCGGGGCCCCGTACCGGTGAGGGTGCGTGCCGTGCCGACGGCGGCCGGACTGCTCATCACATATATGAAAACCATTGTCATCAGGTGAACGGTATCTCGAAGTGCACTACACCGTTGCCCCCGCCGGGCACTTCCTCCCGTTCGTCGCACAGCACCTTGCCCAGCGCCTTCCACAGGCCCAGCGCGCCGGGGGAGTGGGGGTAGGTGTGCAGATATACGGACCGGTATCCGCCGTCGTCCCGGGCGAACTCCAGCAGGCCGTCGACCAGTTGCCGGGCCAGTCCGCGCCGCCGGTGCTCGGGGCGTACGTACACCCGCCGCAGCTGCGCCGTCTCGCCCGAGGGGAACCGCTCGGCCAGCCAGCGGGGGTTCGGCGGGTGCGCCGGGCCGCGCGCGTCCAGGGCCGCGGTGGCCGCCACCGTCCCGTCCCGCTCGTCCACGGCGACCAGGAGGGTGTGCCGGGGCGGCGTGACGTAGAACGGCACCGGATCGATGATGTCGGCGTGCCAGCGCGGCACGTAACCCGTGCCGAAGTCGCGGTACACGGCGTCGAGCATCACCGACCGGGCCCCGTCGATGTCGCCCGCTCCGGCTTCCCTGATGCTGTACTCACGCATTTGCGCATCATATGCAAGAGGAATTCGGGAGTCAGTCGGGGGCCGCCGGTGTGATGTGGCTCAGTACGCACAGCCAGCGGCCCTGCCGCCGCACGAAAACGTCCGTCGTCCACTCGTCGGCGTCGTGGCGCTCGCCCTGGTAGTGGGCCGTGTTCGTCACCCGCCCGGTCACCACGGCGGTGTCACCGTAGACGCGGACCCTCGGGTCGGTGATGAGGTCCATCGCCGAGTGGGTGAGCGCACCGGACTCCACGAGGGAGAGGAACCTCTCCTTCGGGTCGATCCCCGAATCGGAGACGATGACCCACTCGTCCGCCATGAAGCCCGCGATCCGCGCGGGGTCGTTGGAGACGATCGCCTCGGCCCAGCCCTTCGCCAGACGGGCGACCTGAAGGGCGTCTGCGGATGCGGACTCTTCGCTCATGGCACGACCGTAGGGGTCGGAACGGTGCTGCGGGGTGTCCGGTTCAGCTCACGGCCGGGGTGAGCACCACGAAGTCCGCGCCGGCCGGGTCGAGGCAGACGGCGAGGCGGCCGACGCCCTCCGCGTCCTCAGGGCCCATCTGCACGCTGCCGCCGTTCCCGGTGACCTCGGCCACCGCGGCGTCGCAGTCGTCGACGGCGAAGACCGGGTGCCAGTACGGCCGCCCATCCGTGAGAGTCAGGTCCTCCCTGCGGAGCTGCATGAGCCCGCCGTGCATCCGGTCCTCGGAGAGCCCGGACGGGGTGATCAGGGTGTACGTCCCGGCGCCGCCCGGCAGCGGCATGTCGCTGAACTGCCAGCCGAAGAGGGTGCCGTAGAACTCTCGCGCACCCGCGGCGTCGCTGGTGTACAGCTCGGTCCACGCCAGGGAACCCGGCTGGTCGACCAGCTCCAGGCCCTTGTTCGTGCCGGGCTGCCAGACGGCGAACTGGCCGCCCAACGGGTCGCTGTACTGCGCCATCCGGCCCCAGTCGTCGAGGTCCATCGGTGCGACCCGCACGGTGCCGCCCGCCTGCTGCACGGCCCGCGTCGTGGCGTCCGCGTCGGTGACGCTGTAGTAGAGCATCCAGGCCGGACGCGCGCCTTCCTCGGTGAGCTTGCCGAGCCCGGCGACGACCTTGCCGTCCTTCCTGAACATTCCGCCCTCGAAATCGTCGCTCTCGCCCATGGGCTCGTAGTCCCACCCGAGGACGGCGCCGTAGAAGGCGGCGGCGGCCCGGACGTCCAGAGCGCCCAGATCGAGCCAGCAGGGGGAACCGGGGACGTACTCGGTCGTGATCATGACGCTGCTTCCCTTCGGCGGGTCCTGTGTGCTCAGCGTGACACCGAGCACCCGTCATCGCCCGTCGGCCGCTGTCCGTTCGGGGGATCCCCGCGCGGATGCAGGGGCCTCAATGGACGGACAGTCCGCCGTCGACGAAGAGGGACTGTCCCGTGACGTAGGCGGACGCCGCGCTCGCCAGGAAGACCGCCGCGCCCGCGAAGTCCCCGGCGAGACCGTTGCGCCCGACCATCGTGCGGGCGGCGAGGGCGGCCACCTTCTCCGGGTCCGACGACAGCCGTGCGTTGAGCGGTGTCATGACGAAGCCCGGCACGAGGACGTTGCAGGTGACGCCGCGCGGCGACCACGCCTCGGCCTGAGAGCGCGCCAGGGCCTCCAGGGCGCCCTTGGAGGCGCCGTAGGCCCCGCTCTGGACGAACGCGCGGTGCGCCTGCTGCGAGCTGATGTGGATGATCCGCCCGTACCCCCGCTCCGCCATGCCGGGGCCGAAGCGCTGCCCCAGCAGGAACGGCGCCTCCAGGTTGACGGCCATCGTGGCGTCCCAGACGTCCTCGCCGAGCTCGTCCATCGGCGGACGCAGGTTGATTCCGGCGCTGTTGACGAGGATGTCCGGCTCCCCGAAGGCCTCGACCGCCCGCTCCGCGGCCGTCCGCACGCCCTCGCGGGTGCTCAGGTCCGCGCCGACCCATGCGGCGCGGCAGCCCTCGGCCGTCAGCTCCTCGACCGTCGCCGTCAGCCGGGCCTCGCCGCGGGCCACGGCCACCACGCTCGCCCCGGCATGCGCGAGTGCGCCGGTGATGGCGCGCCCGATACCGGAACTGCCACCCGTGACGACCGCGACCCGGCCCTCCAGGGAGAACAGCTCGGAAAGGTAGACCTGAGTCGCAGGGGACGCCGGAGTCGGCTCTGCCGATGGAGTGGACTGTGTCGTCATGGCGACCCACTCTAGTTCGATAAATACCCCTGGGGGGTATATGGTCGGCGTCATGGACCACACCGCTCACGAACCTGAGAAGCATGCGCACGGGACCGCGTCCTGGGGGACCGCCGTGAAGGCGACGCTGCACTGCCTGACCGGATGTCTGATCGGCGAGATCCTCGGCATGGCCATTGGTACGTCGCTGGGCTGGGCCGACGTGCCCACCATGGCCTTGGCGATCGGGCTCGCGTTCCTCTTCGGCTACTCGTTCACCCTGTCCGCCGTCCTGCGGTCCGGCATCGGCCTCAAGGCCGCCATCAGGATCGCCCTCGCCGCGGACACGGTCTCGATCGCCGTGATGGAACTCGTGGACAACGCGATCATCGCGCTCACCCCGGGCGCGATGGACGCTCAACTGTCCGACGGCCTCTTCTGGTCCGCGCTCCTGGGCGGCTTCGCGGTCGCCTTCCTGGTCACGACCCCGGTCAACAAATGGATGATCGGCCGCGGCAAGGGGCACGCCGTGGTCCACGCTCACCACTGACGCGCTGTCGCCCCCCTGACACTTCAGCCCGCGAGTCGTGGAACGCAGTCGCCTCCACACCGCCGTCGAGCACGTGCCACACCCCGGCGCCCCTCCGGCGACCGGCAGAGTGGTCCACGGCGGTGACCTGGATCACATGGCCGGCATTGAGTGCCCGGCCGGGGAGCTGTCCGTACTCATGGGTGTCGGGGCGGGGCCGGATGCGAGGATGAGGCGCCATGACAGCCGGATGGTGTGCTCGCGCGATACGGGCCGCGGTGTTCGCGGCCGTCTGTGTCGTGCTCGCCGCCCTGGGGCACGTCATGATGTCCGGCGACCACGTGCCCCCGTCGACGCTGCTGGCCGGCTGGGCCGTGACGGGCGCCGCCGGCTGGTGCCTCGCCGGCCGGGAGCGCGGACCGCGCCTGGTCGTCGGCGTCGCCGTGGCCGTCCAGACGGCTCTGCACTCGGCGTTCTCCCTCGGTCCGCCGGCACCTTCCGCGCCCGGGAACCCCTCCATGGACATGCCGTCCATGAGTCACGGCACGGGATCCATGAGTCACGGCATGGGATCCATGAACCACGACATGAGTGCGGGCGCCATCGGGGCCATGCCCCCGCACTCCGGGCACGTCCCCGGCGGTGACTCGTCCCTCGGCATGCTCGCCGCCCACCTCCTGGCCGCGCTGCTGTGCGGTCTGTGGCTGGGCCACGGAGAGCGGGCCGTCTTCCGGCTGCTGCGTGCCGTGGGCAGCCGGCTCGCCGCGCCACTGCGGCTGCTGTTCGCCCGGCCCGCACCGCCGC
>NZ_POUC01000347.1 GCF_002891435.1 Streptomyces cahuitamycinicus
CCGCCCGGCCGCCCCGCAGCCCTACGGCGCACAGCCCCCCGGTGGTTACGGCTACCCGGGCGCGCAGCAGCCCGGCGGTTACGGCCAGCCGCAGCCGGGGCAGCCCGGGCAGCCGTTCGGCGGGCAGCCCCAGCAGGCTCAGGCCCAGCCGCAGCAGCAGCCGCAGCAGCCCGCGGGGGACTTCTCCCCGTTCTGGTTCGCGGTGCCGGTGCCGCGGCCGCTGTTCGCGGAGGACGGCTCGCCGACGCCGATCGCCGAACTCGCCCCGGGTACCTGGTACCTGGCCGTCGAGCAGCGCGGTGCGACCCTCGTCGCCCAGACGCAGGACGGCCGCCGCGGTGTCCTGCAGGACACGTCTGGCATCCAGCGCGGCTGAGCCCCTCAGCGCCTCTCGGCCCCTCGCCCTTCCGGGCGGGGGGCCGTTGTCGTACAGTCGGCGTCCCGTCAGCTGACGTATCGTCAGGAGGCAGGCATGCGGCTCGGTCTCGCGCTCGGCTACTGGGGCCGCGGCCCCTCCCTGGGCCACGTGCCCCTGGCGCAGGAGGCGGAGCGGCTCGGCTACGACTCCGTGTGGACGGCGGAGTCCTGGGGCTCCGACGCGTTCACCCCGCTCACCTGGATCGCGGCCCACACCTCCCGCATCCTGCTCGGCACGGCCGTCGCGCAGATGGCGGCCCGATCGCCGGCCACGACCGCGATGCACGCCCTGACGCTGGACCATCTGTCCGGCGGCCGCGTGATGCTGGGCCTCGGCCTGTCCGGCCCGCAGGTCGTCGAGGGCTGGTACGGCCGCCCGTTCCCCGCCTCGCCGCTCACCGCCACCCGCGAGTACGTCGACGTCCTGCGGCAGGTGCTGCGCCGCGAGGCCCCCGTCGAACTGGCGGGCCGCTTCCACTCCCACCCCTACCGGGGCCCGGACGCCACGGGCCTCGGCAAGCCCCTCAAGCCGATCACGCACCCGCTCCGTCCGGACCTGCCGATCCTGCTGGGCGCGGAGGGGCCGAAGAACGTCGCCCAGACGACGCGGATCGCCGACGGCTGGCTGCCGCTGTACTGGTCGCCGACCCGTCCGGAGGTCTACGGCCCGGCCGTGGCGGAGCTGCCCGAGGGGTTCCTGGTCGCGCCGATGGCACAAGCCCGGGTCTGCGACGACGTCGCCGAAGGCCTGCTGCCCGTCAAGGCGATGCTCGGCTTCTACATCGGCGGCATGGGCCACGCGGCACGCAACTTCCACGCCGACCTGATGGCCCGCATGGGTTACGAGGCCGAGGCCCGCCGCATCCAGGAGCTGTTCCTCGCCGGCCGCAGGGAGGAGGCCGTGCTGGCGGTCCCCGACGCCTTCGCCGACGAGATCTCCCTGGTCGGACCGCGCGAACGGATCGCCGAGCGGCTGGAGTCGTGGCGCAAGGGCCCGGTGACGGACCTCCTCGTGCTCAGCCCCGACGCGCACACCCTGCGGGTACTCGCCGAGTTGAACTCCTGAGCGAATCCGCTGGTTTCATCCAGAGTTCAAGGGCAATCCGGAAGGTATGTCCCCTCGATATCGCAACGGTGCGAATCAAGCCGGCACGATCGTGGCGGTCGTGGCCGACATCATGGCCCTGATCCTGGGTCTCTGGATCCTGATGTACCTGCTGGAAGCCAACCCCGGCAACTCGTTCGTCCAGTTCATCCACGACGCGGCCCGCTGGCTCGCCGGCTGGTCGCACGACCTGTTCACGTTCGACGAGGCATGGGCCCGAGTGGTCTGCGGCTACGGCCTGGCAGCGGTGGTGTACCTGTTCGTCGGCCACGCCATCGCCAATCGAGTACACCGGCATTGACGCCACAGGGGCGCGGGCCGTGTTCGACATGCGGCTCCGCCGCGTGGGCGCGATCAGCCGCGCACTACCCGCGCCCCGCCATCCGGCAGCAACTCCCGAGCCCCTAGGCGCAGCAGTCCGACTCGAGCCCGACCGGCAGGTCCGCGCCACCGAACACCCGACAAGTAGCCTCGTGCCCGCCCAACGCGGCCACGGCCAGCAACAACGACCCGGCCGTCCACGTCGTGAGCTCCCGAGGCCATACCGCGTCGTCGTCGAAGACGTACCCCGTCCAGTACAGCCCGCTCTCCGGATCCCGCAGATGCCGGATCGACTGCAGGATCTCCAGTGCCCGGTCGGACTCCCCCATCGCCCAGAGCGCGAGCGCGAGTTCGGCGGACTCGCCCCCCGTCACCCACGGGTTGGGAACCACACACCGCACGCCCAGCCCGGGGACGACGAACCGGTCCCAGTCCTCCTCGATCCTGGTTTTGGCCTCCGCACCGGTCAGCGCACCGCCGAGCACCGGGTAGTACCAGTCCATCGAGTACCGGTTCTTGTCCAGGAACCGCTCGGGGTGGCGCCGTATGGCGTGCCGCAGCGCACCCGCCGCCAACTCCCAGTCAGGTTGCGGCTCTTCCCGCTGCTCGGCGATGGCGAGCGCGCAGCGCAGCGCGTGGTGGATGGAGGAACTCCCCGTCAGCAGGGCGTCCGTCGTCTCCGTACCGTCGTCGTCGCGCCGCCAGCCGATCTGCCCGCCGGGCTGCTGGAGGCGGAGCACGAACTCCACGGCCGCGTACACCGCCGGCCACATCCGATCCAGGAACGCGTCGTCACCGGTGGAGAGGTGGTGGTGCCAGACACCGACGGCTATGTAGGCGACGAAGTTGGTCTCCCGGCCCCGGTCGGTGACCGCGTCGGGCTCACCGTCGGTGTAGGCGGCGTACCAGGAGCCGTCCTCGTTCTGGTGCCGGGCCAGCCACAGGTAGGCGCGCTCGGCGGCCTCGTGCTCTCCGGCCGTGTCGAGGGCCATGGCCGCCTCGACGTGGTCCCACGGGTCGAGGTGGTGTCCCCGGAACCAGGGGATGGCGCCGTCCTCGCGCTGCACGGCGAGGATGCCGGCGACGGTCGCGGCGGCCTCCTCCGCGGTGAGGACCCCGGGCAGGACCAGATGTTCCGTCCGGGGAGTGGTCACTTGGTGTCCGCCCCGGTGTCGGCCGGACGCGGCAGGTGCGGCTTGGTCGCGTATGCCACGAAGCTCTTGCCGATCAGCGGGTTCAGCGCCTGCTCGGCGACCCGGGTGGCCAGCGGTTTCTTCATGATGTCCCAGACGAGCAGCTTGTGGTACGCCCGCACCGGCAGCGCCTTGTCGTTGTCGACGCCGAAGGCGCACTTTAGCCACCAGTAGGGCGAGTGCAGGGCATGGGCGTGGTGCGAACCGTACGGCTCCAGGCCGGCCTCGCGGATCTTCTCCACCAGCTCGTCGGCCTTGTAGATGCGGATGTGGCCACCCTCGACCTCGTGGTAGGCGTCGGAGAGGGCCCAGCAGACCTTCTCGGGCCCGTAGCGCGGGACGGTGACGGCGATGCGCCCGCCGGGCTTCAGCACCCGCACCATCTCCGCGAGGACACCCTTGTCGTCCGGGATGTGCTCCATCACCTCGGAGATGATCACGACGTCGAAGGACTCGTCGGGGAAGGGCAGCGCGAGGGCGTCGCCCTCCATGGCCGTGGCGGTGGCGCCCTCGGGGGCCTCGCCGGCCTCCTTCATCGCGGCGAACCACTTGGCGACCTCGCGGATCTCCTCGGCGTTCTGGTCCAGCGCCACGACCTGCGCGCCACGCCGGTAGCACTCGAAGGCGTGCCGGCCGGCACCGCAGCCCAGGTCCAGGACGCGGTCGCCCGGGGCGAGCGGGAACCGGGAGAAGTCGACGGTCAGCACGTGGCCCTGCTTTCGGAGTTGACGCCTTCTACATCTGCCGGGGCCGCGGGGACAGCACCTGCTGTACCTGCCGTGGCCGCGGGGACAGCGCCTGCTGCGCCTACCGGGGCTACAGCCACAGCATCTGCTGTGCCCGCCGGGGCTGCGGCCACAGGCCCCGCCGAGGTGGCCGAACGGCCGGACGCCGACGGGACGGTGCGAGCCCCGGCCCGGTCGATCGCCTCGCGGTAGCGGGCCACCGTGCCCTCCGCGGCCCTGGCCCAGGTGAAGTTCCGCAGGACCCGTTCACGCCCGGCCGTGCCGAGGCGGGCTCGGAGCTCCGCGTCGCCCAGCAGCCGGCCCAGGCCCGCGGCGAGCGCGTCCGCGTCGCCGGGCGGTACCGCGAGGCACGTCTCGCCGTCGCGGCCGGCGACCTCGGGTATGGCGCCGCCGGTCGTGGCGAGCAGGGGCGTGCCCGTCGCCATGGCCTCGGCGGCCGGAAGGGAGAAGCCCTCGTAGAGTGACGGCACGCACGCGACCTGCGCCGAGCGGACCAGGTCGACGAGTTCCGCGTCGGAGATGCCTTTGACGAACTCGACGGCCCCGGCGAGGCCGTACCTCTCCATCGCCTGGGCGACCGGCCCTTCGGCGGGCCGCTTGCCGACGACGACGAGATGGGCGCCGGGGTGCTCGGTCCGCACCTTGGCCAGTGCCTCGACGAGATGCACCAGACCCTTCAGGGGCACGTCGGCGCTGGACGTCGTCACGATCCGGCCCGGCACGACCGGCACCGAGGGGTCCGGCGAGAACAGGTCGGTGTCGGCGCCGATGTGGACCACGTGGATGCGGTCCCGCCGGACGCCGAGGTGGTCGATGATCTCCTGCTGCGAGGTGCCGGACACGGTGAGCACGGAAGGCAGCCTTCGCGCGACGCGCTTCTGCATGCGTGTGAAGGCGTACCAGCGCCGCACCGACAAGCGCCGCTTGCGTCCTTCCGCGGCGTCCAGCTCCAGCCGCCGGTCGACGGTGATGGGATGGTGGATGGTCGTCACCAGCGGTGCGCCGACATCGCCCAGCAGGCCGTAGCCGAGGGTCTGGTTGTCGTGCACTACGTCGAACTCGCCGCAGCGGGCGCGCAGATGGCGGCGGGCGCGCAGCGAGAAGGTCAGCGGTTCCGGGAAGCCGCCCGTCCACATCGTCGCGACTTCCAGCGCGTCGATCCAGTCGCGGTACTCGCCGCGCCCCGGTGTGCGGAAAGGATCCGGCTGGCGGTACAGGTCGAGGCTGGGCAGCTCGGTGAGGCTCAGCCCGTCGTGGCCCTCGTCGAGGACGGGGTACGGCTGGGCGCCGATGACCTCGACCCGGTGGCCGAGGCGGGCCAGTTCGCGGGAGAGGTGCCGGACGTAGACGCCCTGGCCGCCGCAGAACGGGTTCCCTTTATAGGTGAGGAGCGCGATGTTGAGCGGTCGCAAGCCGTCGGCAGCGGGGCCCTCCGTGGCCCCGGCCTCCCTGGCCTCAGCGGTCACTCTCGGCCCCCTTCTCCACTGCACTGTCCCGCGAGATTACGCCGGGACGCTAATCTAGAACAAGTTTCAGACTTGATCGTTCGGAGGCTCTGAATCTACCGGCAGGTAGGGGTGCTGTGAGCAGTGGATCAGGTGATTCACGCCACGACGACACCGTGCCATGCTGTGTGATCACTCGTCCTCACGGACGGTCACGGAACGGGACCGACACATGCCCGCGGAAGCCAAGGTGAGCGCCAAGGTGAACAAGCCGGCCAAGGTGGAAGCCAGAGCGGCAGCCCCCGTCTCCCCGCCCCTCACGGAGCGGCAGGAGGCCCGCCGCCGCCGCATCCTGCACGCGAGTGCGCAGCTGGCCAGCCGGGGCGGCTTCGACGCGGTGCAGATGCGCGAGGTCGCGGAGTCCTCGCAGGTGGCGCTCGGCACGCTGTACCGCTACTTCCCTTCCAAGATCCACCTGCTGGTCGCCACGATGCAGGACCAGTTGGAGCACATGCACGGCACGCTGCGGAAGAAGCCCCCGCAGGGCGAGACGGCGGCCGAGCGAGTCGCGGAGACGCTGATGCGGGCCTTCAGGGCACTGCAGCGCGAGCCGCATCTGGCCGATGCGATGGTCCGCGCGCTGACCTTCGCCGACCGCAGCGTGAGCCCCGAGGTCGACCAGGTCTCCCGCCAGACGACGGCGATCATCCTGGACGCGATGGGCCAGGAGAACCCGACCCCGGAACAGCTCTCGGCGGTCCGGGTCATCGAGCACACCTGGCACTCCGCGCTGATCACCTGGCTGTCGGGCCGCGCCTCGATCGCCCAGGTGAAGATCGACATCGAGACGGTGTGCCGTCTGATCGACCTGACGGCACCGGCCGCTCCGTAGGCCCCCGGACACGACGAGGACCTACGAGACGGGTTCCCTTCGCCGGCATGGTCCGGATCAGGTACTGGGGGTCGCCTTCCGGGCGCCCGGCCTTACGGCCCTGCGTCCTTCCGGCCTCTCAGCCCTACCGTCGCAGTCGGCACCAGCGGAAGCCGAAACTTCCCGCCGACGTCGGCCGCTCCGGTCGGACTCCCTCACTCGCCTCGTAGGCCGATTCCAGGGTAAAACGCCAGCAAGAGAATGTAACCCCCGCCATTCAAGATTTTTCGGGCGCTACGGGCCCTCCGGACGCCAACGGCACTACCGGGCGCTACTCCTCCGGCGGGAACACCGCCTCCCCGCTGTCACGCAGCGTGATCGTGATCGCCTCCGCCGGGCAGCATTCGGCCGCCTCCAGCACCCGCTCGTTCGCGTCCATGTCCGGGGCGGTCGGACGGGACTGGCGGGCGGCGTCCAGGCGGAAGCCGTCCGGCGCGTGGTGGAGGCACTGCGCGGAGCCGATGCACAGGGAGCGGTCGACCTCGACGTGCCAGCGGTCGCCCATCGCTACGCCTGCGCCGGGAGGTGGATCATCTTGTGCTCCAGGTACTCGCCGTACCCCTCGGGCCCGAACTCCCGCCCCAGGCCCGAGTTCTTGTAGCCGCCGAAGGGGCCGAGCATGTCCAGGCTGAAGGTGTTGACGGAGTACGTGCCCGTGCGAACCTGACGGGCGATGTCGATGCCGCGCTCGACGTCGGCGGTCCACACGCTGCCGCTGAGCCCGTAGTCGGAGTCGTTCGCGATCTTCACGGCGTCGGACTCGTCGTCGTAGGGCAGCAGGCAGATCACCGGGCCGAAGATCTCCTCGCGGGCGATGCGCATGGAGTTGTCGACGTCGCCGAAGAGGGTCGGCTCGACGTACCAGCCGCGGTCCAGGCCGGCCGGGCGTCCGCCGCCGGTGAGGATCTTGGCGCCCTCCTCCTGACCGATGCGGATGTAGTCGAGGTTGCGCTGCTGCTGCCGCCGGGCCACCAGCGGACCCACCTGGGTCGCCGGGTCCAGCGGGTCGCCGACCTTCAGGGCGCCCGCCGCGGCGGCGAAGGCGTCGGCGAACTCGTCGTAGCGGGAGCGCGGCAGGAGGATGCGGGTCTGGGCGACGCAGGCCTGCCCGTTGTTCATCCAGGCCGCGGGCGCGATGCCCGCGACGGCCGTCCCGACGTCGGCGTCGGGCAGGACGACGGCCGCGGACTTGCCGCCCAGTTCGAGCGTCACGCGCGTGAGGTTGCGGGCGGCCACCTCCATCACGCGCTTGCCGGCCGCGACCGACCCGGTGAAGGACACCTTGTCGATGCCGGGGTGCCCGACCAGGTACTCGCTGACGTCCCGGTCGGCGGGCAGGATCGACAGCACGCCCTCCGGCAGCCCGGCCTCGCGGGCGATCTCGCCGAGCAGATAGGCGTCGAGCGGCGACTCGGGCGACGGCTTGAGGACGACCGTGCAGCCGGTGAGCAGGGCCGGGGCGAGCTTGGCGGCGGCGACGAACTGCGGGACGTTCCATGGGGCCACGGCGGCCACGACCCCGACGGGCTCGCGGCGTACGAGGATCCTGCCCAGCACGCCGTCGCGCTGCTCCTCGTAGGTGAAGTTCCGGGCGACGGCGATCGCCGAGTCCCAGACCAGCACCGCGCCGAGCGCCTGGGCGAGGACGCTCCAGGAGTACGGCGAGCCGTTCTGGGCGGAGATCACGCGGGCCATCTCGTCGTGCCGGAGCGCGATGGCGTCCTTGATCCGGCCCACGACCTCGATCCGCTCGTCGAGGCTCATGCGCGGCCAGGGCCCCTCGTCGAACGCCCGCCGGGCCGCCGCCACGGCCCGGTCCACATCCGCCGCCGAGGCGTGCGGGACGCGCCCGATGACCTCCTCGGTGTGCGGTGAGACCACCTCGATGACGTCCTGGCCCAGGGGGTCGGTCAACTCCCCGCCGATGAACAGCTGTCCGTGTTCCACGAGCTCGGTCATGGCCGACTGCCTCCCCGGGAGCGTTCTCTGACGGTGCATCAGGTACGCCCACTGATACCAGCCCCGCCCCGAGGAGTCCACGGACCGCGCACCACGAGGAGACTCCTCGCTGTAACCCGTTCTAGTTATAGTGACGGGGAGCCGGCGACAGGGGAGCCCATGACACAGGTGACCGACCACGGCGGAGGCGTCCGGTCCCTCCGGGTCCCGATCCCGGACAACCCGCTCGGCCACACGCTGGTGTACGTCGTCGACACCGACCGCGGCCCGGTGCTGATCGACACCGGCTGGGACGACCCGGAGTCCTGGGACACCCTCGCCCAGGGCCTCATGGCCTGCGGCACTTCGGCGGCCGAGATCCACGGCGTGGTCGTCACCCACCACCACCCGGACCACCACGGCCTGTCCGGCCGGGTCCGTGAGGCGTCGGGCGCGTGGATCGCGATGCACGCGGCGGACACCGCGGTCGTACGGCGGACCCGGGAGGCCCGTCCCGAGCGCTGGTTCTCCTACATGGCGGCCAAGCTCGCCGCGGCCGGCGCTCCCGAGGAGCACATCGCCCCGCTGCGGGCGCCCCGGTCCCGCGCCCTGCCCGGCCTCTCC
>NZ_POUC01000348.1 GCF_002891435.1 Streptomyces cahuitamycinicus
CCGTGAACCCCCGTGAGCACCCTCGCGCGGGCCAGATGCCGGGCCAAAGCGCACCCCCTCGCCATGGACGCCGTCCTCGCCTTCGCCGTCCTGGTCTGCATGGTCGTCGGCTCCTTCGTGGAGCCTCGGCACCGGGACAGCGTCAGCTGGGTCCTGCGCACCCCCGACGCCCTCAGCCTCGTCCTCATGGCCCTCGGCGCCGCCGCCCTGGTCTTCCGGCGCAGCGCCCCGATGACGGTCCTCGCCCTGACCGGCACGGCCTCCGTCATCGAGTCCGTCACCGGCGACCCCCGCGCCCCCGTCGCCATGTCCGCTGTCATCGCCCTGTACACCGTCGCCTCCGCCACCGACCGCCCCACCACGTGGCGCGTCGGCCTGCTGACCATGACCGTGCTGACCAGCGCCGCCATGGCGGCCGGCCCGCTGCCCTGGTACGCCCAGGACAACGTCGCGATCTTCGCCTGGACCGGCATCGGCGCCACCGCCGGCGACGCCGTCCGCAGCCGCCGCGCCTTCGTCCAGGCGATCAGGGAACGCGCCGAGAAGGCGGAACGCACCCGCGAGGAGGAGGCCCGCCGACGGGTCGCCGAGGAACGCCTGCGCATCGCCCGGGACCTGCACGACGTCGTCGCCCACCACATCGCCCTGGTCAACGTGCAGGCCGGTGTCGCCGCCCATGTCATGGACAAGCGCCCCGACCAGGCCAAGGAGGCCCTCGCGCACGTCCGCGAGGCCAGCCGCTCCGCGCTCAACGAGCTGCGCGCCACCGTCGGCCTGCTCCGGCAGTCCGGCGACCCGGAGGCCCCGACCGAACCGGCCCCGGGCCTCGACCGCCTCGACGAACTCACCGGCACCTTCCGCAGCGCCGGCCTGCACATCGAGGTCGCCCGCACCGACCAGGGCACCAGCCTTCCGGCGGCGGTCGGCCTGGCCGCCTACCGGATCATCCAGGAGGCCCTCACCAACGTGCAGAAGCACGCCGGGCCGCGGGCCAAGGCGGAGGTCAGCGTCGTACGCGTCGGACCGAACATCGAGATCACCGTGCTCGACGACGGCAGCGGCGAGCACGAGACACAGGACGGCGGCGGCCACGGACTGCTCGGCATGCGCGAGCGCGTCACCGCCCTGCGCGGCACCCTCACCACCGGTCCCCGCTACGGCGGCGGCTTCCGCGTCCATGCCATCCTGCCGGTCAAGAACGGCACACCGACCGGGGAGGACCCCGCATGACCATCCGTGTCCTGCTCGCCGACGACCAGGCGCTCCTGCGCAGCGCCTTTCGCGTGCTCGTCGACTCCGAGCCCGACATGGAGGTGGTCGGCGAGGCCTCCGACGGCGCGGAGGCGGTCCGGCTGACGAAGGAGCAGCAGGCCGACGTCGTCCTCATGGACATCCGCATGCCCGGCACCGACGGTCTCGCCGCGACCCGCATGATCAGCGCGGACCCCGGCCTCGCCGACGTCCGGGTGGTCATCCTGACGACGTTCGAGGTCGACGACTACGTCGTGCAGTCGCTGCGCGCCGGCGCCTCCGGCTTCCTCGGCAAGGGCGCCGAACCCGAGGAACTGCTGAACGCCATCCGGATCGCGGCCGGCGGCCAGGCCCTGCTCTCCCCGGCGGCCACCACCGGTCTGATCGCCCGGTTCCTCGCCACCGACGACCCGGCCGACGGCGGCAGCGACCCGTCCCGCGCCGAACGGCTCGACTCCCTCACCGTCCGGGAGCGCGAGGTGCTCGTCCAGGTGGCCGGCGGGCACTCCAACGACGAGATCGCCGAGCGCCTCGAAGTCAGCCCGCTGACGGTGAAGACGCACGTCAACCGGGCCATGGCCAAGCTGGGCGCCCGGGACCGCGCCCAGCTCGTGGTCACCGCGTACGAGTCCGGTCTGGTCCGTCCGAGGGTGGAGTGAGCTCTCCCCGGGCGTACTGCGGCGGGAGTATGCGCCGCATAAGGAAATGGACCTGGGGTCTACGAAACACCGTCTCCCCATGGCTCAGGGTGTAGGGGCGGGCGCCCATCTGCGTGCCCGCTGCCGCTTCTGCCGCTAAACAGAAGAGAGACCCTCACCCATGTCCTGGCTGTCGAGATTCAGCCTCGCGCAACGCGCCCTGACAGGGCTGATGTCGATCATCGCGCTCGTCTTCGGGGCGATCGCGATACCCCAGCTCAAGCAGCAGCTGCTGCCCACCATCGAACTGCCCATGGTGTCGGTGCTGGCGCCCTACCAGGGCGCGTCCCCGGACGTGGTCGAGAAGCAGGTCGTCGAACCCATCGAGGACACCCTCGAAGCTGTCGACGGCATCAGCGGCGTCACCTCCACCGCCAGCGAGGGCAACGCCGTGATCATGGCGTCCTTCGACTACGGCAACGACACCAAGCAGCTGGTCGCCGACGTCCAGCAGGCCGTCAACCGGGCCCGTGTCCAGCTCCCGGACGACGTCGACCCGCAGGTCGTCGCGGGCTCCACGGACGACATCCCGACCGTCGTCCTCGCCGTCACCTCCGGCCGCGACCAGCAGGCGCTGGCCGACCAGCTCGACAAGACCGTCGTGCCGGACCTGAAGAGCATCGACGGCGTCGGCCAGGTCACCGTCGACGGTGTCCGCGACCTCCAGGTCACCGTCACGCCCGACGACGCCAAGCTGGCGAAGGCGGGGCTGACCTCGCAGTCCCTGTCCCAGGCGCTCCAGGCGGGCGGCGCGACCGTCCCGGCCGGCTCCTTCGACGAGGACGGCGCCAACCGCACCGTGCAGGTCGGCGGTGGTCTCACCTCGCTGAAGCAGATCCAGGACCTGATGGTCACGGGCGAGCCCGGCACCAAGCGCAAGCCGGTGCGCCTCGGCGACGTCGCCACGGTGAAGCAGCAGGAGGCCACGGCCGACTCCATCACCCGCACCGACGGCAAGCCCAGCCTCGCCGTCGCCGTGACGATGGACCGCGACGGCAGCGCGGTCGCCATCTCCGACGCCGTCCAGGACAAGCTGCCCGACCTGCGGGCGGACCTCGGCTCCGGCGCCACCCTCACGGTCGTCAGCGACCAGGGCCCGGCCGTCTCCAAGTCCATCAAGGGCCTGACCACCGAGGGCGCCCTCGGTCTTCTCTTCGCGGTCCTGGTGATCCTGGTCTTCCTCGCCTCGATCCGCTCGACCATCGTGACCGCGGTGTCCATCCCGCTGTCCGTGGTCCTCGCCCTGATCGTGCTGTGGACGCGCGACCTGTCGCTGAACGTCCTCACGCTGGGCGCCCTGACCATCGCCGTCGGCCGGGTCGTCGACGACTCGATCGTGGTCCTGGAGAACATCAAGCGACACCTCGGCTACGGCGAGGAGCGCCACTCGGCCATCATCACCGCCGTGCGCGAGGTCGCCGGGGCGGTGACGTCCTCGACGCTCACCACGGTCGCGGTGTTCCTGCCGATCGGCCTGGTCGGCGGCATGGTGGGCGAACTGTTCGGCTCGTTCAGCCTCACCGTCACGGCGGCGCTGCTGGCGTCCCTCCTCGTCTCCCTGACGGTCGTACCGGTGCTGTCCTACTGGTTCCTGCGGCCCCCGAAGGGCACCCCCGAGGACGCGGACGAGGCGCGCCGGATCGCGGAGGAGAAGGAGGCCAGGAGCCGCCTCCAGCGCATCTACGTCCCGGTGCTGCGCTTCGCGACCCGCCGCCGCCTCACCAGCGTGGCCATCGCGATCGTCGTCCTGGTCGGCACGTTCGGCATGGCGCCGCTGCTGAAGACGAACTTCTTCGACCAGGGCGAGCAGGAAGTCCTCACCGTCAAGCAGGAGCTGAAGCCCGGCACCAGCCTGGCGGCCACCGACGCCCAGGCGAAGAAGGTCGAGCGGCTGCTCGCCCGTACCGAGGGAGTGAAGGACTACCAGGTCACGATCGGCTCGTCCGGCTTCATGGCGGCCTTCGGCGGCGGCACGGACAGCAACCAGGCCTCGTACCAGGTGATGCTGGACGACTCGGCGTCCTTCGAGGACGTCCAGGACAGCATCGAGAAGGGCCTGGCCGGGCTGAAGGGCATCGGCACCACCACCGTCGCCGCCGGTGACGGCTTCGGCAGCCAGGACCTCAGCGTGGTGGTGAAGGCCGCCGACGCCGGCGTCCTGCGCACGGCCGCCGAGGAGGTCCGCAAGACGGTCGCCTCCCTCGACGACGTCACGGACGTCTCCAGCGACCTGGCGACCAGCGTGCCGCGCATCTCGGTCAGGGCCGACGACAAGGCGGCCGCGGCCGGTTTCGACGACCAGAAGCTCGGCGCCGCCGTCGCCCAGGCCGTTCGCGGCACCACCGCGGCCAAGGCGGTCCTGGACGATACCGAGCGCGACGTCGTCATCCGCTCGGCGCAGCCCGCCAAGACGCTGAAGCAGCTCCAGGACCTGCGCCTGGGCCCGGTGAAGCTCGGCGACATCGCGACGGTGAAGCTGGTCGACGGCCCGGTGTCGATGACCCGCATCGACGGCCAGCGCGCGGCCACCGTCACCGCGAAGCCGACCGGCGACAACACCGGCGCGGTCAGCACCCAGCTCCAGTCGAAGATCAACGCGCTGAAGCTCCCGGACGGCGCCACGGCGTCGATCGGCGGTGTCTCCGAGGACCAGGACGAGGCGTTCGCCAACCTGGGCCTGGCGATGCTGGCGGCCATCGCGATCGTGTTCATGCTGCTGGTCGGCACCTTCCGGTCGCTGGTCCAGCCGCTGATCCTGCTCGTCTCCATCCCGTTCGCGGCCACGGGCGCGATCGGCCTGCTGATCGTCACCGGCACCCCGATGGGCGTCCCGGCCATGATCGGCATGCTGATGCTGATCGGCATCGTGGTGACGAACGCGATCGTGCTGATCGACCTGATCAACCAGTACCGCAAGCAGGGCCACGGCGTCGTCGAGGCCGTGATCGAGGGCGGCCGGCACCGGCTGCGCCCGATCCTCATGACCGCCCTGGCGACGATCTTCGCCCTGCTGCCCATGGCACTCGGCATCACCGGCGAGGGCGGCTTCATCGCCCAGCCGCTGGCCGTGGTCGTCATCGGCGGCCTGGTCACGTCGACCCTGCTGACGCTCCTGCTGGTCCCGACGCTCTACGCCATGGTCGAACTCCGCAAGGAGCGCCGGGCGAAGAAGCGGGCGGCCAAGAAGGGCCCGCCGGCCCAGCGCACGGAGTCGGCCGAGGAGCCGGAGCCGGCGCAGGTCTGACCGCGTAGGACGACGAAGGCCCACCCGGACTTCCGGGTGGGCCTCCGCCCCGCATGGGGGGCCGTTACGGCAGCGCCAGCATCCGCTCCAGGGCCAGCTTCGCGAAGGCCTCCGTCTCCTTGTCCACCTCGATGCGGTTGACGAGGTTGCCCTCGGCCAGGGACTCCAGGGCCCAGACCAGGTGGGGGAGGTCGATGCGGTTCATGGTCGAGCAGAAGCAGACCGTCTTGTCGAGGAAGACGATCTCCTTGCCCTCGGGCGCGAAACGGTTCGCCAGGCGGCGGACCAGGTTCAGCTCCGTGCCGATGGCCCACTTGGAGCCGGCCGGCGCGGCCTCCAGGGCCTTGATGATGTACTCCGTCGAGCCGACGTAGTCCGCCGCGGCCACGACCTCGTGCCTGCACTCGGGGTGCACCAGGACGTTCACGCCCGGGACGCGCTCGCGCACGTCGTTCACCGAGTCCAGGCTGAAGCGGCCGTGCACCGAGCAGTGGCCGCGCCACAGGATCATCTTCGCCGCGCGCAGCTCCTCGGCCGTCAGGCCGCCGTTCGGCTTGTGCGGGTTGTAGAGGACGCAGTCCTCCAGGGACATGCCCATGTCGCGCACGGCCGTGTTGCGGCCCAGGTGCTGGTCCGGCAGGAAGAGCACCTTTGTCGTTGAGGGCTCCCCCTGCTCGAAGGCCCAGTCCAGGGCCCGCTTCGCGTTGGAGGAGGTGCAGATCGTGCCGCCGTGCTTGCCTGTGAACGCCTTGATGTCGGCGGAGGAGTTCATGTACGACACGGGCACGACCTGCTCGGCTATCCCGGCCTCGGTCAGCACGTCCCAGCACTCGGCGACCTGCTCGGCCGTCGCCATGTCGGCCATCGAGCAGCCGGCGGCGAGGTCGGGCAGGACGACCTTCTGGTCGTCGGAGGTCAGGATGTCCGCGGACTCCGCCATGAAGTGCACGCCGCAGAACACGATGTACTCGGCCTCCGGGCGGGCGGCCGCGTCGCGGGCCAGCTTGAACGAGTCACCCGTCACGTCGGCGAACTGGATGACCTCGTCGCGCTGGTAGTGGTGGCCGAGCACGAAGACCTTGTCCCCGAGCTTCTCCTTCGCCTTGCGGGCGCGCTCCACCAGGTCCGGGTCGGACGGCGAGGGCAGGTCGCCGGGACACTCCACACCGCGCTCGCTCTTCGGGTCGGCCTCACGGCCGAGGAGCAGCAGGGCGAGGGGCGACGGCTGTACGTCGAGGTCCTGGGTCTGGGCGGTGGTCACGACACGCACCCTTTCTGTTTCTGCGACTTTTCGTCGAATTGACGCTTACCTATCATAACCGCTTCACGTCACTTTGACGATGGCCATAGCGTCTGTGTGACGTGAATCCCGGTGAGCCGCCGTTCATTCCCGGGAAGACCCGGAAAGAGCCGTTTTCCGGTTCCCGGTGCGTGTGCGAGCATGAAAAGGAGCCGGGATCGAGAGCCCGGCCCGGAATGAATCCGCGGCCCCGCCGGTTGCAACCGTCGGCAAGCAGTCTCCGTACAACCCGGGAGAGATGTAGATGTCCGTATCGGACGAGACCAGCACCGTCACCGACGGCATCATCCTGACCGACGCCGCCGCGTCCAAGGTCAAGGCGCTGCTCGACCAGGAAGGCCGCGAGGACCTCGCGCTGCGCGTCGCCGTCCAGCCCGGCGGCTGCTCCGGCCTGCGCTACCAGCTCTTCTTCGACGAGCGCGCCCTCGACGGCGACGTGGAGAAGGACTTCGGCGGTGTGAAGGTCGTCACCGACCGCATGAGCGCCCCGTACCTCGGCGGTGCCACGATCGACTTCGTGGACACCATCGAGAAGCAGGGCTTCACGATCGACAACCCGAACGCGACGGGCTCCTGCGCCTGCGGCGACTCCTTCAGCTGAGCCTGCCGAGCCGCCCCCGGCGGCCGCGGACACGACGAAGGCGGCGGCCCCCTCCGACGGGGCCGCCGCCTTCGTGCCGTGTGGCCGCTCCTACCGCTCCTGAGTCGGGGGAGCCGGCAGCCGTGCGCCCTCCTTGGCCAGCGGGACCGCCTCGCCGTCCGCGTCGACGACCGCCCGGTCACCGAGCGGCTCGTCCAGCCGCACGGTCTCCTGGAACTGCTTGGCGATCATGACGCAGACCTTGTCCGGCCACGGCGTCGACGTCACGGTGACCGTCACCTCGCCGCCCTTCTCGCTCGCCTTCACGTCGTAGTCCGCGCAGACCCCGCCGGTGAAGGTCACCGTCAGCTCCGCGCCCTCGGCCCGGTAACCGTCCACCTTCACCTCGCGCGGACCGGGAGCCGACGTCGGCTGGTCACTCGGCTCGCTCGGCTCGGGGGAGGCCAGGAACCTCGGCTCCACCGCCGGGTACGTCACCGTGAACGGGTCCTTCGCGCCCGGCGCCGTCACCTCGAACAGCCAGGACGGCACCAGAGCCTGCCGCCCGTCCACGACGTGCGCGGCCAGCCCGAACACCGCGTTCTCGACCGTGACCGTGTCCTGCTCGGGAGCACCGCTCGCCGGCTGCTCGCAGGGTTGCTCCAGCCGGTCCTTCAGCGGCACGGGGCTCGCGCAGCCGCCGATGCCCATCCGGGGGTCCTTCTTCGGCTGCCCGTTCATCAGCTCCAGCGCCTTCCCGGCGCTGACCACCGGGTACGTGTCGCCCTTCACCGGCGTTTTCAGCTGACCGCTGCCGCCGACGACCTCGCCGTCCGAGCCGACCGTGATCCCGGTCGTCCAGCCGTGCGTCGGCAGTCCGCCGACCTCGGGAGTGGCGTTCACCACCCGCTGGGCGCCCATGATCTGGCTCGCGTCGCGCTTCGCGTCGTCCTGACCCACCGCCTTCAGCACGGGCGCGGCGGCCTTCTCGGCCGCCTCCTCGCTCACCGGCGTGCCGCCGGTCTGCGGGGCGGTACAGGTGTCGGTGCCCTTGCAGTTGTCGGTGCCCGGGGCGTACCGGCTGAACGTCCAGGCCCCCGGCGCCTGCCGGTTCACCTGCAGACTCGGTCCCGACCCGTCCTGGCCCCCGATCTTCCAGGCCTCGCCCTGCGCCACCGGCGACCCGTCGACTCCGAGGGCCTTCGCCAGCCGGGCCACCTCCTCCTTCGTGACCTCGCCCCGCGCCCGGTACACCGGCGCCTCACCGGGGCTGTCGGGCAGGGTGCCGGCGACCCGGTAGGTGGCGCCGTAGGGGTTGGGCTCGCCGGGTGCGATGCCATTGCCGCCGCCCGCCGTGGACTCCGAGTAGCCGTCGAGTGCGAGCGGCGGGGGAGTGTCGTCCCCACCGGGCGCACCGGACGTCGTACCGCCGCCCGCTCCACTGGACGCGTTGGCGGCGAGCCAGGCCCCGCCACCGCCGATCAGCAGCACGGCGGCAGCGACGGAGGCGATGATCGCGGGCGTACGGGGACGGCCACCGCCGTGACGGGCCAGGTCCTCCTCGTGCCGGGGGAGGTCACCCACCGGTGCCGGGG
>NZ_POUC01000349.1 GCF_002891435.1 Streptomyces cahuitamycinicus
GTGCAGGTCAGGTGGGTGGTCCAGCGTCGGCCGCGGATCAGGACGGGCGGGTGGTGGCCGCAGTTGATCCAGGTCAGGACACCGGTGGTGAGGTCGAGGTCGGCCAGGACTGCGGTGGCGTAGCGGGTGTGGGAGAACTGCTCGATCAGCGTGGCTTCGATGGTGTCCCTGGCTTCGGCGAGGCCGCGGCCTTGGCGTCGCTGGTTGCGGCAGGTGGCCATGGCGAGGTTCGCGGTCAGCCCGGCTGAGGTGTCGTGTCCCATGGCGTCGAAGACCGCAAGGTGAGCGGTGTGCCCGGCCAGGGCGTAGTCGAAGGCGTCACCGGCGGTGGCGTAGGCGGGTTCCATCGTCGCGGCGATGGTCACCCGCTTGTTCGCGAACGCCCGGGGGGGCATCAGGGTCCACTGCATCTCCGCGGACACCGACATCGGACTGACACGGGTGAGGCGGGCGTAGGAGTCGCTGTGGTGGCGTTTGGAGACCAGCAGCATGCCCACCAGCGACGCCAGGCCCTCCATCGCCGCCGACGTGGGCTCCTCCGGTTCATTGTCGGTTTCGATGCACAGGACACCGAGGCGCTCGGTGCCGTCCAGCACCGGCAGCCAGTGCTGCGTCCGGCCGTCGACCGGCACGGACTGCGACTGCCCGTCGCGAAAGACCCGGCCCCCCAGCGTGGCGTCGATCCGCAGCTCCCGCCCGCCCTCTCCAGCGTCCAGGCCCTGCCCGGTGACCTGCCGCAGCACCAGCTCCTGGATGTCCGCCACGTAGAGACGTGCCCGATGCAGCCCGGCCTCGCCGGCCCGGTGCGCCACCAGGGCCGGCAGCTCCTCAAACGCGGACAGGTGACTGGCCCGCAGCAGGCCGTGAAGCATGCGGGCCGAGTCCTCGAGTGAAGCCATGCGGTCAGCCTGTCAGACAGGGACCACCCGCGGCCGCCCCACCAGCCCCATCGCCCCGAGAGGCTCTTGCGGTCGGCAGACGAAACGAGAAGCCCGAACGGACGTCGCAACCACACGTATCCCCATCGCCGACGTCCACACCCGAACGCCAGCGCGGAGGTGCACAGAAAACAACCCGCATGTCCCTGCCCCACTCGCTTGGCGCGGTGATGGAAAGCTGGACAGCGCGGCCAGGAGCTCACTCGTGGCACCGGACGCGCACAGGGCCGACGAAGGCACCGCAGCCCGCTGACCTGGCGTGTTCGGCGTGATGGGCGGCGTCCAGGCCGTGGTCGGGATGATCCCAACGCGCGCTGTGCCTGGCCGGGTACCAGCGTGGTCAGCAGGAGCATCGTGCGATGGGGCAGATGGGGAGTGGACCCGGTCAGCTGCAGCGCGGCACCTCGGACCGCATCCGCAACCGACGGGTCAACGAGCGCCCCGGCGATGAAGTCGCCGGCGAGGACATCGTCAAGGGCTTCGAGCTGAGCGAGGGCGAGTACGTCGTCGTGGAGCCCGACGAACTGGACCATATCTCGCCGGGCCGCTCCCAGACCATCGACATCACCGCGACTTCGTGTACCAGATCGAGCTCGTCTGCTTCGACCGCACCTACTACATCGCCCCGCGCGGCAAGAAGTACACCAAGGTGTTTCCGTCGAGGTTGAGCGTCGTGGCCGGGCTATCGCGGCCGCGCGGCGGGGCGGAAGGGCGTCGCCAGGCCGGTGAGGAGGGCCAGTGGGAAGAGAACGCCGAGCAGTTGGACACGGGAAGCTCGACGGTGGCGTTGGCGCCGGTGGCCGTCTGCGAGTTCGTCGCTGCGGATTCCAGCGGCATCTGACGAGGTACTCGTGCCCGGAGCACACGTTCCCTCCGCGTCATTCACCGGGAAGGAAGCAGGGGAACGCGAGACGCTCGCACCCGGGTTGTGGGAGCCGCCAGACGCAGGCGAGTGAGCGCGGCACTGCCCATGCTGGTGATACCGGGCGGGTATCGAAGGGGAGGAAGAGGTCGGTTCCCCTCGCAGAGGCCTCTGCGGACCGCGTTTGCCGGACCTCACGGCGGTGACTCGGTCCAAGAAGGTCATCTCTCCCTACTTCACAAAGGACGGCGTGATGAGCGCGCAGTACCCCGAGATGGACGACGACCCGCGGCGTGACAAGGCGGCTGGCAAGGAGAAGGACGATGTCGTAGCCATCCTTCTCCAGCAACACGCCAGGATCAGGGAACTCTTCGGCGAGATCAGCGGAGCCGAAGGCGACCGCAAGAAGGAGGTCTTCAATGAATTGAGGGGCCTCCTCGCCGTGCACGAAACGGCCGAGGAGATGATCGTGCGCCCCGCCGCCAAGGACGTCGCCGGCGACGAAGAAGCCGGAGCGCGCAATGCCGAGGAGAAAGAGGCCAACAAGGCCCTGGCCCGGCTGGAGAAGCTGGACGTCAACAGTCCGGAGTTCGATGTACAGCTGGCTCAATTCCAGCAGGACGTGCTCTCCCACGCCCAGCATGAGGAGACGGAAGAGTTCCCGGCGCTCGAATCCGGCTGCACACCTGAGCAGCGCCGGACCATGGGCAGGAGGTTGCTCACGGCCGAGAAGCTGGCGCCCACCCATCCCCATCCCACCGCTGCCGGATCACCGGCCATGCAGTGGACCCTGGGCCCCTTCGCCTCTCTCTTGGACCGGGCTCGCGACGCCTTCAGTACGTCGGCCAAGCGATAGCGGAAGCAACTTCCGGAATCGGAGATCCGACCGGTATGCGTGCTGTACTGGGCTCAGTTAAGCCTTGGTCATGGGTCAGGCCGCGGGGACGGGCCGTGACCGTGCCGGTGAAGGAGTGTGCACGTTGCTAGCGGGCTTGCGGCCCACTCGTTCACTTGGCTGAATGGATGGCGTCCCGGCCGGGCTGGGAAGCAGGCCGTTCACTGCATGATGTCGCCCGACCGTGGCCGTCGGCCGACCAGAACGGTAGGCCCACACTCTGGGAGGGGACCCCCTCTGCCCCGGGTGCGCCGCCGTTTCCGGTATCGCACCCGAGGGAACCCGGCGGTGACCCGATGTGAAAGGGCACAGACATGGCCAGCGATGAGCACCGCCGCGAGGACGGCTACGGCAGGGCCAGCGACCCCGAGGAGCCTGGATCGCACTCGGGTGCGGAAAACCAGGCCCAGGACCGTTCCATCCCAGGCACAGCGAGCAACAAGGAGGGTTACCGACCGGAACGGGGCACGACGGCGGGCACGCCTCTTAAGGGCATCGAGACCGAAGAAGGCGCCGCACCTGACGCCGGCGACGATGAGGAGTCACCGGCCGCTAGCTGAGACGCAAGGCCTCTCGGACACCGCATTGCGCGCCTCACCGGCACCTCGCGTGCAGCACACGATCACCGTCGATCCGCAGGTAGCCGTACCGGCAGGTCAGTGAGACGTTTCCGGTGACTTCCTCGGCGTGACGCAGACCGCCAGGCGTCGCTAGGCTTAGCGGTCCTGCTGCAGTCCGACTGAATGGGGCACCAGATCTCCGTAGTGATCGGAGACCCGGTGTCAACAACATCCGGCAGTTTTATCCCTAGAGTCACGGCCAGGCTCGACCGCCTCCAGGTCAGGGACCGCCCTCTTCCGCTTTCCGCTTCTCGTCGTATCCCCGGGTCAAGCCCAACAACAGCAGAGACACGATCGCCAGCACCATCAGCACGATTCCTACAGCCACATCGATCACTTGGGCGCCGTCGAACACTTCCGTGCTCTGCCTGCCGATGGCCCACGGCGAGGCGATCATCCATGCCCCGGCCACCAGCACCACCAGATCAGACCACTTGCCGGGGTAGCGGAAGAAGCGGGCGAGGGCGGTGAAGAATACGACCATCCCCACACCCAGCTCGTTGCGATGTGCGTCCTTTGCGGTGTCTGGGTAGCCCGCGATCCATGGGGCCACGAACAGCACCACCGCGCTGAGGAGCATCAACAATCCGATGATTTGTTGCCTTTGCCCCCGGAGCAGAGACTGATCGGCAGAATTCCTCTTGGACCGGGCAGTTCCCGGTTTGTGCGCTGTTGCCATGTCAGACACCTCCGCCCGGCCGAGTACCCCGATCGTCTCGTTCTGCTGTGGCCCCGAGCGACCCGCACCGCCATGGGGAGGCTCATGGCCCTGGTCGGGGTGGACACACTGCAGCTCGGGTACAGCGCCCTCATGGACAAGGCGACCGGCGGCTGTGGCCGGTCCGGGTGCGTGACCTAACTCGGGGAAACGGGTACTCGCCAGGACATGATCAGGCACGCACTGTGGCAGGGGCTGCTCGCCGGTACCGCTGGAGGCGCCGTGATGACGCTCGGCGAGAAACTGGAGCAGGCCGTCACTGGCCGGCCGGACTCCCATGTGCCGGCTCGTGTCCTGCAGCGGCTGACCGGCCTGCCCGAGCGCCCCGGCACCCAGCCGCTCAAGGTCAACTGGTTCATGCACTTCGGCCAAGCCGCCCTCCTTGGCGTGCTGCGGTCGGTCATGGCCCAGGCCGGGCTGCGCGGACCGGCCGCCTCCGCCAAGTTCACGGTCGTCCGTCTCACCAACGACCAGATCCTGGAGAACGCGACCGGTGTTGGCGCCCCGCCCGAGACCTGGCCGCGTCGGGAACTCGTGGTGGACGTCCTGCACAAGGCCGTCTACGCATTCGTCACGGGCGCCGTCGCCGATGCCCTGGCAGCGCGTGGCAGCATGGGCCCCGGTCAGCGGCACGCCGCCCGGCGCCCCGGCCGCCATGCGGACGCCGGCCCCCTGCCCCGCCGGGACGCTTACGGGCGATGACCCGCCGGTCAGGAGCGCTTGCGCACCAGCACGGCGACCGCGGCGGAGACGAGCAGCCCGATCAGACCGGCCAAGACCCTCCTGCCCCACGGGCCGGACACCCCCAGCCCGTCACGGAGCCGGTCGTAGAGGCTGAGCGGCACGCCCAGGACCGCGTTGCCGGGCGGCGCCGCGGCACGACCGGGTGGGGACGGGTCGGCGCGCTGCGGCGCACCGTCTCCCACGCCACACCGAGCCGCCGCAGCCAGCCAGCGTCCAGTGCCTCCTGCAGCCGGGGCAGTAGTCCTCCTCGTCCCGGATGTCCTGCCGGATCAGGGCGAAGACCCGCCGCACCTTCTCCTCGCGCTCCGCTGTGCCGGGGTCCAGGCGCTCGATGCCGGTGACGAGGGCGCGAGCGGTGGCCGGACCCCGGCCCGGTCGAAAGATTGCGAAGACGAGCCAGTGTTCGCCGGCAACCCCATCAGGACATCGTTGGCACAAGGTGCACCCAGCCGTCTGGCGGGTGGGCGGAGTGATCGAGCACGTACCTGTCGCATTCCCAAGCGATGGGCACCGAGCGGGTGGTAGTGCAAGGCCCGGCATGCACTGTCACCGACCCTTCTACCGAGCGCCGGGAACTGGCCAGCCTGAAGTCTCGGGTGTACCAGCCGATCTGAGTTGGCGTCAGCCGACGACTGCCCCAAGTGACCCTGCTGATCCGTGTCCTGCCGGCCGGTCCCCTGCACCCCGGCGGATGAATCAACCATTCGGCCCATACCTTCCCCAAGCGCACGGCAGTTGTCGAATCAGCAGGTGCAGCTTGCTGGGGAAGGGCTACGCACTGCCCCACCCCAACAACCGACAAGCAGGCGTACCACCACTCACAAAACCGTCCGGGTTCAGCGATTAACTAGCTAGGGATGCTGATGGCGACACATGCGACTGAGCCGGTCTCTCCCGTGTCGGCGGTAGGGCGCCGCACCAAGGGACAGGTCATCGTCAGTTGGCTGACCACCACCGATCACAAGAAGATCGGGCATTTGTATCTGATCACGTCGTTCGGTTTCTTCTTGATCGGTGGAGCGTTGGCCATGGCGATCCGGGCCGAGCTGTCGCGCCCGGGGCTGCAGATCCTGTCGAACGAGCAGTACAACCAGGCGTTCACGATGCACGGCACAATCATGCTGCTGCTGTTCGCGACACCGACTTTCGCAGGGTTCGCCAACGCGATCATGCCGTTGCAGATCGGCTCCCCGGACGTCGCCTTCCCCCGGCTGAACATGCTCTCGTACTGGCTGTTCGCCTTTGGCGGCCTGATCGTGCTCAGCAGCCTGCTCACCCCGCAGGGCGCCGCCGACTTCGGCTGGACCGCCTACACCCCGCTCAGCGGCGGGGAGCGCACTCCCCAGGTCGGCGGGGACCTGTGGATCATGGGGCTGGCTCTGTCCGGCTTCGGCACGATCCTCGGCGCTGTCAATTTCATCACCACGATCATCTGCATGCGCGCGCCCGGCATGACCATGTTCCGGATGCCGATCTTCACCTGGAACGTGCTGCTCACCTCGGTGCTGGTCCTGTTGGCGTTCCCGGTGCTGGCCGCCGCGCTCTTCGCGCTGGAGGCCGACCGCCGGTTCGGGGCGCAGGTCTTCAACGCAGAGAACGGAGGGGCGATCCTCTGGCAGCACCTGTTCTGGTTCTTCGGCCACCCCGAGGTCTACATCCTCGCGCTGCCGTTTTTCGGTGTGATCACCGAGGTCATCCCCGTCTTCTCGCGGACGCCGATCTTCGGATACACGGGCCTGGTAGGCGCCACGATCGCCATCACGGGTCTGTCGGTGACGGTGTGGGCGCACCACATGTTCGCCACCCAGGCTGTGCTCCTGCCGTTCTTCTCCTTCATGACGTATCTGATCGCGATCCCGACCGGGGTGAAGTTCTTCAACTGGATCGGCACGATGTGGAAGGGCTCACTGTCCTTCGAGCCGCCGATGCTGTGGGCGGCCGGCTTCCTGGTCACCTTCCTGTTCGGCGGGCTGACCGGCGTCATCCTCGGCTCACCGCCGCTGGACTGGCACGTCACCGACACGTACTTCGTCGTCGCGCACTTCCACTACGTGCTCTTCGGCACCATCGTGTTCGCAATGTTCGCCGGGTTCAGCTTCTGGTGGCCGAAGATGACCGGCACCATGCTCGACGAACGCCTCGAGAAGATCCACTTCTGGACGCTGTTCACCGGCTTCCACATGACCTTCCTGGTGCAGCACTGGCTCGGCGCGGAGGGCATGCCGCGCCGCTACGTCGACTACCTCGCCGCCGACGGCTTCACCTGGCTCAACACGGTCTCGTCCATCGGCGCGTTCCTGCTGGGCCTGTCCACCCTGCCGTTCCTGTACAACGTGTGGAAGACCGCCAAGATCGGCAAAAAGATCGAGGTCGACGACCCCTGGGGCTACGGGCGGTCCCTGGAGTGGGCCACCTCCTGCCCGCCGCCGCGGCACAACTTCGTCACCCTGCCGCGCATCCGCTCCGAGTCCCCCGCCTTCGACCTGCACCACCCGGACATCGCGGAGGTGGATCAGGTGGAGAACGTCGGTCGGCGGGATGTGGTGAAAGTCGAGGGCGACAAGGGTGATCGGTCATGATCAAGGGTCGGCAGAGCCGGGCGCACGCCGACGAGGCACCGGCCCTCGTCGGCGATGTCGAGGGCTACCTCAAGGCCCAGACCTACTACCTCCAGGCCCGGCAAGAAGCGGAGACGCTGCGCTCACGCATGCCGTGGCTGACCACCGCGCAGGCCGAAGAGATGACCCGCCTCTACGTCGAGCAGCGCATTAGTCTCACGCGGCAGACACTGGTCCACCACATCGGTGATCTGCGCGCGCAGTACGAGACTCGCTACCGGGAACTGCGGCGCACCCTGCTCAAACGCCATGCCGCCATCACCTGCGCTCTCCTGGCCGGTACGGCGGGCTTCAATACCGCTGCCTGCCTCGTGGGACGCTGAACGCCCACACCTCAGCGAACTGGTTGGGGGGATGAGCAGCCTCAGGCGGGGATCCATCGTTCGGTGCCCGGCATGAGCCGCTGGAAGGAAGCAGCCAAGGCCGGCCGTGCATCCGGCGACGTCAGCTGCCGGCTTCAGGCTCCGTGGGCGTACCTACGCGGCAGGAGCGCGGCAGCCTATGGGCGGATGGCGGCGTGCGCTGTCCGGGGCCGGGGCCGCCACGGGCGGCAAATGCATCGGCGACCACTTCGGTAGCCATGGCGTACACGCCTTGTGTAGGACATCCACGACGAGTTCCTTGCGGGGCCAAGTGGGGCGGCGTGGCGCCGACACCGGATCGCGTTCTCCAGGATCTGGTCCGTTGGTGAGGCGGACGACGGCGAGCTTGCGGCCATGTGGGAGTCGGGCCGGCCGGTGACGGCCTGCTCGATCTTCCCGCCGAGGGGCATCGCGACGCCTCCGGCGGTACCGGCCACCAGACCCTGCCACAGTGTGGGCCTGATCGCGCGCTGTTGGGTATCCGGTACCACCGCTCTTCCCCCGTTATGCACCCTCGACGTCATCGTCCCCTCGCTGGCGAAGTCGCTGGCCGCCGACCACGAACAACGCCGGGCCCTGGAAACCCGGATAGAGGCCCTGCTGGAGGCCCACCCTCTTTCCCAGGTCCTGACCTCGATGCCCGGCATCGGCGTCAGGACCGCCGCAGTCCTCCTGGCCACCGTCGGCGACGGCAGCAGCTTTCCCACCGCCGCCCACCTGGCCTCCTACGCTGGCCTCGCCCCCGCAACCCGGCAGTCCGGCACGTCGATCCACGGCGAGCACGCCCCCAGAGGCGGCAACCGCCAGCTGAAACGAGCGATGTTCCTCTCCGCGTTCGCAGCCCCCCACGACCCCGCCTCCCGCACCTACTACGAC
>NZ_POUC01000034.1 GCF_002891435.1 Streptomyces cahuitamycinicus
GGTATGACCAGCCCGGCGTCGGCCAACGGCGAGCGGGCGGCAGCGGCCGCCAAGCCGGCGGGCCCGCCTGGACGTCTCCGCCGATCAGGCCCACCCGCTCGGCCAGGCCCTTCAGCCCGAAGCCGCTCTGGGAGAGGTGACGCGGCCGTCCGTCGTCGCTGACCCGTACGGTGAGCCGGTCCCCCGAGCGGTCCACACGCACCCACACCTCGGTGCACCCGTGGGCGTGTTTGCGTACGTTGGTGAGGGCCTCCATCACCACCCGGTGCGCGGTGGTGGACACCTCGACCGGCAGGTCGTCGAGGTTCCCCGCCAGTTCGAGCCGGGCATGGGCGCCGCCGACGGCCGCGAACTCCTCGACGAGCGTACGCACTTCACCGATGCCCGCCAGCGGCGTCAGTGTCACTTCGCCGTCGGCGTCACGCAGCATCCCCACCATGTGCCGCATCGAGGCCAGTGCCTCCGAACCCGCCTGTTCGATCCGCTGCAGCGCGGGCGGTACGAGTTCGGGCCGCCGGCCGGCCATCGCCTGTGCCCCCTGCGCCTGCACGACGATGCCGGTCACGTGGTGGGCGACGAAGTCGTGCAGGTCCCTGGCGAACTCTGTCCGCTGCTCGAGGCGGAGGGCCGCCGCCTGCCGCCGCCGGTCCACCAGGAGCAGGCGCATGCCCAGGCCCATGCCCAGTGCCGTGACCGCTGCCAGGGCGAAGAGCAGCGCCATGATGGTGGTGGACTGCCGCACCGAGACCGACACCGGCCGCAGCACGATCGCCATGCCCAGCAGAGGGACGGCGAGCGCCACCCATGCGGGCTTCCCCCGTCGGGCGACAAGCAGGAGGAGCCACACGAGCGCCGCCGGCTCGGCGAATCCCAACGGCTGCGAGCTGCCCACCATTTCCAGGTGTATCCAGACCGAGAGACACAGCGACCCGACCGCGCACACGCAGGCGGCCACCGGCAGTGCCCGGCTGTCGAGCCGGGGTGAGACGACGGCGAGAGCGACGATCACCAGGGCGCCGATCAGCTTGGCGGGGCCGTGGTAGGGGATCCAGTAGAGGCCGCCTGCCCAGTCGAGCACGACAAGGCCGACCAAGGCTCCGCCGAGCAACATCCACGCCGTGACGGGCAGTAACTGCGAACGTCCCGTCTCCCTTGTGACCGTGGGGGTGGGCGCTTCGTCCGCCGCTCGCACCATCTCTCTCACCGTCCTTCCGGCGGACCGGCCGAAAGTCGGAGCCGGCCTCGCATGATCTGTCTTTCGCCCGATCCGCCGCGAGACGCCGCGGAGGAGAGTCGTGGTCACCAGGCGGCGTTCGCCATTCATCACGCAAGGACCACGTCATGATCACGGCCGACATCACCTTAGTGGGGAGCCCCGGAGGATATGGAGCCCGCGTCGGCGGCTTCCCGGCAGTGGTCGACCGTACCCAGCCGGCCCTCTCCCCCACACGCACAGGGCCGGCCCTCCTCCCACACGCACAGGAGCCACACATGGACCACCCAGGGACGCATCGCGGAAACGGAGCGGGTTTCGCACCCCCCGTCGGCGCATCGGCGATCGAGGCCCATGGGCTCGGCAAGCAGTACCGGCGCGGCTGGGCATTGCGGGACGTTTCCTTCCGGCTGCCGGCCGGACGGGTCTGCGGCCTCGTCGGCCCCAACGGCGCGGGCAAGAGCACCCTGATGGGACTGGCCACCAACATGATCCGGCCGACGACCGGCAGCCTGCGGGTGTTCGGCGCGGCAGCAGGCTCGACGGAGTCGGTCCTGCGCACCGCGTTCCTCACCCAGGAGAAGCCGCTGTTCGGGCGCTTCACCGTGGCCGAGACCCTGCGCCTGGGCCGTGAGCTCAACCCCCGGTGGGACCAGGAGGTCGCCGAGGGCATCGTCCACGCGGGCCGGGTGCCGCTGAAAGCGAGGATCGGCACGCTGTCCGGCGGGCAGCGCACCCGCGTCGCCTTCGCCCTGGCTTTCGGGAAGCGCCCCGACCTGCTCATCCTCGACGAGCCGATGTCCGATCTGGACCCGCTGGTACGCCGCGAACTCATGGCCACGCTGACGGCGGAGGCCGCCGAGCACGGCACCACGGTCCTGGTGTCCTCGCACATGCTCGCCGAGCTGGAGCACATCTGCGACTACCTCCTCGTCGTCGCGGACGGAGGCCTCCGTCTCGCGGGCGAGGTGAACGAACTACGCGCCGCACACGCCCTGCTCGACATCCCCGGGGGCGGCTCGTTGCCCGCCGTCGCACCCCACACCGTCATCGAGCCCCACCACGACGAGGGCCGGCCGGGCGTCCTGGTGCGGCTGGGCGCTCCGATCACGTCCGGCGGGCCGGTCACGCCTCCCACTCTGGAAGAGCTGCTGCTCGCCTATCTGCGTGCACCCGACGCGCCCTCGCTGATCGCCCCCAGCGCCCGCGTCGGCGACATCCACGACATCATCGCCCGCGACCGGCAGAAGGCTGTGACCGTATGACCACGCTCACTCACGACCCGGCCCACACGGCGCCCGCCGGGCGCCCGCAGCACGCGCCGGGCTCCCGGCTGGCCGGCCCGAGGCTCGGCGGTACCGCCTGGCTCGTCTGGCGCCAGCACCGCGCCGCGTTCTGGACCCTCATCGCCCTCACCCTCCTGTGCGTGGCCGTGATGGTCCTTCTGCGCGGGCAGGTGGTGGACCACCTGGACGCGCACCCGCAGAAGTCCGGTGGCCTGCCGCCCGATTTCGAGAAGTACACGGTCCGCCTTTTCAGCTTCGGCGGATACCTGGGCTACGTCCCTCTCCTCACGGGTGTCCTGCTCGGTGCCCCGCTCATCGCGGGCGACCTGGAATCAGGCACCGCCAAGCTGGTGACCTCGCAGTCCGTCAGCCGGCTTCGCTGGCTCACCACGAAGCTCGCCTTGCCCGCCGCACTGATCACACTGTCCACCGCGGTACTCGCCGCCGTCTTCAACTGGTGGTGGAGCCCGGTCAAGGCACGGTCCGACACCCTGGAGTGGACCAGCGGCGCGTTCTTCGACGTCACCGGGGTGATGCCGGTGGCCTACGCCCTGATGACGTTCGCCGTGGGCGTGGCGGCCGGCATGCTCCTGCGCCGCACGCTGGTGTCGATGGTGGTCACGCTCGGCATCGTCGTGGCGATCGGAGTCGTCTGGGACCGGTTCCGGCTGGACCTGGGCAACCTCGTGTCGGTCAGCACGGACAAGGGAGTCGGACCCGGCGCCGCACGGCCGAAGCTGCCCGCCGGGGCGGTGCAGCAGGGAGAGGGCACCTACTTCCTCACCAGCTCCGGAGCCCGTCTGGACTGGACCACCTGCCTCGACAAGATCGACAACGACCGGGCGCACACCGCCTGCCTGGAGGCCAAGCACGTCATCGGCTGGTCCATCGACTACCTCCCCATCTCCCAGATGCACACGATGCAGTGGCTCGGAGCGGGCATCATGCTCGCCGTCGCCGCGGCCATCGTCACCTTCATCATCGTCTGGGGCCGCAAGCGCCTGCTGTGACGTCCCGGCAGGAAGAAGTCAGGGGCCCGACTCCGAGGATTCGGGCCCCGTCATTCCGATCACCAACACCAGTCGGGGGCGGACGGTAGCCCGAGGCCCAGGCAGTGCGGCAGGTTTCTTGCTGTCGAGGCATCGAAAAACGCTCCGCGTGGAAGGTGGTGCTCACGAGGCAGGAGAGGAGCAAAGTGGTGGACTGGACGCTGGACGAGGAATTCGAGACACCCGGAGGGGTGGTGCGGTGGGGGGCCTTGGGCAGCGGAGACCCACTCGTACTGGTGCACGGCACGCCGTACTCCTCGTTCCTGTGGCGCGACATCGCTCCCGCGCTCGCCCGTACCCGCACGGTCTTCTTCTTCGACCATCTCGGCTTCGGCCAGTCCGAGCAGCACGAGGGCCAGGACCTGAGCCTCGCGGCTCACTCGAGGAACTTCGCTCAACTCCTCGACCACTGGGGACTGTCCCGCCCCAGCGTCGTGGCTCACGACATCGGCGGGGCGGTAGCGCTGCGGACCCTGCTGCTGGAGGAGAGGAACTACCGGGACCTGATCCTCTTCGACGCGGTGAGCGGCGGCGAGTGGGAGCGGGGACTGTTCCGGCTCTTCCTGGAGCACGAGGAAGTCTTCCGCAAGCTTCCGGCCTACGCCCACGAAGCGCTGGTAGCAAGCCATCTGCGGCACGCCACGCACGCCGGCTTCCGGCCGGGAATCCTGGACACGTTCCTCGCACCGTGGCGTGGGGAGGCAGGGCAGTCGGCGTTCTACCGTCAGTACAGCCAGATCAGGCAGGCGGACACGGCCGCGTACGAGCACCTGCTGGGCGGTGTGTCGATTCCGGTGCGGATCCTGTGGGGCCGTGAGGACCGCATTCTCCCACCGGAGTACGCCGAGTGGCTGCACGAACGCGTTCCGCACGCCGAACTGCACTGGATCGATGACGCCGGCCACCTCCTCCAGGAGGACGCGCCCGGCCAGTTGCTGGCCTGCCTGACATCTGGTTTCGCGTCAGCCTGAGCTGCGGGGCGGCCGAGCGGCTGATCCGGCCCGAAGACACCCGCGAGCACGGACCCTCCGGCTCGGGGGCACGCCACGGGCTCACTGTCCGGCGGTACGGGACGGGTTCCGCCCGCCGTCGGCGTACAGGGAACCGAGAAGGGCCAGGGCCTGCGGCGGGCTCCTCCTCCTGGGCGGCCGGGTCGCCGATCTGTTCGGCGGCACCGACGCCGTGGCCGTGACCGCCCTGCGCACGCCCCCTGTCGCACAGGAGTAATGACGCGTAGTGCCGCGCGCACCTATCGCGGGCGAGGGGTGAGCCGCCACCGGCACCCTGCTCACACCGCTGATTGGACAGCCTCGGGCCAAGCAGAGTCCCTCAGGACCATCCGCACCGTGATCACTCTGCGTGGACTCTCGTCCTGCGGGACCACGGGGAGCGGGAAGGGCGGTGCGTGTGGAGGACGAGTAACGCCAGGGCGCCGGTCGCTGCGGACCAGGTGAGGGAGAGCAGCCCGTGGGACCAGGGAATGTGCGGGGTCAGGGCTGAGCTCAGCGCCAGCTGGTTCACGCCGTACAGAGGAAGCGCTGACACGCCCGCCACATCCATGAGCGTGTTGAAGACGGGATTCTGCAGGCCGGTGTCGACCAGGCTGAGCATGATGATGAGGAAAAAGCCCTCCAGCTCGCCGCGGACCACGGAGCCGAGCAGAAGCCCGATGCCGCCGTAGACGAGGCCGGCGCCCGCAAGGGCCAGCGCCAGGGGTGCTGCATGGCGTACGGGCAGAGAGATCCACAGCAGGATCGTGGTGTAGAGGGCCAGCAGGGTGGCGGTAAGGGCGACGGCAGCGAGTTTGGCCAGCAGTATCGGCAGCCGTGGGTACCCGGCCAGCAGCAGACGGCGGTCCATCTCCCGCGATTGGAAGGTTTCGGTGAAGGCGATGAAGCCGGCGACCATGGTGATGGCGCCCAGCGCACTGGCCACCTGACCCACCTGGCTGGCCGGAGCGGAGACGGGGCCGCCGATGGCGTCCAGCCGGATACGCACCACTTGGTCGGAGGTGCACAAGCGCGCCACGAAAATCCAGATGGGGATGAACGCGACCGCAAGAAATAGGGCCAGCCGGTTGCGCAGGTGGCCCAGCAGAGTGCACCGCAGCAGTTCGGTGAATGCCGTCCAGGAGAGCCTCAATGGTCGGTCTCCTCGAAGTGCAGACGACCCTGGCGCAGATGAGCGATCGCGTCGAAGTGGTGCAGGTCGTGCAGCAGGTGCGAAACCACGATGATCGACCGGCCCTGATCACGCAGATCGGCGGCCAGGGCCCAGAACCGCTGATGAGTGTCCCAGTCGAAGCCCTGGTAGGGCTCGTCCAGGACCAGCAACTGCGGATCGTGCATGAGAGCGATCAGCAGGTTCAGCTTCTGTCGCGTTCCACCACTGAGCTCGCCGACCTGCTGTCGCCGGCAACCGGTCAGCGCCAGCAGCTCCATCAGCTCGCCGGCGCGCTCCAGCGTCGGCAACCGATAGGCCATCTGGAACAACCGCAGATGCTGTCCGACGGTGAACGCATCGTGGAGCACCGCCTGTTGCGGGCAGTACCCCACCGCCCCGGTCCGTGTCACCGTTCCGCCGTCGGGCGCAAGGTGTCCCACGGCGATCTGCAACAGAGTGCTCTTGCCCGCACCGTTCTCGCCGACGACTCCCACCAGCGTCCCAGCAGACACGTCAAGATCCACATCGCGCAGGACCTGCCTGCCGCCGTACGCCTTGCAGACTCCGCTGATTCGCAACCGTGGCCGGTGGCACGTCGTTGCTGCCTGCACATGATCCCCTCGAAAGATCGGACAGGTGGAGCGAGCCGACCCGGGGCCCGCCGCAGGGGCCGGGGCCGCGCAGGCTCATGTCCCCTGGCCTGCACGGCTCATGGCCGCTCAGCCGCGCCCGGCCCGGACAGTCCCGACGGTCCGGCCCTCGGCGGACCGACCCGCCGCGCGAGGCGGCGCGCTGCTGCCCGTTGTCCAACGAGTCCGTACCGCTGGTGTAACGGCAGCCACCCGCTGTTCCGTTGAGCGGCCGACGTCACCACTTCACAGGCTTTGCGCCTCCCCGCCGAGCGTGACCCGCTCCTCGGTCCGCCGTTGTAGGAGGTGATGTCCTCGACACCGCAGCAAAACCTCAGCGCTCCCACGATCGTGATCGGAGCGGGTCCCCACGGCCTGGCGGCCGCCGCGCTACTACGCCGCTCCGGGGTGCCGGCCGTGATCCTGGAACGATCGGACCGGGTGGGAGCGAGCTGGGCGCAGCGCTACGACCATCTACGCCTCCACACCACTCCCGGCACCTCGAGCCTCCCCGGCCTGTCGGTGCCGCGCCAAGCGGGCCCGTGGGTGAGCCGGGACGACTATGTGCGCTACCTGGAGAGCTACGTCGTCCATCACCGACTCGACGTCCGGGTGAACACCCTGGTGCAGCGCATCGAGCGGGCCGAGCCGGGTTCGGGAGCACAGTGGATGGTCCATACCCCCGACGGCCCAGTGACTGCTGGTGCGGTCGTGGTGGCCACCGGCCGCTGCCACACCCCGAACGTCCCAGACTGGCCCGGACATTCAACCTTCACCGGCACGCTGCTCCACTCGACCCACTACCGCTCTCCGGCCCCCTACCGCGTGCGGGACGTCCTGGTGGTCGGCGCCGGTAACAGCGGTACCGAGATCGCCAGTGTCCTCGCCGGGGCGGGAGCGGCACGGGTACGGATCGCAGTCCGTACCCCACCCAACATCCTGCCCCGCTCCAGCGCCCGGTGGCACGCGGTCGGTCGGCTGACGGAGGCCCTCCCGCTCGCGTGGCGCGACCGCACCTCCCTGCTCATGCAACGTCTCGCGGTGCCCGACCTGACCTCATGGGGACTGCCGCGGCCCCGCACGGGCCTGTACACCCGCAATGCCCGCGAAGGGGTCAACCCGGTGCTCGACCACGGATTCGTGGACGCCGTCCGGTCCGGGCGGGTCGAGCCGGTCGCAGCCGTCCAGGCGTTCGACGGCCCCGACGTGTTACTGGCCGACGGCACCCGACTGCAACCCGACACAGTCATCGCCGCCACCGGGTACCAGCCCAACCTGCACCACCTGGTCGGGTCCCTGGGCGTACTCGACGAGGACGGGCAACCCCTCGCCGTAGGGGCACAGGCCCATCCCGAAGCCTCGCGCCTGTACTTCACCGGATATACCAATCCCCTCACGGGTGTCCTTCGACAAGCGGGCATCGAAGCGCGCGCCATCGCGCAGGAGTTACGGCGCGAGACGGTGCGGGCCCCCCTTCCCTCGCCCCGCGTCGGCGACCACACGGCCGACACACTCCGTAGAGGGCACGCTTCGAGTTGACGGGGCCTCGGAAGGCTGCCGTCTGCCCGGCGGGGCGCACGGCCCGGACGGCTACTGGCGGCTGCTCAGCTCGGCCTGTCAGCGGCGTGCCCCGGGCAGGGCGAGTGGATGGCGTCGCGCCTACGGCTACACAGTCCCTGTCCTCCTGAGCCGCCGACAGGGGGCGGAACAGCAGGTGCGGTGACCCATAAGGCTCCCCCAGGACCTGGCTGCCTCCTTCTCGTCAGCTGACGGCGACGGGCCACCGCCATGGAGGTCATGAGCAAGCCACGCCAGCGCATGGGCCTGTACCGCACTGTCCCTGCACGAGGGTCTGCGCGATGACCTGCCCCGGTACCTCAACCAGGATCTGTTCCTCCAGCTGCGGCCGGTGCTGCGCACACTCGTCGGCCGTACCGTGCACGCCGTCTGGGAGGACGCATTCCCCCAGCTCGCCTCCCGCACGGTGACGGCCGCGTGACGGACATGCCGAAGCTGCACGCCCGGCTCCCGGCGCGAATCTGAACCGTGAGGGCTGGTCCTGTCTCCACGGCGGTCTCGAACTGAGGGCGACACACAGGCCCATGACGAGCCTCCAGGAGAACCGCCGACATGTCCGCGTGCGTCTTGATCTACGGTGCCATCAGTCACCTGGAACGGGGAGAGGCCGTGGGGCAGACCGGGACAGCGCTCGCGGAGCGAATCGCCGAGCGGAGAAGGGGAGTCGGTGATCCTCGTGCGCTGGTCGGTGAGATGCGGCGCTCGTTCTCCTGGTGCCCACGGCCGGCGGAGGCCTCTGGTCGGCGCGGTCGGGAGGGGTGCGTTGGATCTGCGGGTTCACCGACGAGGCCGCACTGGCACCGAACCCGACCCCGAAACCGGCCACCGCACCACCACACTCACCACCGCCGACGGGCACGCGACCGCCACGTGTTCGGCCCCGGCTGCCGCCTCCTGGCCACCACCGACCCGCTCGGCCACACCACCCGCTTCACCTACGACGCACGCGGCAACCTCCTTACCCGCACCGACCCACTCGGTCGCACCACCCTCTACTCCTACGATGAGGACGGCTGGCTCATCGCGGTCACTCGGCCCGACGGCACCGGATCGCGCATCGTGCGCGGCCCGCTTGGACTGCCGGTGGAGTTCCACGAGCCGGACGGCACCCGCCGCACACAGGACTTCGACGAGCGCGGCAATCGGATCAGAATCACCGACGCGGCTGGCCACGTCACCTGCTACGCCTACGACGACGCCGGCCGCATCATCTCCGTCACCGACCCCCTCGGCGCCACGACCCAGGTGGTCTGCGACGCCGCCGGCCTGCCGGTGGAGGTCACCGACCCGGCCGGCGGCACCGCTCGCTGGGACGCGATGCTCTCGGCAGACTCGTCAGCACCGTCGACCCTGTGGGCAGGGTCACCAGTCTCACCTGGAACGCCGACGGGCAACTCGCCCGCCGAACGGCCGCGGACGGCGCCACCGAGTCATGGACCTACGACGGTGAGGGCAACTGCCTGACCCACACCTCCCCGGCTGGAGGAGCGACCCGGTTCGAGTACACCCACTTCGACCTACTCGCCGCCCGCACCGGGCCGGACGGCGCCCGCTACGCGTTCGAGTACGACACCGCCCTACGCCTCACCCGTGTCACCAACCCACAAGGTCTGGGCTGGAGCTACCGCTACGACGCGGCCGGCCGTCTGGTCTCGGAAACCGACTTCGACGAGCGCACCATCGACTACCGCCTCGACGCGGTAGGGCAGTTGACCACGCGGATCGACCCGCTCGGTGACTTCATCTCCTTCACTCACGACGAGCTGGGCCGTGTCACCTGCAAGGATGCCTCCGGACGGACGACCAGCTACGCGTACGACCCGGCCGGGCGCCTCCTGCGGGCTTCCGGCCCGGACGGCGAGCTGATCCGGCAGTACGACCGACGCGGCCTGATCAAGACGGAACTCATCGACGGCCGCGCCACCATCTTTCGCTACAACGCCGTGGGCCGTCGCGTAGGACGTGTCACCCCCACCGGCCATGTCACCACCTACACCCATGACAAGGCAGGCCGCCCCCGCCTCCTGACCACTGGTGGTCAGGAGGTCACCTTCGTCCATGACGTGGCAGGCCGTGAACTGTCCCGCGTCTTCGGCTCCCTCACCGTCACCTCGGCCTGGGACGAAGCCGGGCGTCTGTCCGCCGAGCATCTGATGACCGACGGACGCGAGCTCAACAGCCGCACCTACACCTACCGCGCCGACGGTCACCTCTCCGTGGTCTCCGACCGGTTGTCGGGCACCCGCACCTTCGGCCTCGACCCGGTCGGCCGTGTCACCGCCGTGACCGCCGACGACTGGAGCGAACGGTACGCCTACGACGCGTGCGGCAATCAGGTCTCCGCCTCCTGGCCTGCCTCCCATCCAGGCCAGGAAGCCACCGGAGCCCGGACGTACCACGGCACTTCCCTCACCCGCGCCGGAGGTGTGCGCTACGAACACGACGCCCAAGGCCGCGTCACCCTGCGCCAGAGGACCCGCCTCTCCCGCAAACCCGACACCTGGCGCTACGAGTGGGACGCCGAGGACCGCCTCACCTTCGTCATCACTCCCGACGGCACCCGCTGGCGCTATCGCTACGACCCACTGGGTCGCCGCACCGCCAAGCAACGCCTGGCTTCCGACGGCGAGACGGTCGTCGAGGAGGTCCGCTTCACCTGGGACGGCACCACCGTGTGCGAGCAAATCACGGCGTCGCAGGACATTGCCCATCACGTGGCGCTCACCTGGGACCATCGCGGCCTGACCCCAATGGCCCAAACCGAACGGATCCTCACCGCGGATGCCCGCCAGGAGGAGATCGACCGGCGGTTCTTCGCCATCGTCACCGACCTTGTCGGTGCCCCCACCGAACTTGTCAACGAGTCCGGCGACATCGCCTGGCGCACCCGCAGCACGCTCTGGGGCACCACGGCCTGGTCCCGGGACCGCAGCACCTACACTCCCCTGCGCTTCCCCGGTCAGTACTACGACCCCGAAACCGGCCTCCACTACAACTACTTTCGCCACTACGACCCTGCGACCGGCCGCTACACGGCTCCGGACCCCCTCGGCCTCACACCCGCGCCCAATCCGGTCACCTTCGCGAGTTCGGTGTAGAGGCTCAGGGCGCGGGCCCTCAACGCATGGGACCGTCCATCCCCAAGCCATTCGAGAACAGCGGAAAGGGCGACGCCTACAAACTCCCCGAATTCGACAGCCAGGGAAACAATATCCGCTATACGGAATGGGGCACGGTACAGTCGATCGACAACCCGAAGTGGGGCGGTGAGAGGGTCGTGACCGGATCGGACGGATCGGCGTACTACACTCCGACGCATTATCAGACATATATCGTGATGGAGACCGGCCGATGATCAACGCCACCTGGTGGGAACGGATCGAAGAAGAAGTTTGTGTCGTCCCGACCGACTCCTCCCTCTCCGTTGCACGCGCCCTGCCTCCCACCGGACTGATCTACTCGGCCCGGATGCGAGGACAGGAAATGCGCGACGCCGACGGGGTGTTCACTCAGTTCTACGAGGCACTGCGCCTCCCGGACTACTTCGGCTGGAACTGGAACGCACTACGGGACTGCCTGACCGATCTGCACTGGATCAGCGCAAAGCATTTCCTCCTTACCATCGATGACGCCAACGCCGCGCTTTCCAGGAGCGTCGAGGAACGTGAAATCCTCTTCCGTGCCCTGAACGACGCCGTTAAGTTCTGGGCGGGAAAGCCCGAGCTTCCGGGCCAGGAGAAGACCACCTTTCAGGCCGTACTGCTGTGCCCGCCCGATGCCCAAGAGGGACTACTCCACGAAATCAGGAACTACTGAGGTCTGCTTCACGTCTTTCGTTTCAGACGGTAGCTGTTGGCTTCGATCGCCGATGCCGGCAAATGGCACAACGGGCCCTCACCTCGCAACTCGTCGGTGATCACCACGACTTTGTACCGCGCCGATCGATACGCGATCGCCTCCTGTTTCGACAGCAGGCAGGACGGTCTGCCATGGTGCATGACCATCGATGACGCCGACGCCGCCCTTTCCGGGAGCGTCGAAGAACGTGAAACCCTCTTCCGTGCCCTGAACGACACCGTTAAGTTCTGGGCGGGAAAGCCCGAGCTTCCGGGCCAGGAGAAGACCACCGATCATGAACGACTGGCAGGCACCGGAGTGGCTGGACACCCTCGGGCGCTGCGGACTTGAGGTGACGGGGACTGCGGCACCTGACGGCCCACCCGTGAACGCCGCCATCTATGCGGTCAGCGGATTCGAGGTGGAGCCGGTCGCCGCAATCCTCGCCTCCACCCCCGACGCCGCCGAAGGACTGGACGAGGCGTGGCATCGCCATGCTGCGCAGGCTTCCCTCTACGGGGAGGACGGAGAGTTCCTCATCCTCCCACCCGTACCTGGCGGGAGCCAGGTCGGCTGGGTGCGTGTAGAAGACCCGGTCGGCAAGAACCTCCCGTCCCGAATCTGCGCGGCGACGGGTTCACCCGAGTTCATCGCCGTTTCAGTTGACGGCCGCCACCTGTGTGCCGCCTCGGTCGAAGAATCCGACTACTGGGTCGTAGTGCACGAATTCTGAGGTCCGATGAGCTTCACGAACCCCCTTTCCCGGCCGGTTTGAGTTCAGTCGATCATCCCCGCCAGTAGGCACTGACGACGGGATAGAGGAAGACCGGCGCAAACGGGACCGCACCGAACGAGTCGATCACCGAACACACCCGGCGGAAGCGCACGGGTTGTCGGGGGCCACGGTCACCCACGACGAGACGGTGTGCGCGTTCGAGAACGCGCTGCCTCACGGTAGGCGACCACGCCCCGCCCGGGTACCGATTCGTCGGCTGGACTGTGCGGTACGTGCCGCGCCCTCCGGCTCCGCCGTGGTGCTGGGTGCCCGGAGCGACGTGGCCGGTGACCGACTCGGAGACGATCCCCGAGCGGCGTGGCACCCCTCGCCGTCGGGACCCCGAAAGGTCATTACTGGCGTCCCGGGGCCTCAGCCCTGATCCCATGGGCCTACCCGAGCGGGTTCAGGGCCTGTTACGGCATCTGAATGCTGGCCTGAGCAGCGGCCGTCGCCCAGCCGTCCGCCAGCACGGCCGTGACCCAGGTCGTGAACTGCCCCGCAACCGGTCGGCTCTGGGTTCGACGACGTCACTTCGTCATGGAACTGCTGGGCGACGCACTGTAGTTCCACGCGGTCCGCGTCGGGCTTGCCCAGGAAGTGGCACCGGCGGCGTCCGAACAGGCCGCGGTTCTTCCTCGCCTTCCGCCTCGGCCGCGTCGCACGCGGCCGCCTCTTCGGCCCTCACAGGTCGCCTCCCTCGCTGCGCCACGAGGGTTGCCAGAGCGACTGCCAGCGGTCGTCCGTGAACTTGTTCCAGCAGCGCGTGCACACCGGCCGCTGCGCCGCAGCTCCGGGAAAGCCGCGTTTCGTTTGCAGCAGGTGTGCTCTGGCGCCCGCTTCCGGAAGGCTTCGCCGAAGCCCGTACTGGCGTGAAGCGGACCGCTCACATGGGTGACGCCTCTCCCTCGACAGCCCTGCTCGTATGTGTGCCGGACAGTCGGCAGTTGTCACCGCGCGGAAGACAGTGGGGCTTACTCACGAGATCAGCCGATGCCTCTCCGCCCCGCACGCGGGTGTTGCGCCCCGCATGCTCCCTTTGACCCCGGTTCACTCCATCCGGGCCAACCAGACCGTTTCACTGTCCATCGGTTCCCTCCCTCTTTCAGGATCGGTCTACGACAGGCACGACCGGTGGCATCCCTTTGTTCCGCTTTGTGATGCCTGCCGCACGGGCGAAGCGACGGACAGGAGAAGGGGGATCGGAGTGCATCTGACTCCGCATGAGCAGGAACGTCTGTTGATCCACGTGGCGGCCGATGTCGCCCAGCGGCGGCGTGAACGCGGTCTGCTGTTGAACTATCCCGAGGTCATGGCGCTGTTGACGGCGCACGTCTATGAGGAGGCACGGGCCGGGGCAACGGTTGATGCGGTGATGGAATCCGGGCGCCATGTGCTGCAGCGCAGCGAGGTCATGGACGGCGTGCCGGAGATGATCGACAACGTCCAGGTCGAGGCGACGTTCCCGGACGGCACGAAGCTGGTGACCATCCACGATCCGTTCGATGAGGCGTCCACCAAGGTGGACATTCATCCCGGCAAGCCGGAACTGCTGCCGGACGAGGACGAACACCGGGTGGTCTTCAACGAAGGCGCGACGCCCGTGCCGCTGGTGGTGCGCAACCCCAAGGACCGTCCGATCCAGGTGGGCTCCCACTTTCACTTCGCCGAGGCCAACGAGGGACTCAAGTTCCGCCGTGAGGCCGCCCACGGAATGCGGCTGCACATCCCTTCCGGTACATCCGAACGGTTCGAGCCCGGCGACAAGCGCACCGTGATGCTGGTGCCGATCGCCGGTGAGCGGATCGTCCACGGGCTGCAGGCCGACAAGAGCGAAGAGGAGAAGCACCTCGATGCCGGACAGGACTGAGAAGAACAAGGCCAAGAAGGACAAGCCCTGGGAGCCACTGCTGCGTTCCCGCTACGCCGACCTGTACGGGCCTACCGCCGGCGACCGGGTCCGGCTCGCCGACACCAATCTCGTCCTGCGCATCGACGCCGACTGGTGCGGCGGCCCGGGGATCAGCGGGGATGAGATGGTCTTCGGCGGCGGCAAGGTGATCCGCGAGTCGATGGGCCAGTCGCACATCCCCCGCGACGACCCCCGCGAACCGGTGGACACCGTGATCACCGGCGCTCTGATCCTGGACCACTGGGGCGTGGTCAAGGCCGACGTCGGGCTGCGCGACGGCCGCATCCGGGCCATCGGCAAGGCGTACAACCCAGAGACCATGACGCCGCCGGCCAGCCGCGACCCGCGCGCGTCGGCCTTCGTCGTAGGGCCCGAGACAGAGGTGATCTCCGGCAAGGGCCGCATTCTGACCGCGGGCGGCGTGGATACCCATGTGCACTTCCTGTGCCCGGAGCAAATCCACGAGGCGGTCGCCTCGGGGGTGACGACGCTGATCGGCGGGGGCACCGGGCCCGCCGAGGGCAGCACGGCCACGACCGTCACACCAGGCAAGTGGCACATCCAGCGCATGTTCGAGGCGCTCGACGCCTTCCCGGTCAACATCGGCCTGCTTCCCAAGGGCAGCACCGTCTCCGAGAAGGCGCTGCACGACCAGGTCGCGGCCGGTGCCCTGGGCTTCAAGATCCACGAGGACTGGGGCGCGACGCCGGCCGTGATCGACGCGGCTCTGAACGTGTGCGAGGAGACCGGGGTCCAGGTCGCCCTGCACGCCGACTCCCTGAACGAGTCCGGCTTCGTGCACCACACCTTCGCCGCGACCAAGAAGGACCGCAGGACGAAGGACGCCAAGTACAGGAGCCTGCACATCTTCCACATCGAGGGCGCCGGCGGCGGCCACGCCCCCGACATGATCAGCCTCGCGAGCAAGCCGAACGTGCTGCCCGCGTCGACGAATCCCACCCGGCCCTTCACGGTCAACACCGTCAAGGAGCACGTCGACATGATGATCGTGTGCCACCACCTCAACCCGGAGGTCGAGGCGGACATGAAGTTCGCCGACTCCCGGATCCGGCCCTCCACCATGGCCGCCGAGGACCTGCTGCACGACATGGGCGCCATCTCGATGATGTCCTCCGACGCCCAGGCCATGGGCCGCATCGGCGAGATGATCATGAGGACCTGGCAGACGGCGCACGTCATGAAGTCCCGCTACGGTCACCTGCGCGAGGACGACGCGCGCGCGGACAACTTCCGTGCCCGCCGCTACGTCGCCAAGTACACGATCAACCCTGCCATCACCCACGGCATCGACCACGAGGTCGGCTCCGTCGAGACCGGCAAACTCGCCGATCTGGTGCTGTGGGAACCGAAGTTCTTCGGCGTCAAGCCGCACATGGTCATCAAGGGCGGCCAGATCTCCTACGCCCAGATCGGCGACGCCAACGCCTCCATCCCCACCCCGCAGCCCTACCTCCCGCGCCCCGTCTGGGGCTTCAAGGGCCGCGCTCCGGCGGCCAACTCCTTCAACTTCGTGGCCGAGGCAGCCCTGGACGGCGAACTCTCCCGGATCGGGCTGCTCAAGCCCCTGCGCCCGATCCGCTCCACCCGGGAGGTCACCAAGGCCGACATGGTCCACAACAACGGCGTCCCGAAGATCGACATCGACCCCGACACCTTCGACGTCACCATCGGCGGCGCCACCACGTCCGACGTCCGCACCACGGTCGACGGGCAGGAAGTCGGACGCAACTACGCCACCGAACTGCCCCTGGCACAGCGGTACTTCCTCTTCTGACCACCACAGCTTCTGATTCTGACCACCACGGCCGGGGCCGGTCAGCCCGCGCGACCGATTCCGGCACCTCCTCGCGAAAGGCGGTCCCGCCGCCCCATGAGCCGCACTGCCCTGCTCGTCCTGGCCGACGGCCGTTTCCCCGCCGGCGGGCACGCCCACTCCGGCGGAATGGAGGCCGCCGTCGCTTCCGGCCGGGTCCACGACACCGCGAGCCTGGAGGCGTTCTGCCGGGGCCGGCTGCATACCGCCGGACTGGTCGCCGCCGGCCTCGCCGCAGCCGCCGCCGACGGCTGCGATGCCCTCGCCCTGGACGAGGCCGCCGACACCCGCACCCCCGTACCGGCGCTGCGCCGCATTGCACGCCGTCTGGGCCGGCAACTGATGCGCGCGGCCCGGGCCACCTGGCCCAGCACCGACCTCGACCACCTCGCCCGACACCGGCCCCAGGGCGCCCACCAGCCGGTCGTGCTCGGCGTCACCGCCCGCGCCGCCGGACTCGCCCCGCTCGACGCCGCCCGGGCCGCCGCCTACGACAGCGTCGGCGGCCCGGCGACCGCCGCGGTACGCCTGCTGAGCCTGGACCCGCTCGACGCCACCGCCGTCCTGGCACGGCTCGCCGGCGAACTCGACATCGTCGCGGACGCCGCGGACGCCGCGGCGCGCCGCGTCACCGCCGAGGGCGTCGGCGTCCTGCCCGCCGCCTCCGCTCCCCTGCTGGACATCACCAGCGAGCAGCACGCCGCCTGGACCGTCCGGCTCTTCGCCTCCTGACCAGCCCCGACCGACGCATGGAGCCTCCTCGTGCACCTCGACCACCCCGTGACGATGCCGCACCGCCACACCCACAGCGCCGAACCGCTGCTCGCTGACGGCGGCCGCCGCGCCCTGCGCATCGGCTTCGGCGGGCCCGTCGGCTCGGGCAAGACCGCGACGGTGGCCGCCCTGTGCCGCGCCCTGCGCGACCGGCTGTCCATCGCCGTCGTCACCAACGACATCTACACCCAGGAGGACGCGGCCTTCCTGCGCCGTGAGGCCGTGCTGCCACCGGAGCGCATCACCGCCGTGGAGACCGGAGCCTGCCCGCACACCGCCATCCGCGACGACATCTCCGCCAACCTCGAAGCCGTCGAGCAGCTCGAACAGGACCTGGGCCCGCTCGACCTGATCCTCATCGAGTCCGGGGGAGACAACCTCACCGCGACCTTCTCCCGCGGGCTCGTCGACAGCCAGGTCTTCGTCATCGACGTGGCCAGCGGCGACGACATCCCCCGCAAGGGCGGCCCCGGCATCACCACCGCCGACCTCCTCGTGGTCAACAAGACCGACCTGGCACCGTACGTGGGAGCCGACCTGGACACCATGAGGGCCGACACCCGCAGGCAGCGGGGGGACCTGCCGTACGCCTTCACCAGCCTCACCACCCCCGACGGCATCCAATCAATCGCCGACTGGGTCACCAGCTGCCTCGCCGCCTGGCACACCACCGGATCCGCCCGGTGAACCTCACCACCGCGAAGACGCCGGCCGTGATTCCGGCGCCGGCCGACGAACCGCTGCGAGCCGACGGTGGCCCCCACGGTCGGCACTCCACCGAATCCGCCCCGGCGGACCCGTCCGGCGTCACCGCGACCGCCCAGATCCGGGCCGCCCACAACGGCCGCACCACGACGGTTCCGCTCCTGCACAGCGACGGTCCTTTCCACCTGCGCCGGCTACGGGCCCGCGGAGAGCAGGCACGTGTCTGTGTACTCGGCGCGATGAGCGCACCGCTCGGCGGAGACCGGCTCGCCCTCGACATCACCGCCGGGACACGGGCCCGACTGGAGGTGACCACGGCCGCCGCCACCATCGCCCTGCGAGGCCCCACCACCATCCCCGCCACGTATGACGTACGGATCAGGGTGGACGACGACGCGACCCTGCACTGGCTGCCCGAACCCTTGATCAGTACCCGGGGCAGCACCCTGCACCAGACGTTCACCGTCGACCTCGCCCCCACCTCCCGTCTGGTCATGCGGGAGGAACAACTCCTGGGCCGCTCGGGCGAGGTGCCGGGCTACCTAACTACCCGCCTGGCCGTACGCCGCGGCGGACGACCGCTCCTCGACCAGCAGGCCGCCTACGGCTACCCGGCGCCGGCGTGGGACGGCCCGGCCGTCCTCGGAGCCCATCGGGCGGCGGGGCAGCTCCTCCTGGTCGATCCTGAGCTGGGCACGCCCCAGGAGCCGCATGTCATCGGCGACGACCCGGCCGAGGGACACGCGGTACTGACCCCTCTCGCCGACCCCCAGGCCCTCATCGCCACCGCCGTCGCCCCGACACCGGCCCAGCTGCGCCACCTCCTCGACACCGCCCTCGCCTACGCCTACGCCTACGAGACGCCGAGGCCAGATGCCGACGGCGAGCAGTAGATCCATGAACGACGTGAACGCCGAACCGGAGGACAGGAACATGGGACGAGCACTGATCGTGGTGGACGTGCAGAACGACTTCTGCGAAGGCGGCAGTGTTCCCGTGGCAGGCGGCGCCCTGGTCGCCGTCAAAGTCCGCGACCTGGTCGGACGCGCGGCAGAAGCCGCCGGAGCCCTTGAAAACAGCAGGTCAGAGCCCCTTCGCCGCAGGTTCCAAAATCGCCACACACTCCACATGCGACGTCATCGGAAACAGATCGAACGCCCGCAGCGTCCGCACCCGGTACCCCCCGTCCCGGAAGTACGCCAAGTCCCGTGCCAGCGCAGCCGGATCGCACGCCACGTACGCGATCCGTCGCGCGCCCAGCGAGGCCAGATGCTGAACCGTCTTCCGGCCGGCCCCCGCCCGCGGCGGGTCCAGGACGATCAGGTCGACCTCCGTGATGCCGGTGCGCGGCAGCACGCTCTCGACCTTGCCCTGCTCGATGCGCACGCGGTCGAAGTCCGCGAGGTTGTGCCGCGCGTCCTCCACCGACCGCTTGCCGGACTCGATGCCGAGGACGGCGCCCTGGTCGCCGACGCGGTCGGCGAGGGCGCCGGCGAAGAGGCCGACGCCACAGTAGAGGTCGAGGGCCATGTCGCCCTTGCGCGGCAACAGGCCCTGCATGACCGCCGTCACCAGGGTGTCCGCGGCCTTCGGGTGGACCTGCCAGAAGCCGCCGTTGCCGACGCGGTGGGTCCGGCCGTCCGCGCGTTCGCGGACGAAGTTGCGGCCGTGGACGCGGTGGACGCCGCCTGAGCGTTCGTCCACGCGCAGGACCGAAACGGGGCGGTCGAGTTCGACCAGCGGCAGGCGCGCGCCAGGCTTCGGGGTGAGGATCACCTGGCGGTCCTGGGATCCGGTCGCCGCGATCGCCTCGACGGAGTCCATGCCCGTCCAGACCCGCTTCTCGACGCCCAGCTCGCTGACGCCCTCCGCGGCGATCATGCAGTGGTCGATCGGCTCCACCTCGTGGGAGCGGTGCCGGCGCAGGCCGGCCCGGCCGTCGGCGGTGACGGCGTACTGGACGCGGGTGCGCCACGCGGGGACCTGGCCCGCGGGCACCTTGTCGCCCTCGGCGGGCAGCACCGTGCCGTCCCAGCCGGCCTCTTCCGGGGTGAGCCCGGCGAGGTGCTGCAGCTGTTCGGCGATGACGTCGGCCTTCAGGCGCCGCTGCGCGCCCGGCTTGGCGTGCTGCCAGTCGCAGCCACCGCAGCGGCCGGGGCCGGCGAACGGGCAGGGCTCGTCGATCCGGTCCTTGGAGGCGTCGAGCACCGTCACGGCGTCCGCGCGCAGGAACCGCGCGCCCTCCTCGCCCTCCGTCACCCGGGCCACGACCCGCTCACCGGGCAGCGCGTGCCGTACGAACAGCACCTGGCCCTCGGACGTGCGGGCGATGCAGTGACCGCCGTGGGCGACGGGGCCGATCTCGACCTCGTACTCCTCCCCCACCAGCGATTTCCTCGGTTCTGCCTGCATGGCGGGGTGACTCCAAAACGCGTGAGGGGGAAGGGCCGAACGGAAACGGCCGGACAACAGCCCACCAGTCTACGTGGCTGCCACCCGGCCGTTTCACATCAGCCGTCGTCTCACGACTTGCGCTCGGTGGACTCCTTCGACCGCACCTGGGCCGGGCCCCGGCGCACCGAACCCGGCGCGTTCCAGTCCTGCTGCCTGCGGGCCCGCCGCTTGGCCGCCTCGGACGACTGGAGCTGGTACGGCACCGAGGTCACCATGATCCCGGGCGTGAACAGCAGCCGGCCCTTCAGCCGCAGGGCGCTCTGGTTGTGCAGCAGGTGCTCGTACCAATGGCCTACGACGTACTCGGGGATGATCACGGACACCGCGTCGCGCGGTGACTCCTTGCGCAGGCTCTTGACGTACTCGATGATCGGCCGCGTGATCTCGCGGTAGGGCGAGTCCAGGATCTTCAGCGGTACGTCGATGCCGCGCCGTTCCCACTCCTCGCGCAGGGCCTTGGTCTCCGCCGGGTCGACGTTGACGCTGAGGGCCTCCAGGGTGTCCGAGCGCATCAGCTTGGCGTAGGCCAGGGCGCGCAGCGCCGGGCGGTGGATCTTGGAGATCAGCACGACCGAGTGGACGCGGGAGGGCCGTACGAGGTCGTCGCTCGGGCCCTCGGGGGCGGCGATCTCGGCGGCGACCCGGTCGTAGTGCTTACGGATGGCCGTCATCGTCGCGTAGAAGATCACCATGCCGAGCAGGGCGACCCAGGCGCCGTGCGTGAACTTGGTGACGAGGACGACCACCAGCACCAGGCCGGTGAAGAAGGCGCCGAAGGCGTTGATGGCGCGGGAGCGGATCATGTGGCGGCGCTTGGCCTGGTCCTTCTCGGTGGCCAGGTGGCGGTTCCAGTGCCGGACCATGCCGGTCTGGCTGAGCGTGAAGGACACGAACACGCCGACGATGTAGAGCTGGATCAGGCGGGTGGAGTCGGCGCCGTAGATCCCCACCAGCAGGGCGGCGGCGCCCGCGAGGAGCACGATGCCGTTGGAGAAGGCCAGCCGGTCGCCGCGGGTGTGCAGCTGGCGGGGCAGGTAGCGGTCCTGGGCGAGGATCGAGCCGAGCAGCGGGAAGCCGTTGTAGGCGGTGTTGGCGGCGAGGAACAGCACCAGCGCGGTGGCGGCGGCCAGGACGATGAACAGGATGCTGTCCGCGCCGAAGACGGCCTCCGCGACCTGTGCGATCACCGGGTGCTGCACATAGTCCGGGCCGAGCGGGACGCCGTTGTGGACGAGGTCCCTGGCCGGGTTCTCGGCCATGCGGACGTCAGTGGCCGCGGCGAGCGCGATGATGCCGCAGAACATGGTGACGGCCAGCAGGCCCATCGCCGCGAGGGTGGTCGCGGCGTTCTTCGACTTGGGCTTGCGGAAGGCCGGGACGCCGTTGGAGATCGCCTCGACGCCGGTGAGGGCGGCGCAGCCGGAGGAGAAGGCGCGCAACAGCAGGAAGACCAGGGCGAATCCGGCCAGGCCCTGGTGCTCGGGCTTGATGGCGTAGTCCGCCGTCGGAGCCCGCATGGTGTCGTCCAGGACCAGGCCGCGGAAGGCGCCCCAGGCGATCATGGTGAAGACACCCGCGACGAAGATGTACGTCGGGATCGCGAACAGCGAGCCCGATTCCCTCACCCCGCGCAGGTTCATCAGCGTCAGCAGCACGATCACGCCGATCGCGCAGGCGACCTTGTGCTCGACGACGAACGGGATCGCGGAGCCGAGGTTCTCGATGCCGGAGGAGATCGACACGGCCACGGTGAGGACGTAGTCGACGAGCAGCGCGCTGGCGACGGTGAGGCCGGCCTTGGGCCCGAGGTTGGTGGTGGCCACCTCGTAGTCGCCGCCGCCGCTGGGGTAGGCGTGCACATTCTGCCGGTACGACGCCACCACGGTGAACATCAGCACGACGACCGCGACGGCGATCCAGGGGCTGAAGTGGTACGCCGTCACGCCCGCGATCGACAGGACCAGCAGGACCTCGCCGGGCGCGTACGCCACGGAGGAGAGCGGGTCGGAGGCGAAGACGGGGAGTGCGATGCGCTTCGGCAGGAGCGTTTCGCCCAGCCGGTCGCTGCGCAGTGCGCGCCCGATCAGGATCCGTTTGGGCACGTCGGTCAGTTTGGACACAACAGAGGATCGTAGGCGTTCGATTGCGGGGGCGCCCACCCGCCACCCCTCATAGGAGTTCCCTCTGCTCTCCGAGTGAATTCGGAGGCCGGTGCGGCTGGGGATTCAGCAGGTCACCCGGTTCCCATGCCTATATGACTGAGCCTCGTCCGTCTCCCGTCCGTTGCCGCCCCTGGAGGTCCCATGCACACCCCCGCCCAGCTGATCGGCGCCGCGGCAACCCTCGTCGCCCTCGGGATCCTGACACTGGCGAGCGTCCGCAGCATCAGCCGCCGCAAGGACATGGCGCCCGGGGCACGGCCCTAGGAGTACTGGGGCCCCCGGCCGCCCGGGCGCGGCCCACCTAGACGTCTCGGGAGCCCCCCGGCCGCTCGGCCCGCTCCAGCTGCGCCACCCCCGCGCTCAGTTCCTCCCGGCTGATGGCGGCGGCCCGGGTCGACGGGATCGTGCAGGCGTAGGCGCCGGCCACCGTGCCGTGCAGGGCGCTGCGGTGGGGCGGGGTACCGTCCAGCCAGGCGTGGAGGAACGCGGCGGCGAAGGCGTCGCCCGCGCCGTTGGAGTCGACGACCGGGGCCGGGGGCGGGGCGGCGGGTACGTGGGTGAGCTCACCGTCTGCCAGCAGGTACGCGCCGTCCGCTCCGGCTGTGGCGACGACGATCCGGGCTCTGCCCCGTTCGGTGATCCGCCGCATGGTCCGCTCCGGGTCACTCAGGGCCGTGCTGGACAGGAAGACCAGGTCGGCCTGGTGGGCGAAGGGCTCGTGGTAGGAGCTGGAGCCGTCCCAGTCGTGCAGGTCGGTGGAGATCGTGACGCCGGCCGCGCGCAGGGCGGGCAGTGCGTGGGCGCACGGCTGGGTGATGACGACGTGAGCGTGCCGGCTGACCGCCGCCAGTGTGCGCACCGCGGCTTCGGGCAGCCGGTCCGTGCCGGCGGCCCGGGTGGCGTCGTAGAGGGACGACCGTCTGCCGTCGGGGCCGACGAGGTTGACCGCACGTTTGGTGCCGAGCGGCTGCGGGACGGCCGTGAGCCCGATGCCGTGCTCCTGGTGCAGCGCGCGCACGAGGTCGCCCTCGGGGTCGTCGCCGAGCAGGTCGAGGTGGTGTGTGCGCAGGCCCAGCGCGCTCGTCCCGAGTGCCACGAAGTCCCCGCTCTGTCCCGCCCGCGTGACGATCCCGGGCCGGATCATGTGGCTGTCCGCGAACGGCACGGGCAGCTCGGGCACGTGCACGATCGTGTCCACACCCGCGCCGCCCAGGACGAGGACGTCGATCTCGTGACTCATGGCCGTCCGTTTCTCGCGCGTCGTACGCCATAGGGCCGTGAAGCCCATGGCCTTCCACCGGCGCTCCCCCCGTTCCTTCGCCGGCCGGCACCGCCGACCTCGGCCCCCGCCGCACCCGAGGGTCCTGGCGGGCTCTCCCGGCATTGCCGATACGTTGGACACGGGCGATCGGCCGGGCGGGCGGGCACCGAAGGGGATCACACGTGGCGTTCCCCGGCATGATGGTGCCTGGCGGCCGCACAGAAGGCCGTGAAGTGCTGCCCGGCGAGCCGAGAGAGAGACATGAGCAGAACACTGACGCAGGCCGGAAGGTCTGCGGGAAGCGTGGTGTGAGGCCATGCACATCGTCATCATGGGTTGCGGAAGGGTGGGTTCCGCGCTGGCCCAGAACCTGGAGCGACAGGGGCACACGGTCGCCGTGATCGACCAGGACCCCACCGCCTTCCGCCGGCTGGGCTCAGGCTTCGGCGGCCGCCGCGTCACGGGCGTCGGCTTCGACCAGGACACCCTGCGCGAAGCCGGCATCGAGGAGGCCGGCGCCTTCGCCGCCGTCTCCAGCGGTGACAACTCCAACATCATCGCCGCTCGCGTGGCCCGCGAGATGTTCGGCATCGAGAACGTAGCCGCCCGCATCTACGACCCCCGCCGCGCGGAGGTCTATCAGCGCCTGGGCATCCCCACCGTCGCGACGGTCCGCTGGACGGCCGACCAGATGCTGCGCCGTCTGCTCCCCTCCGGCGCGGAGCCGCTGTGGCGCGACCCCACGGGCGGTGTCCAGCTCGCCGAGGTGCACACCTCCCCCGCCTGGGTCGGCCACAAGATCAGCCGGATCCAGGAGGAGACGGGCGTGCGCGTCGCGTTCCTGACCCGGCTCGGCGAGGCGGTCCTGCCCACATCGCAGACGGTGCTGCAGGAAGGCGACCTGGTGCACGTGATGATGCGCACCGACGAGGTCGACAAGGTCGAGGCGGCGTTCGCCAAGGGTCCCGAAGAGGAGGGCGGTCACTGATGAGGGTCGCCATTGCCGGAGCCGGCGCCGTCGGCCGCTCGATCGCCGGCGAACTGCTGGAGAACGGCCACGAGGTCCTGCTGATCGACAAGGCGCCGACCGCCATCTCGGTCGAACGCGTCCCGCAGGCCGAGTGGCTGCTCGCCGACGCCTGCGAGATCACGTCCCTCGACGAGGCGGCGCTCCAGCGCTGCAACGTCGTGATCGCCGCGACCGGCGACGACAAGGTGAACCTGGTCGTCTCGCTCCTCGCCAAGACGGAGTACGGCGTCCCGCGCGTCGTCGCCCGTGTGAACAATCCCAAGAACGAGTGGTTGTTCAACGAGTCCTGGGGCGTGGACGTGGCCGTCTCCACTCCGCGTCTGATGTCGGCCCTGGTCGAGGAGGCGGTGAGCGTGGGCGACCTGGTCCGCCTGCTCCGCTTCAGCCACGGCGACGCCAACCTGGTCGAGCTGACCCTGCCGGAGGAGTCGGCCCTGGCCGGCACGCAGGTCGGCGACGTCGAGTGGCCGCAGGACACGTCCCTGGTGACGATCATCCGCGGCAACCGCGTGCTGACGCCCTCACGGGAGGACTCCCTGGAGGCCGGCGACGAACTCCTCTTCGTGGCGGCCCAAGCCCGTGAGGAGCAGCTGGAGGACCTGCTGTCGGTGCGACGGACCTCAGCCGGCTGAGCCGTCTGAAAAAGCCGTCTCGAACAAGCGGAAGGGGCGTCCCGAGTGCTCGGGACGCCCCTTCCGCTTCCGTCAGCGCCGGAGGCTCACTGCTCCGCGGACCGGGCGGCACCCTGCCGCTCGCGTTCCTCGGCCGCCTTCTCCTCGGCCTCCATCTCGGCGAACACGTCGATCGGCGCGGGTGCCTTCGCGAGGAACACCCACGTCAGGTACACCGCGAGCAGGAACGGCGGGATCTTCAGGGCGACCAGGACCCAGCCCAGCTGGGTGGTGTCGGCCCACCAGTACAGCGGGAAGAGGATCGCGCACTTGGCGAGCAGGATCGCTCCCCACGCGTAGCTGGCCTTCGCGTAGGCCTTCTTGCGGCCGGGGTTGCGCGTGCGCCAGGAGAGGTTCTCCTTGAAGACCGGGCCGAGGATCAGCCCGATCAGCGGCACACCGCACAGCGTGGTGATGATGTAGGCGAGGCCCAGGCCCAGCGTGTAGAGCATGCCGGGCAGGTAGAAGTCCTTGGCGTTGCCGGTCATCATCGCGAAGACGACACCGAAGGCCACGCCGAAGACACCGCTGAAGGCGTGCTTGACGGTGTCCTTCATCACCAGCCGGACCACGACCAGCACCAGCGACACGGCCAGCGCCGCGATCGCCGACAGGTGCAGGTCCTTGTTGATCGTGTAGATGGTGACGAAGAGGAGGCCGGGTACCACCGTCTCCACCATGCCCCGCACGCCGCCGAACGCCTCGAACAGGGCGGCCTCGGTCACCGCCCGGGCGTCGTCCGCAGATGTCTCTTCGGTCGGCTTGTCGAGCGACGTCACCGGCTACTCCCGTCCGAGGGGTCTCAGTTCGTACTTGGGGTTGAACAGCACCCGGCGGCCCCGGCTCATCGAGATCCGGCCCGACGCGATCAGCTTGCGCCCCGGCTCTATGCCCACGATGGAGCGCCTGCCGAGCCACACCACGTCCAGCGCGGCGGAGCCGTCGAACAGCTCGGCCTCCAGGGCCGGGACTCCCGCACGCGGCCGAAGGGTGACCGTGCGCAAGGTACCAGTAACCGTCACTATCTCGCGGTCCTGGCAGTCTCCGATCCGGATGCAGCCGGCCGTCTCGCTGTCTTCGCGCAGCTCCTCGGACTCCAGGTCCTCCTGCGTCGAGGAGAGCCGGTCGAGCATGCGCCGGAAACGGCCCGCCGGCTTATCGGAACGAGGGACAGCACTCATGTCTGAAGCGTACCGGGGCGTACTGACGAAGGGCGAGGAGCCTGTTTCCCGAAGGCGACACCCTCACTTCTCGAAGCGACAGCCCATCCCCGGCTCGGTGACAAGGTGCTTCGGGTGCGAGGGATCGGCTTCCAGCTTCCGCCGCAACTGCGCCATGTACACGCGCAGATAGTTCGTCTCCGTCCCGTACGACGGCCCCCACACCTCCTGGAGCAGCTGCTTCTGCCCGACCAGGCGTCCGCCGTTGCGCACGAGGACCTCCAGCAGGTGCCACTCCGTGGGGGTCAGCCGTACGTCCTTGCCGCCCCTGTTGACCTTCTTCGCGCCCAGGTCGACGGTGAAGTCGCCGGTGTCGACGATCACGTCCTTCAGACCGTCGCCGGCCGGTTCGGCCCGGCGTACTGCGGCCCGCAGCCGGGCCAGCAGCTCGTCCATGCCGAACGGCTTGGTGACGTAGTCGTCGGCGCCCGCGTCCAGCGCCTCGACCTTCTCGTCGGAGGTGTGCCGGGCGGACAGCACCAGGATCGGCACCCGGGTCCAGCCGCGCAGGCCCCTGATCACCTCCACACCGTCCATGTCGGGCAGCCCGAGATCGAGGACGACCACGTCGGGGTGGCGGGCGGCGGCGAGCCGGAGGGCGGTGGCACCGTCGTGGGCCGCGTCGACCTCGTACGTGCGTGCCTTGAGGTTGATCACGAGTGCGCGCACGATCTGCGGCTCGTCGTCGACCACGAGGACGCGGGTCATGAGGCCTGCCTTTCCGGTTCTGTCGCGGGGTTCTGCTCCGGGGTGGTTCCCGCAGCGCGGAGGGTGAGGACCATGGTGAGCCCGCCGCGGGGGGTGTCCTCGGCGTCCAGGGTGCCGCCCATGGCCTCGGCGAAGCCGCGTGCCACCGCGAGGCCCAGGCCCACGCCGGCGCCGCGCGGGGCGTCCCCGTGGCGTTGGAAGGGCTCGAAGATGCGCCCCTTGGCCTCGTCGGGCACGCCCGGCCCCCGGTCGACGACCCGCACCTCGACCCGGTCGGCGAGCGCGCTGCCGGCGACCAGCACGGGTGCGCCGGGCGGACTGTACTTGACGGCGTTCTCCACGAGGTTGGCCATCGCCCGCTCGAGCAGCCCAGGGTCCACCGCGACCATGGTCAGCGTCTCGGGCACGTCCAGGCGGGCACTGCCCTCGCGGGACGCCGCCGCGGTACTCCAGTTCCCTGCGCGGCACCTGCTCCAGGCCGTGCAGCAGCACCTCGGTGCGGGGCCGTCCGTGGTGTTCGACGAAGGCCACCACACAGTCGGTACCCCGCTCGACGCGGCGGTGCGCCTCGGCCAGCATCGCGTACGTCTTGCCGACGCCCGGTGCCGCGCCGAGGTGGATCCGAAGCTTGCCGCGTGCCATGGCCCCATTTTCTTCCGGTGGTCTGCCGACTGCGCAGCGTCGACCCTACGGCCGGAGAGCGCGGCATCCGGGCGCCGGGCACGCTCCGGGGCGCACTTTGACGGAACCCTGACGCGGCCGGACCGCCGCGGCGTTCCAGGCGGCGTTGCCCGGCCGGTCAAGGGTCAGGCGGGGTTGTCGCCGTGGGTGAGGGTCTCCCAGGCGACGATGAGGTTGTGGGCCCCGGCGGGGCGGCCCCGCCGGTCAGTGTCCCGGTGTTGGTCATGGCGTGTCCGAGACGGTTGGCCAAGGCGTTGTGCCCGACCTCGGAGACCGGCCCCAGCCCGAGCTACAGCGAGCCGCCGCACAGCAGGCCCCCGGCGCCGGCGCCGAGCTGGTACCTGGCGTGAAGCCGACCCCGAACGCGAAGCGCCTTCATGAACAGACGCGTTGGACGGAGACGCCAGGTGCAGACCAATGCAGCGTCAAGCTTTCGCGCACCAGATGGGGCCCACGAGAAAGGGCCGCACCCCCGGCGGGGTACGGCCCTGGTGTCCCTACGGGTCAGCGGACCTCGGTGATCTCCGGTCCCCGCTGGAGCTGGCCCATTCCGCCGGCGAAACGGGAGCCCTCCTCCTGCTGAACGCCCTCGGGGACCATCTGGGCGTCGTCCGGCAGCTTCAGGACGATCGGGTCACGAGGCGCCATCGGGCCCTCTCCGCGCACCACGACCGTGTCCCGGAAGATCTGCTCGAGCAGCCCGGCGGCCTGCGGCTGTACCGCGCCCTGGCCCGAGATGACCCCGCGCAGGAACCAGCGGGGGCCGTCCACACCGACGAACCGCACGACCTGGAAGCCGCCGGTGCCGTCCGGCAGCTGTACGGGCACCTGGGCGCGCAGCTCCCAGCCCAGCGGTCCCTCGACCTCGTCGACGATGCCGCCCTGCTGGGTGATGCCGGTGCCGATCTCCTCACGCACCTCGCCCCAGATGCCCTCGCGCTTGGGTGCGGCGAAGCCCTGCAGCTGGATGGCGCTGTCGCGCAGCACGACCGTCGCCGCCACGATCGCGTCGCCCGCGACCTCGACCCTGAGCTCCATGCCGTCGACGCCCGGCACGAACAGACCGCCCAGGTCGACCCGGCCTTCGCTCGGGTCACGCACCTCGGAGCTGTCCCAGGGCCCGTCGGGCCGCGGCGCCGGCTCGAGCCTCAGACGCCCGCCCTCGCCCGCCTCAGTGTCGACACCGTCGACGACCTGCTCGGCCTCGCCGGCCGCGTCCTCGGCGGCATCCCTCTTCTTGCGACGTCCGAACACGTCACTGTCCTTCCCGGTCGGATACGACCGAAGCGTATCGATTCCCACCCGCCTGACCGCCGATGGCGGCCTGACCGCTTGTGCCGCTCGTTCCGTCCACCGCCGCATGGCCTCCGGTGGATCCGAAGCCCCCCTCGGCCCGCGCCGAGCCGGGAAGCTCCGCCACCTCCTGGAAGCGGACCCTCTCGACCTGCTGGACTACCAGTTGGGCAATCCGGTCGAAGCGCTCGAACCGCACGGCCTCGCGCGGGTCGAGATTCACCACGATCACCTTGATCTCCCCACGGTACCCGGCATCAACCGTCCCCGGGGCATTCACCAGGGCGACGCCGCAGCGGGCAGCCAGACCGGATCGCGGGTGCACGAAGGCCGCGTACCCCTCCGGCAGCGCCACTGACACCCCCGTGGGCAGCACGGCCCGCTCACCCGGCCCCAGTTGGCACGCCTCGGTGGTGCGCAGATCCGCCCCGGCGTCACCGGGCCGCGCGTACGACGGAAGCGGCACGTCGGGATCGACGCGCCGGATCAGCACGTCCAGCGGCCGGCGGCTCACGGGGCTCGTGGGAGTCATGAGGCGATCCGTGCTCATGGGGGAATCCGTACTCATGGGGCTGATGGGGCTATCGGCTTGCAAGGGGCGGGCCGTGCTCACGGGTTCACCTCGAAGGCACGAGCGCGCCGGACCTGGTCCGGGTCGTTCATGGCCGCCTGGATCTCCTCCTGGCGGCCGTGGTCCACGAAATGGTCGACCTTCACCTCGACGAAGAGCGCGTCCGCGCGCACGGCGACGGGCCCGTCGGGGCCGCCGACGCGTCCGGTCGCGGTGGAGTAGATCTTCCGCCCGGCCACCGCCGTCACCTCCGCCTCCAGGTACAGCGTGGTGCCGACGGGCACGGGCCGCACGAAGTCCGTCTCCAGCCGCCCGGTCACCGCGATCGTGCGCAGCAGCCAGTTCAGCGAGCCGAGGGTCTCGTCCAGGGCGGAGGTGAGCACGCCACCGTGCGCGAGGCCCGGAGCGCCCTGGTGGGCGGGCTGGACGGTGAACTCGGCGGTGAGCGACAGGCCTTCGCCGGCCCGCGCCTCCAGGTGCAGCCCGTGCGGCTGGTCGTCGCCACAGCCGAAACACGCGCCGTAGTGCGCGCCGAGGAGCTCGCCGGGCGCGGGCGCGTCCGGGTGCCGCACCGGCTGCACGGCGTCGGCCGGAGGCTGAAGAGCTGCGGAAGTACGACTCACAGCCGGAGACCTTACCCGCGCGTCCGCCCCTCCCGGACACCGTGTCAAGCTTGGCCCCATGCAGCTCTCCGCCGCCCCGTACGAAGAACGCCTCACCGCCCCGCGGACCTGGTGGCTGATCTCGTTCCTGGTGGGCGTCTCCATGGCCCTGATCCTGCTCCCGTTCGGCACGCTGCCGATGCTCGGCGGCCTGGCCGGGGGCACCGCGGTCGCGGCCGTCGCCGCGAGCTCGTACGGCTCGGTCCGCATCCGCGTGGTCGGCGACTCCCTGATCGCGGGCGAGGCGAGGATCCCGCTGGCGGCACTGGGCGAGGCGGAGGTGCTGGACGCGGAGGAGACCCGCGCCTGGCGCACCTACAAGGCCGACCCGCGCGCCTTCCTCCTGCTGCGCGCGTACATCCCCACGGCCCTGCGGGTGGAGGTCACGGACCCGCAGGACCCGACTCCGTACCTGTACCTGTCCACGCGCGAGCCCGAGCGCCTGGCGGAGGCACTGCGGCCGGCGAAGCCCGAGTAGCACAGCCGAGCGGGACATCACCCGGCCGCTGAGTGCGCCCGCACGAGGTCGCCCGAGAGGGCCTCGACGTGCGGCTCCTGCGCGCCGAATCGACGCCCGGCGTCAGCGGCCGTCGTCGCCGTGCCGGTCGTCACCGAGGGGCCCCTGGTGACGGCCCAGGGGGTCGCTGGTGATCTCGCCCATCTCCAGGGCGTCCGCCGGACGTTCCAGGGCGGGGAGCGCCTCCAGAGCCTCCCAGGGCACCTGGATCTTGCGCAGGTCCCCGCGGATACGGCCGGCGAGCTTTCTCGTCTCGCCGCGGTTCATGACCGCCCCCACGGCGGCGCCCACCAGGAACGGCATCAGGTTCGGCATGCTGCGGACCATTCGCTTCATGATCCGCTGCCGTAGTTCGCGCTTCATGCGGCTGTTCAGCGCCGCGCTGAGTGTCGACGGCTTGGTCGCGTCGATCCCGCGCTCCCCCGACCACGAGTCGAGGTACGCGGTGCTGCGCTGCTTGAGGTTGCCGGGCGGCCGTACGCCGTAGACCTCGTGGAGTTCGGCGATCAGCTTCAGCTCGATCACCGCGACGCCGGTGACCTCGGCGGCCAGTTCCGTCGGCATCGCCGGGGGCACGGGGAGCATGGCGGCCGCGCCGATACCCGCCCCGACCGTCGCCGTCGCGTTCGCGGCGCCCGCCACGAGCTTGTCCGCGAGTTCCTCGGGCCCGAGGCCCGGGAACTGCCTGCGCAGCGTCGCCAGGTCCCGTACGGGCACGCGCGGGGCCAGTTCGATGATCCGGTCGGCGAGATAGGCCAGTCCGGCCCGGGCCCGGTCGCCGCCCTTGCGGACGCCTTCCCTGGCCCGCTCCCGGATCGTCCCCGCCCGCCGTCTCGCGACGGGTGCGGGGACGTCCACGGACGCCGGGAGGTCACCCCGGTCCGCTGCCGGTTCGAGCGAGGCCGCCCCCGTAGCGGTTGAGCCTCGCTCGTTTTCACGCACGCCGTACCGCGGGCCGTCTGCCGGCCCTTCGTCCGCTTTCCGCTTGGAGAAGCGGCGCTTCCAGGGAGGGGTCGAGCCTGTCACGGCCGACCCGCCCTCAGTCGCAGTCGCGGCAGATCGGCTGACCGTTCTTCTCCCGGGCCAGCTGGCTGCGGTGGTGCACCAGGAAGCAGCTCATGCAGGTGAACTCGTCCTGCTGCTTCGGGAGCACCCGGACGGCCAGTTCCTCGTTCGAGAGGTCGGCTCCGGGCAGCTCGAGGCCTTCGGCTGCCTCGAACTCGTCGACGTCCACGGCGGAGGCCGACTTGTCGTTCCTCCGAGCCTTCAGCTCTTCCAGGCTGTCCGAGTCGACGTCGTCGTCGGTCTTGCGTGGAGTGTCGTAATCGGTTGCCATGGTCGCTCTCCCCCTCTGGGTGTCTGCGGTGTCTCCAGCGCACGTAACGCGTGAGAGGCCGGACTTGTGCCCGACCTGAGGCGGAGATTTTGCCTCACATCAAGGTCTGTTACTCAATCGACACCCAACCGGACTCCCCATGAGTGATCGGCTTGGATGGCGATGGGGACCGTACACGGTCCGAATGCTGCACGCCAAAGGCGTCTCACCGTGTACTTCCCGTGATCAAGACCCCCGAAAACCGGGATTATCCCGGCTTTCCGACAACGGGCATGATCACGGAGAGTAGATGACCGGAAAAGCGTCCCTGTGATCGATCACACACGGTGAACGCGCGGTGAAGCCTCAGAAATTCCGCGCAAAGCGAACATCCCCGGGTGCCGCCGAGTGAATCGGCGACATGATCTCAGATCGGCAGCGTGACGCGCATGACGAGTCCACCCCCCTCACGCGGCTGGGCGTAGATGTGCCCGCCGTGTGCCCGGGCCACGGACCGGACGATGGACAGCCCGAGCCCGACACCCTTGTCGCTGCCCGTCCGCTCCGTGCGCAGCCGCCGGAACGGCTCGAAGAGGTTGTCGATCTCGTACGCCGGCACGACCGGGCCCGTGTTGGACACGACCAGGACCGCCTGGCCGTGCGTGACCTCGGTGGTGACCTCGACCCAGCCGCCCTCCGCCACGTTGTAGCGCACGGCGTTCTGCAGCAGGTTGAGCGCGATCCGCTCCAGCAGCACGCCGTTGCCCTGGACGACCGCGGGCTTCTGTTCGCCGCGGATGGTCACGCCCTTGCTCTCGGCTTCGCCATGCACCTGGTCGATGGCCTGGCCGGCGACCTCGGCGAGGTCCACCGGGCCCCGCTCGACGATCTGGTTGTCGCTGCGGGCGAGCAGCAGCAGGCCCTCCACCAGCTGCTCGCTGCGCTCGTTGGTGGCCAGCAGGGTCTTGCCCAGCTGCTGTAGTTCGGTGGGGGCGCCCGGGTCGGACAGGTGCACCTCGAGGAGCGTGCGGTTGATCGCCAGCGGCGTTCTCAGTTCGTGCGAGGCGTTGCCGACGAAGCGCTGCTGGGCGGTGAAGGCGCGCTGGAGGCGCTCCAGCATGTCGTCGAAGGTGTCCGCCAGCTCCTTCAGCTCGTCGTCCGGGCCGTCCAGCTCGATCCGCCGGGAGAGGTCGGAGCCGGCCACCGCGCGGGCGGTGCGGGTGATCCGGCCCAGCGGTGACAGGACGCGGCCGGCCATGGCGTAACCGAAGGCGAACGCGATGACCGCCAGGCCCAGCAGGGCCAGCAGCGAGCGGCTGAGCAGATTGTCCAGGGCGTTCTGGCGCTGCTCGTTGACGCAGTGGTTCATGGCGTTGTTGAACTCGGCGGGCGAGGCCTGGTCGGGCAGGTTGCAGATGTCGCTGGTGACCTTGCCCTCGACGATCTTGAACGGCAGCTCGCTGCCCACGTTCAGGGCCTGGGCGGCCAGCAGGTAGATGATCGACAGCAGCAGGATGCCCGCGATCAGGAACATGCCGCCGTAGAGCAGCGTGAGCCTTATGCGGATGGTCGGGCGCAGCCAGGGGACGGGCGGCACGGGCCTTCTGGGATCCCAGGTGGGCTTGGGGGGTGCCTGAG
>NZ_POUC01000350.1 GCF_002891435.1 Streptomyces cahuitamycinicus
GGCCCGGGGGGAGTGCCTTCCTCGTCGGCCGCGGGCCGGCCGGCGAGGGCGTCGTCGTCCGCCGGCGGCGGGGACGGCTGTCCCGTCCCGGAGTCCCGCGGGCGGACGGCTTCCCCTTCCGGGGCCGTTGGCGGCGCCTGCCGGTGCGTGCCGCCGGGTCCGCCGCACCGGCTCCAGTGGGCGGCCAGCCACACGGCGTCGGCGAACTCCTGCCAGCGCGGTACGAAATGATCGGGAGCGGCAGGGACCCGGTCCCCGCGCTCGCCCGCGGGCGGCTCGGGGTACACCGAAGGAGGCGTCGACGATCCCGATGCGGGATCCCCGTCGCCGGGTCCGGATGCGCGCTCCCGGGTCATCAGCGGCCCTTCGCGAGGTCGCGGAGCAGCAGTTCGACGAGCTTACGCCCGTCACCGTCAGCCTGAAAACCACCCGCAGTAGTCATCTGGACAGCGTTCAGCAACTGGTCGAGGGAGTGGATCCCACCCGCCTGGACCCGCTGGACGAACAGGTCGACGAGGTCTTCGGTGCCCTGCGGACGGAGCCCGAGGTGGCCCTCCACCATGGCCAGGAGTTGCTCCCTGGTGGGGGTGTGCATCTCCATCGGCAGGCAGCGGCGACGGAAGGCGGCGGGGAATTCCCGCTCCCCGTTGCTGGTGATCACCACGACCGGGAACTCCCGGCATTCGACGCGTCCGCCCCGCACCACGGCCCGGCTGCCCGGGTCGCTGGTGTGTACGCTCGCCGCGTCGGCGGCGTCGCGCACCAGCTCCGGAACCTCATAACTTCCATTCTCCAGAACGTGCAGCAGGTCGTTCGGCAGATCGATGTCGCTTTTGTCGAGTTCGTCTACGAGAAGCACCCGGGGCCGGTCGTAGGGCAGCAGGGCGGTACCCAGGGGCCCCAGTGTAATGAACTCGCCTATAACCGGCGCAAGTTGGGGATCCTTTGCCGCGACCGACGAGTTGACGGAATGTTCGGCGTCTTCGAACACCGGCTCCGCCCGTGCCGTCTCGCGCAGTCCGGCCTGCCAGGCGGCGATGGCCTGGGCACGGCCCATGGCGTCGTGGACGTACAAGCCGTCCCGCAGGCTGGTCCGGCTCACGACGTTCCACTCCAGCACCCGGCCGAGCCCCAGCTCACGCGAGATCAGGTAGGCGAGCGTCGACTTGCCGACGCCCGGCGGGCCGGTGATCAGCAGCGGGCGGCGCAGCAGCAGGGCCGCGTTGACCGTCTCTATCTGCTCCTCGTCGAGCTGGGGGGTCAGGCCGCCGGGGCCCAGCCGGCGCAGCGCGGCCTCCGCGTCGTCCGGGGGCGGGGCCACGGCCGGGCCGCCGCGGAACCTCCGCCAGGGCGGCGGATCGGGCAGCACGGGTGGGGCGCCCTGCGGGCTTCCGGTGGCGTGGAAGACACGCCAGTCGTCCGCGGCCGTCCGTTCCTGTGCGCTCATGCCGAAGCCTCCTAGCTCAGCTGGCGAGATCGCCGGGGTCGGTGGCCTGGAGGTCGACGACTCGTGTGGGGTCGTCCCACAGGAATCCGACGTTCCGGGCCAGGTACTGGACCGCGTCCTCCGCGCCGCTCTCGGCGTTCAGACGCATGCGGTGAATGACGGAAGGAAGCTGCACGGGCATCGTGACGGCCGCGAACACCGCGGTCACCACCTCGCGCCTCTCCTCGATGAACACACCTCTGCGGTCCCAGACGGCCAGCCCGATCCCCTCCGCGATCGCCGCTTTGAGCGCCTCCAGGGCCGGGGCCCCGGTCGGCGCGTCCAACAGCACTGCCGTCCTTGTGGATTCCCCGGCGAGCGCGATCTGCCACGCGCGCTGCCGCCGGGCGTCCGCTTCCCGCCAGGGGTGCACCGTGATCCCGTGCCGCTTCAGCGCCGCCCAACGCCGCTGCCACTGCTGCCGGACCACGGCGTTGTCCGTACGCATGCGTTCCAGACTGCGTAGATGAACCCCGTACCGCAGGCTGAGCGGAGTGGGTTCCCCGTCGCCGACGGCGAACGTCAACCCCGCCACATCGTGGTTCATCAGATCGTACGGAAGGAGGAACTCTATGTACGCAGGCGGCTCCTGGGGTCCGCGCGGCTCCGGCTCGCGCGGGACCAGCCAGAGGCGGGTGCCGCGCCGGAGCGCCTCGTCCACGGCTCGGCCGAGGTCGTCCAGGGGGGTCGTCTCGGGTTCGCCGGGGCGGGGGTCCCAGCGCCCCGGGGTCGCGTTGGTCCAGGTCCGCACGACCACGTCCGCGCTGCCGTCCCGGGCCGGTTCGACGGCGACGACGAGGGTGCGGGGGATGTCGGGCGACCACACCACCGCCGCACGTCTGTCCCGGCGCCTTGCCAACTCCGCGGTCAGGCTCGCGCGTCCGGTCCAGTCGTCGACCCAGCCGGCGAGCGCGAGGCGGTGCTCGACGGTGCCGGCGAGACGGGCGGCGTGGTCGAGGAGCAGGACGGCGGGCGGCAGGCCGTCGTCCTGCGCGTTCCATTCGAGAAGGTGCGCGAAGAGCTGCTCGGGGGTGAGTCCGTCGGGGAGGTCCAGGCCGGCGAGTTCCTCGGCCAGACCGTCCCGTAAGCGTGCGGCGGGCAGGTCTCCGCGGGAGAGCGCGACGCGTGCGCTCTTCTCGTCCTCCTTGGACAGCGGCCCGGCCAGGGCGGGGGCAGGAGCGATCAGCCGGTCGAGTTCGTCTCCGGCGGGGGCTCCCTCGAGGATGCGGACCACCCCGACCAGTACGTGCTCGCCGCCCGCCACGCTCAGCGCGGCGGTCACCAGACTCACCACGTCCTCACGGAGCCTGACGCCGCGGATGTCCACCGGCCGGTGGAGCTGTCCGCCCAGGAGGCCGGCGAACTGCACCCGGCTCGGCGCGTCCTCCACACAGCCCAGCTCGCAGAGGACGTCCGTGATCTGTAAGAGCAGCTCGAAGTCCGGTTGATGTCCGGAAGCGCCGCCGAACTCGCCGGGCGCCGTACCTGTCCGCACCGACTTTCCCCCTGAGTCGGTTCACCTGTCTGGGCAGACCAGCGAAGTTAGCACGGCAACCAACGGTTAACCAGGGACGAATGGGACTGGAAGGGCGACGCCCGGCCAGGAGGGTCCCAGGCGGGACAAGCCTGGCCGGAATCGCACGGCCCCCGGCTCACAGCCTCGGGTCGACCGGCTCCGACTCCAGGGCCAGCACCCCGAACACCGCCTCGTGCACCCGCCACAGCGGCTCGCCCTCGGCCAGCCGGTCCAGGGCCTCCAGGCCCAGGGCGTACTCGCGGGTCGCCAGGGACCGCTTGTGGTTGAGGAACCGCGAGCGCAGGCGGGCCAGGTTCTCCGGGCGCGTGTACTCCGGGCCGTAGATGATCCGCAGGTACTCGCGGCCGCGGCACTTGATGCCGGGCTGCACCATGCGGCCCTGACCGTCGCGGACGACCGCGCCGACCGGCTTGACGACCATGCCCTCGCCGCCGCGGCCGGTCATCTCCAGCCACCAGTCGACGCCGGCCCGCACCGACTCGGGGTCGGCGGTGTCGACGTAGAGGCGGCGGGTGGTCTGGAGCAGGCCGCTGCCGTCGTGCTCGACGAGCCGGTCGAGCAGGGCGAGCTGCTCGTCGTGGGGCAGTCCGGTGAGGCTGCGTCCCTGGACCGCGAGGATCTGGAACGGTGCCAGGCGCACGCCGTCCAGGCCGTCCGTGGTCCAGCAGTAGCGGCGGTACGCCTCGGTGAACGCGGCGGCGTCGGTGGCGCGTTCACTCGTGCGGGAGAGCAGGCCCGACACGTCCACGCCGCGCACCGCCGCGCCCCGCAGGGCGGCCAGCGCCTTCGGCAGCACCGCGCCGGACGCGGCGCCCACGGCGGCGTACTGCGACCGCAGCAGCCCGGACGCCTTCAGCGACCAGGGCATCAGCTCGGCGTCCAGCAGCAGCCAGTCCGTCTCCAGACGGTCCCAGAGACCGGCCTCGCCGATCGCCGTGCGCACCCGGTCGAGGATCTCCTCGGTGAGGGGGGCGTCGTCGAGGAAGGGGCGTCCTGTTCGGGTGTAGAGGGACCCGGTGGGCCCGTCCACGCCGAAGCGCTTGCGAGCCGTTTCCGCGTCCCGGCACACCAGGGCCACCGCCCGCGAGCCCATGTGCTTCTCCTCGCACACGACCCGCGCGACGCCGTCGTCCTTGTACTGGGCGAAGGCCTCGGCCGGGTGCTCCAGGTAGCCCTCCACGTGCGACGTCGCCGTCGGGGCCATGGTCGGCGGGAGGTACGGCAGCAGCCGCGGGTCCACCGCGAAGCGGCTCATGACCTCCAGGGCCGCCGCCGCGTTCTCCTCGCGGATCGAGACGCGGCCCTGGTACCGGGTCTCCACGACCCTGCGGCCCCGCACGTCCGCCAGGTCCAGCGGGCGGCCGTCCTGACCGCCTGGTGCCTCGCTGCGCAGCGGCTTCGTCGGCTCGTACCAGACCTGCTCCGCCGGGACGTCGGCCAGTTCGCGCTCCGGCCAACGCAGCGCGGTGAGCTTGCCGCCGAAGACCGCGCCGGTGTCCAGGCAGATGGTGTTGTTGAGCCAGGTGGCCTCCGGCACCGGGGTGTGGCCGTACACGACGGCGGCCCGGCCCCGGTAGTCCTCCGCCCACGGGTAGCGCACCGGCAGGCCGAACTCGTCGGTCTCCCCGGTGGTGTCGCCGTACAGGGCGTGGCTGCGGACGCGTCCGGAGGTGCGGCCGTGGTACTTCTCGGGCAGACCGGCGTGGCAGACGACGAGCCGGCCGCCGTCGAGGACGTAGTGGCTGACGAGGCCGTCGAGGAACTCCCGCACTTCGGCGAGGAACTCCTCGCTCTCGCCGGCCATCTGCTCGACGGTCTCGGCGAGGCCGTGGGTGTGCTGGACCTTGCGGCCGCGCAGGTAACGGCCGTACTTGTTCTCGTGGTTGCCGGGCACGCACAGGGCGTTGCCGGACTTCACCATCGCCATCACGCGGCGCAGCACGCCGGGGCTGTCCGGGCCGCGGTCGACCAGGTCGCCGACGAAGACGGCCGTACGGCCCTCGGGGTGGACCCCGTCTGCGTAGCCCAGCTTGCCGAGCAGTGCCTCCAGTTCCGCGGCGCAGCCGTGGATGTCGCCGATGATGTCGAACGGGCCGGTGAGGTGGCTGAGGTCGTTGAACCGCTTCTCGGTGACGACCGTGGCGCGCTCGACCTCCTCCACGCCGCGCAGGATGTGCACCTTGCGGAAGCCCTCGCGCTCCAGGTGCCTCAGGGAGCGGCGCAGTTCGCGGGTGTGGCGGTGGATGACCCGGCGGGGCATGTCCGCGCGGTCGGTGCGGGCCGCGTTGCGCTCGGCGCACACCTCCTCGGGCACGTCGAGCACGATGGCGATGGGCAGCACGTCGTACTGCTTGGCCAGGTCGATCAGCTGGCGGCGGGCGTCGGGCTGCACGCTGGTCGCGTCCACGACCGTGCGGCGGCCGGCCGCCAGGCGCTTGCCCGCGATGTAGTGCAGGACGTCGAAGGCGTCCTTGGTGGCGCTCTGGTCGTTCTCGTCGTCCGAGACGAGGCCGCGGCAGAAGTCGGACGAGATGACCTCGGTGGGCTTGAAGTGCCTGCGGGCGAAGGTGGACTTGCCGGAGCCGGTGGCCCCGACCAGCACCACCAGGGACAGGTCGGTGACGGGCAGCACGCGCCCCTGCTGTACGTCGGTCATGCCGCCTTCGCCTCCTTCGGGTCGGTCTGGGTGAACACGGCCATCTGGGTGGGCGGTCCCACCTCGGGGTCGTCAGGACCCACGGGTTCGAACGCGACGCCGTAGCCGTGCCGTTCGGCCACCGTCTCGGCCCAGGCGCGGAACTGCGCGCGGGTCCACTCGAAGCGGTGGTCGCCGTGCCGGACGTGGCCGGCGGGGAGGGATTCCCAGCGCACGTTGTACTCGACGTTGGGGGTGGTCACGAGGACCGTCCTCGGACGCGCCGAGCCGAACACCGCGTACTCCAGGGCCGGCAGCCGGGGCAGGTCGAGGTGCTCGACGACCTCGCTGAGGACGGCGGCGTCGTACCCCTTGAGCCGGACGTCGGTGTACGCGAGGGAGCCCTGGAAGAGCTGGACGCGGGAGGCCTGCCGCTCGCCCATGCGGTCCAGCTTGAGCCGCCGGGAGGCGATGGTGAGGGCGCGCATCGACACGTCCACGCCCACGATCTCGGTGAAAGCCGGGTCCTTGAGCAGTGTCTGCACCAACTGGCCCTGGCCGCAGCCGAGATCGAGGACCCGGGCCGCCTTGGACCGCCGAAGCGCCGTGACGATCGCCTCGCGGCGCTGCACGGCCAGCGGGGTCGGCTTCTCCTCGGCCTCGGTCTCCGCCCCGACGGCGTTGTCGATCTCCTCGACCTCGCTGTCGTCGGCCTCGGCGAGGCGCACCAGCTCCAGGCGCTCGGTGGCCTGCCGGGTCAGCGACCAGCGGCGCGACAGGTAGCGGCTGGTGATCAGCCGCTGCTCCGGGTGGCCGGGCAGCCAGCCCTCACCCGCGCGCAGCAGCTTGTCGACCTCGTCGGGGGCGACCCAGTAGTGCTTGGCGTCGTCGAGGACGGGGAGCAGGACGTAGAGGTGGCGCAGGGCCTCGGCGAGGGTGAGGGTGTCCGATTCCAGGACGAGGCTCACGTACCGCGAGTCGCCCCAGCCGGGGAACTCGGTGTCCAGCGGCACGGGCTCGACGGCGACGGTCCAGCCGAGCGGCTCGAAGAGCTTCCGCACGAGGTCGGGGCCGCCGCGGGCGGGCAGCGCGGGCACCTCGACGCGCAGCGGCCTGGCCTGATCGGGCAGTTCCGGCCGGGCGTTGCAGACGCCCTTCATCGCGCTGGAGAAGACACCGCTCAGCGCCACGGCGAGCAGGGAGGAGGCCGCGTAGGGTCGGTCGTTGACGTACTGCGCGAGTGCCGCGTCGGGGGCGCCGCCGCGGCCCTTGCCCTTGCCGCGCCTGACCAGTGCCACCGCGTCGACCTCCAGCAGCAGCGCCGCCGTGCAGCGCTGGGCTTCCGCCTCGGGGTAGAGGACGTGAGCCGTGCCGTAGGAGGTGGAGAACGCCTGCGCCTTGTCGGGATGCTTGTGCAGCAGGTAGCCGAGGTCGGTGGCGGGGCGTTCCGGAGTGCCGGTGGTGGTGATCGTCAGGAACATGCGGAGGGCCTCTCCGGCTGGGTGGACGCTGTCGGTGCCGTACGTGCGCGAGCCCCCGGGGAGGGTGATCCCGGGGGCCCGGCAGGACGACGCCCACAGCTTCGCACACCTGTGCCCACCAGCGCCTTCGTTTATGGAGGGCGGCTCAGCGGGCGCTTACGACAGCTGCGACTGCACCTGCGCGGAGATCAGTTCCAGGTGGTCGAGGTCGTCGAGGTCGAGGACCTGGAGGTAGATGCGGCGGGAGCCGATCTCGGCGTAGCGGCCGATCTTGTCGACGACCTCGGCCGGGGAGCCGGCCAGGCCGTTCAGCTTCAGCTCGTCCACCTCGCGGCCGATCGCGGCGGCCCGGCGGGCGATCTCCGCCTCGTCCCGGCCGACGCAGACGACGAGGGCATTGGAGTACGTCAGCTCGTCGCCGCCGCGGCCCGCCTCCTCGGCCGCCGCGCGCACCCGGCCGAACTGGCGCTCGCTGTCCTCGACGGAGGCGAACGGCATGTTGAACTCGTCGGCGTACTTCGCGGCCAGCCGCGGGGTGCGGGACGGGCCGTGGCCGCCGACGAGCACGGGGATCTTCCGCTGCGCGGGCTTGGGCAGCGCGGGAGAGTCCGTGAGGTCGTAGTAGGCGCCGTGGAAGTCGAAGGTCTTGCCCGCCTCCGTCCCCCACAGTCCGGTGACGATCTCCAGCTGCTCCTCGAGGCGGGCGAACTTCTCCTTGGGGAAGGGGATGCCGTAGGCCTTGTGCTCCTCTTCGAACCAGCCCGCGCCGAGGCCGAGTTCGACCCGGCCACCGGACATCTGGTCGACCTGGGCGACCTGGATGGCGAGCACACCGGGCAGCCGGAAGGTGCCGGCGGTCATCAGGGTGCCGAGCCGGATGCGCTTGGTCTCGCGGGCGAGTCCGGCCAGGGTGATCCAGGCGTCGGTCGGGCCGGGCAGGCCGTCCACGTTGCCCATGCGGAGGTAGTGGTCGGAACGGAAGAAGGCGTCGAAGCCGAGGTCCTCGGTGGCCTTGGCGACGGTGAGCAGGGTGTCGTAGGCGGCCCCCTGCTGGGGCTCGGTGAAGATGCGAAGATCCATGCCTCCATCCTGCACCGCCTCGTCGGACGATCACGAGATCGGTCCCCCGTCCACGGCGGTCCCCGGTCGGGTGAAAATACGTCAATACCGCAGCCGCCTCCCGGCCCGGCCAGTGACCGGCCCCGGTGGTGATCGTTGGCTCGGGCGGAGCCGGAGCCCCCGGCTTCCGCACCGGGGGTGACCTCCGGGGCGTCACCCGCGTCGGCCTCCCCAGGGGCCGGGGGCCGAGGAGGCCGTCATGTCCGAAGAGACCGTGCCGCAGCAGGGCGGGAGCGGGCAGCCGAAAGGGCTGTTGCAGCAGATGGAGGAGCTGATGGCGGCGTTGAACGCGGACCTGTCGGCGCTGGACGCGGATCTTCAGGCGGCGGGGGACGCCGAGCGCGGGGCCGTCGAGGAGG
>NZ_POUC01000351.1 GCF_002891435.1 Streptomyces cahuitamycinicus
GACCTGGGTGGGGGCGGCCGTCCGGGCGGCGGAGCCGCGGGCGCACGATCTCGCTCCGCACTCACCCGGCGCCCGTGCGGACTTCGTACCCGGGACGCCGGACCTGGCGCTGTTCCCGCGCGCCGCGTGGGCCGCCGCGCACCGCGGTGTACTGGCGGATCTGCCGCACCAGGAGCTGGGCTACCCCGACCCGCGCGGGCTGCCGCGGCTGCGTACCGCGCTGGCCGAACTGCTCGCCCGGCGGCGGGGCGTGGTGGCCGACCCGGAGCGGATCGTCGTCGTGTCGGGGGTGGCCCAGGCGACCACCCTGCTCGGTTTCGTGATGCACGCGCGCGGGGTGCGCACGGTCGGCGTGGAGGACCCGGGCAGTCCGCAGCACGACGCGCTGTACGCGTCGGCAGGGGTCACCGTCGTGCCGCTGCCGGTGGACGACGAGGGAGTCGCCCTGGAGCCGCTGCGGGCCTCGGGCATCCGGGCCGTGGTGACGACTCCGGCCCACCAGTTCCCCACCGGCATCGCCTACTCGGCCCGGCGTCGCGCCGAACTGCTGGACTGGGCGCGGTCGGTGGACGGCATCGTCCTGGAGGACGACTACGACGGCGACTTCCGCTACGACCGTGCACCCGTCGGCGCGCTCCAGGGCCTCGGTCCGGGCCACGTGGCCTACACGGGCTCCGTCAGCAAGTCCCTGGCTCCGGGCCTGCGGCTGGGCTGGATGCTGGTGCCGGAGTCCTGGGCGCAGGAGGTCGTCGAACGCAAGCGCACCATGGATCTCGGCCACCCCTCCCTCGACCAGGCGCTGTTCGCCCGCTTCCTGGAGCGCGGCGACTACGACCGTCAGCTGCGCCGCTGCCAGCGCGCCTACCGCGACCGGCGCGACGCGCTGGTCGCCGCCCTGGACGCGCACTTCCCCGGCTCGAAGGTGTCCGGGATCGCCGCCGGCCTCCACGTGATCGCCACGCTGCCGCGGCGGTACGGGCCCGAGGAGCGGTTCCTCGCGCGAGTGGCCGCGGCGGGGGTGGCGGTGCGTCCGCTGTCGGCCTACGCCCACACGCCGGCCGAGCCCGAGGGAGCCGGGGAGGTCCGGCTCGTCCTGGGCTACGCCCATGTGCCGCCCGCCCGGATCGCCGCGGGTCTACGCCTGATGGCCGAGGCCGCGAGCGGGTGAGCCGACCGGTCAGCGGGGTTCCCTCACCCTGCGGTCAGTTGTTCACTTGGGGTTCGTGTGTGCGCTGCGGCGTGCAGGTAGGTGTGGCTCTGCACACTTGGCCGGATCCCGTCCCTGGAGGCGTATCCATGTCACACCGTCCGTTGCCCGGGCGCCGTAGCGTCCTGCGTGGCTCGCTCGCCGCGTCGGCTGCCCTGTCCCTGCCCACCGCGCTCGGCGCGGCACCCGCGTTCGCACGCTCCGGGCGCCCGACGGCGGGATGGGGGGTGCAGGCGGGAGACGTGACCTGCGACTCCGGGCTGGTGTGGGTGCGCTCCGACCGGCCGGCGCGGATGATCGTCGAGACGTCGGCGACGGAGTCGTTCCGCGACCCGTACCGCCGAAACGGCCCGCTGCTGGGTCCGGGCACCGACTTCACCGGCACGACCCGGCTGCGCGGCCTGCCGTCCGGAGAGCAGATCCACTACCGCGTGCTGCTCGCCGACCCGGACGACCCGCGCCGCACCGGCGAGCCGGTCACCGGCACCTTCCGCACCGCGTCCGCCAAGCGCCGCGACGGTGTGCGGTTCGTCTGGTCGGGCGACCTGGCCGGACAGGGCTGGGGAATCAACCCGGAGTTCGGCGGCTACCGCATCTACGACGCCATGGGCGCCCTCGACCCGGACTTCTTCCTCTGCAGCGGCGACACCGTCTACGCCGACGGCCCGATCACCGAGAGCGTGGCCCTGCCCGACGGCCGCACGTGGCGGAACATCACGACCGAGGAGAAGTCGAAGGTCGCCGAGACCCTCGCGGAGTTCCGCGGCAACTTCCGCTACAACCTGCTGGACGAGAAGCTGCGCGCCTTCAACGCCCGCGTCCCGTCCATCGTCCAGTGGGACGACCACGAGGTCACCAACAACTGGTACCCGGGCGAGATCCTCACCGACTCCCGCTACACCGAGAAGCGCGTCGACGTACTCGCCGCACGCGCCCGCCGGGCCTTCTCCGAGTACGTCCCGGTCTCCACGCTGCGCCGCCCCGGCGGCCGGGTCCACCGCGTGCAGCACCACGGGCCGCTACTGGACGTGTTCGTCCTGGACATGCGCACCTACCGCAACGCGAACTCGCCCGGCGACCAGCCCACCGACCCGCAGGGCATCCTCGGCCGGGAGCAACTGGATTGGCTCAAGCGCGAGCTGTCCCGCTCCCGGGCGGTGTGGAAGGTGATCGCCTCCGACATGCCGATCGGCCTCGTCGTGCCGGACGGGACGAACATCGAGGCCGTCGCCCAGGGCGACCCCGGCAAGCCGCTCGGCCGCGAGCTGCAGATCGCCGAACTGCTGCGGTTCGTCAAGCACCGGCGGATCACGGGCACGGTGTGGCTGACGGCCGATGTGCACCACACCTCGGCGCAGCACTACCTGCCGTCGAAGGCCGCCTTCACCGACTTCGAGCCGTTCTGGGAGTTCGTCTCGGGCCCCCTCAACGCCGGTGCCTTCCCCGCCAACGCGCTCGACGGCACCTTCGGCCCGGACCGCGTGTTCGTGAAGGCACCGACGACCGCCAACGTCTCCCCCGCCGACGGCTTCCAGTTCTTCGGCGAGGTCGACATCGACGGCCCCAGCGGCGAGCTGACGGTCCGTCTGCGGGAGCAGGACGGCACCGTGCTCTTCACGCAGACCCTCCAGCCGGGCCTGGTCGGCCAGTAGACACACAGCGCAACGTTTGAAGCGTGGACCAAGAGGGCAAACTGCCCACTTTACCCGCCGGTCACAGTGCGTTCGCGATCAGGCAACACCGTTGCGTCACAGTGGGTGCATGACGCGAGAAGTGACTCACCAGACGCAGCCCGAGGACAACTGCCGCCCCGCCACCTCCTGGCGGCGGGTCACGGCGGCGTTCCACACCTGGCGGACACGACGCCAGGAACACGCGCCACCGACGGGTGATACCGGGTCCCCGGCACCGGAACCGGTGCCGGGGGCGAACACCCTCTGGCGGATGCGGACCACCGTCCAGGACGAGCCGGGGTCACTGGCGGCCCTGTGCGGCGCCCTGGCCGGGCAGCGCGTCGACATCCTCAGCCTGCAGACGCACCCGCTGGCCGAGGGCACGGTCGACGAGTTCCTGCTGCGGGGCCCTGCCGCCCTGCCGGTGTCCGCGATCACCACGGCCGTCGAATCGGCCGGCGGCGCCGACACCTGGATCGAGCGGGCCGACGCCCACGACCTCGTGGACGCGCCGACCCGGGTCCTCGGACTCGCCGCCCGCACGGCCCTGGACTCGGCGGAACTGCCGCTGGCCCTGCGGCAGTTGCTGGGCCGGTGCACGATCCGGTCCCGGCCAGCTCCGGCAGGTGGCGGCCGGGCGCCGGGCGGCCTCGCGGTGGAGGGCGCCCTCGACGGCACGGTGATGCGGCTGCGCGCCCCGGAAGGCGGAGTGATCACCGTGGAACGGCCGTACCTGCCGTTCACCCCGACCGAGTTCGCCCGGGCCAGGGCGCTGGTGGAACTGGACGCCCGGCTCGGACCGCGCCTGCCGCACGGACGGGACCTGCTCACGCTCGCCGAGGGCAGCGACATCACCGTGCGGCGGGCCGACACACGTGACCTCGAAGCGGCCAGGGCGATGCACGAGCGGTGCTCGGCCCGCACGCTGGAGCTGCGCTATCACGGGCCCGTCCATGACGCCGACCGGTACCTCGGTCACCTGCTCAGTCCGCGCTACGGCCGCACCCTCGCCGTGCAGACGGCCTCGGGGCGGATCGTCGGGCTCGGTCACCTCCTGTGGGACGGGGACGAGACGGAGGTCGCGCTGCTCGTCGAGGACGCGTGGCAGCGGCGGGGCGCCGGGGCGGAGTTGCTGTCGCGGCTGGTGGCCATGGCCGTCGAGGCGGGGTGCTCCAGCGTGTACGCCGTGACGCAGGCGTCCAACACGGGGATGGTCGCGGCGATGCGGGGGCTGGGGCTGCCTCTCGACTACCAGGTCGAGGAGGGGACGCTGGTCATCACGGCGAGGTTGGGTGAGCCCGTTTCGACCCGTGCGGGCGAAAACGGGAGCGCCTCGGCGCCGTAGGGGCGTTCGTCAGTGAGCGGGCGCGGGTTCGCTGCGGCCTGTCGCGCAGTTCCCCGCGCCCCTGTCGGGGCGCCCCAGCGCCTGGTCCAGATCCGACCACAGGTCCTCCACGTCCTCCAGGCCGACCGACATACGCAGGAGCCGGTCGCTCACCCCGGCCCGCTTGCGGTCGTCCGCGTCGACGATGCGGTGGCTGATGGAGGCCGGATGCTGGATCAGGGTGTCCACGCTGCCGAGGCTCACCGCCGGGGTGATCAGGCGGACGCCCGCGATGACCTCGTGCGGGTCGTCGTACACCTCGAAGGCGACCATCGCGCCGCCGATGCGCGGGTAGTGCACACGGGCCACCCGCGGGTCGGCGGCGAGGCGGTGGGCCAGTTCCGCCGCCGTGGCGGAGGCCGCCCGGACCCGGACGGGGAGCGTGGACAGACCGCGCAGCAGCAGATAGCCGGCCAACGGGTGCAGGACGCCGCCCGTGGCGAAGCGCACCTGGCGCAGCCGGCCCGCGAACTCCTCGTCGCAGGCGACCACGCCCGCCAGGACGTCGCCGTGACCGCCGAGGTACTTGGTGGCGCTGTGCAGCACCAGCCGCGCGCCGTGCTCGGCGGGGCGCTGGAGGACGGGGGTGGCGAAGGTGTTGTCCACGAGCAGCGGCACCGAGCCACAGGCGTGCGCGACGGCCCGCATGTCGACCTCGGCGAGGGTGGGGTTGGCCGGGGACTCGACGATGACCAGGCCGGTGTCCGGGCGCAGCGCGTCGGCGACGCCGGCGGGGTCGGTCCAGGTCACCTCCGAGCCCAGCAGCCCGGCGGTCAGCAGGTGGTCGCTGCAGCCGTAGAGGGGGCGTACGGCGACGACGTGGCGCAGGCCCATCGAGCCGCGGACGAGGAGGACGGCGCTCAGCGCCGCCATGCCGCTGGCGAACGCCACCGCCGCCTCGGTCCCTTCGAGACGGGCCAGGGCCGTCTCGAAGCGGGCGACGGTCGGGTTGCCCAGCCGCCCGTAGACGGGCGGGCCGTCCGGCTCGGCGCCGGTGGTGGCGAACGCGTCGATGCGGGCCGCCTCGCCGCGGCTGTCGTACGACGGGTAGGTGGTGGACAGGTCGATCGGCGGGGCGTGCAGCCCCTGGCGGGCGAGGTCGTCCCGCCCGGCGTGCACGGCCTCGGTGGCGAGGGCTCGCGGTGCGGTGCGGACGCCGTCGTCGGCGCGCGTACTCGTTGTGTCCATGTCCATGCTGGAGAGGGTGAACATCGACCGGGCAGCCGCGCGAGAATCCCGTGCTACGTTCGGCCCATGGCTGAATCTGTCGTACTGGATCCGGTAGATCTCCATCTGCTGCGGCTGTTGCAGAACGACGCCCGGGCGACGTACCGGGATCTCGCCGCGCAGGTCGGGGTGGCGCCGTCGACGTGTCTGGACCGGGTGACGCGGCTGCGCCGCTCGGGCGTGATCCTCGGGCACCGGCTGGAGCTGGATCCGGCCAAGCTGGGACGAGGACTCGAGGCCCTGCTGTCGGTGCAGGTCAGGCCGCATCGGCGGGAGCTGGTCGGGCCGTTCGTGGAGCGGATCCGCGCCCTGCCGGAGTCGCGGACGGTCTTTCACTTGACCGGCCCGGACGACTATCTGGTCCATGTCGCGGTCGCCGACATGGCCGATCTGCAGCGGCTGGTGCTGGACGGGTTCACGTCGCGGCGGGAGGTGGCGCGGGTGGAGACCCGGCTGATCTTCCAGCAGTGGGAGTGCGGGCCGCTGCTGCCGCCTTCGCCCTCGGCTCAATCCGCGTGACGTGTGCGGTCCGTCGTACGAGGATGGCCGCATGTCTGAGATCAAGAGCCAGCTGCCCCGTGAGGTCGCCGACGCGTACGTCGACGAGCTCGTCGCCCTCGACCCGATCACCGGCACCTTCCTCGGCGACAAGGAGAGTTCGAGCAGGCTGCCCGACACCTCGCCCGCGGGCCAGGAGGCACTCGCGGAGCTGGCGCGCCGGACGCTGGCCCGGCTGGACGAGGCCGAGCGGCTGCCCGGCGCGGACAGTGACATCGAGCGCCGGTGCGCACGGCTGCTGCGCGAGCGGCTGGGCGCCGAACTCGCGGTGTACGAGGCCGACGAGAGCCTGCGTTCCGTCAGCAACCTGAGCTCGATCGCCCACGCGGTGCGGCAGGTGTTCACCGTGACGCCGGCGCGGTCGGAGGAGGACTGGACGGCGATCGCCGAGCGGCTGCGCGCGGTGCCGGCGGCACTGGAGGGCTACCGGGAGTCCCTGGCGCTCGGTCTGGAGCGGAAGCTGTACGGCGGGCCCCGCGCCACGGCCACGTTCGTGCGGCAGCTGGGCGAGTGGGCCGACGCGGACGGCGAGGGCCACGGCTGGTTCGAGCAGTACGCGGCCGCCGGCCCCGAGGCCCTGCGGTCCGAACTGGACGCCGCTGCCCGCTCGGCCACCGAGGCCGTCGCCCGGCTGCGCGACTGGATGCGGGACGAGTACGCCCCGGCGATCGAGGGCGCGCCGGACGTGGTGGGCCGGGAGCGGTACGCGCGCTGGGTGCGCTACTTCAACGGGACGGACCTCGACCTGGACGAGGCGTACGCCTACGGCTGGTCCGAGTACCACCGCCTCCTCGGCGAGATGAAGACCGAGGCCGAAAAGATCCTGCCCGGCGCCGGCACCCCGTGGGAGGCGCTGGCCCACCTCGACGAGCAGGGCACGCACATCGAGGGCGTCGACGAGGTCCGCGACTGGCTGCAGAGCCTCATGGACGAGGCGATGGACGCGCTCGACGGCACCCACTTCGACCTGGCCGAGCGGGTGCGCCGGGTGGAGTCCCGCATCGCCCCTCCGGGCAGCGCCGCGGCCCCCTACTACACGCCCCCCTCGGACGACTTCTCGCGCCCCGGCTGCACCTGGCTGCCCACCATGGGCGAGACGCGCTTCCCGGTCTACGACCTGGTGTCGACCTGGTACCACGAGGGCGTGCCCGGCCACCACCTCCAGCTGGCCCAGTGGAAGCACGTGGCGGAGAACCTCTCCCGCTACCAGGCGAGCGTCGGCATGGTGAGCGCCAACGCCGAGGGCTGGGCGCTGTACGCGGAGCGGCTCATGGACGAACTGGGCTTCCTGACCGACCCGGAGCGCCGCCTCGGCTACCTGGACGCGCAGATGATGCGGGCCGTGCGCGTCATCATCGACATCGGCATGCACCTGGAGCTGACGATCCCGGACGACTCGCCCTTCCACCCCGGCGAGCGCTGGACGGCCGAGCTGGCACAGGAGTTCTTCGGCTCGCACAGCAGCCGGCCCGCGGACTTCGTGGAGAGCGAGCTGACCCGCTACCTGTCCATGCCGGGCCAGGCCATCGGCTACAAGCTCGGCGAACGGGCCTGGCTCCTGGGCCGCGAGAACGCCCGTGCCCGCCACGGCGACTCCTTCGACCCGAAGGCGTGGCACATGGCCGCGCTGTCGCAGGGATCGCTGGGACTGGACGATCTGGTGGACGAGCTGTCCGCCCTGTAACAGCTCGTCAGCCCTGTGGTCGGCTCGTCAGCCCTGCAGTCAGCTTGTCGGCCCTGTGATCAGTGCCGGAATCCGCCCTCGGAGCGGATGACCTCCCCGGTGATCCAGCCCGCCTCGTCGGTCGCGAGCCAGGCGATGAGGCGGGCCGGGTCGTCGGGCATGCCCCACCGTCCCGAGGGGAAGCGGGCGGCGACCGCCTCATAGTCCTCGCCGGTCAGGTAGTCCGTGTCCACGGGGCCGGGGTTGACGGTGTTGACCGTGATGCCCTGCTCGACGAGCGTGGTCGACAGGGAGCGGGTGATCGAAGCGAGGGCGCCCTTCTGGAGGGCGTAGGCGATCTCGCCCGGCATGCCGCCCGCGGTGTCCTGGCCGGAGGTCATCATCACCACCCGGCCTCCGGGGCCGGGGGGCCGCAACCGGGCATGGGCCTGGACGAGCAGCAGGACCGCGCGGGTGTCGACCGCCCAGTGCCGGTCGAGCATCTCCGCGCCGATCTCGTCCAGGGAGCCGTCGAAGCCGCTGTGCGCTTGGTTGGCGACGAGGATGTCGAGGCGTCCGCCGAGGGCTTCGGCGGCCCTGGTCACGAGTTCGGCCGGCACGTCCGGGTCGGCCAGGTCGCCGGGGCCCGCGACGATCCGGGCGCCGGGATCGCCGGCTGCGGCGCGCACGGACGCGAGGACGTCTTCGGTGCGGTCGGCGCCCCAGGGCCGACCGGCGTCGTGCGGGACATGGTGGTGCAGGTAGACGCTCGCGCCGTAGGCGGCCAGGCGGCGGGCCACGGCGTGCCCGATGCCGCCGCGGCGGCTGGCTCCGGTGACCAGCGCGGTACGGCCGCGCAGGGGCAGGGGGTCGCGGCGCAGTTCCTCAGG
>NZ_POUC01000352.1 GCF_002891435.1 Streptomyces cahuitamycinicus
GGGGGAGGTTAAGGCCTCGTTTCAGGGGGCTTTACGGCAGGTCACTCACCCGCACGTGCGGGCAGTTGGGAGACCGCGGAGTCGACCGCGTCGATCGTGTGCACGGGTGGTTCGTCGTCCGTCGAACAACGGGCGTCATGGCGACCACTCCTGGGCGGCTTTCCTCGTCGTGGCCGGCAGGCTCGGGTCGAAGGCCAGTCGTGCCAGGGCCTCCCGGCTGACCGGCGCGTCATCCGTGCGATGGAGGAACCAGATGGCTTCCTGTACCGCGCTGCCGCACCGGACGCACCGCTCGGCGAGATCCGCAGCCCAGAGTGTCGTCGCCGACAGAACAGCCGGTTCCTTGCCCCCTGCCGCCCCTCCGCCTCGCGGAAGGTCAGCGAGCCAGCGAAAGACGGCTGCGGTGACCCGGTCAGCGATCCTTTTGCACCAGACCTTGGCGAAGCAGTCGGCGTCGATGCCCCGAAATTCGAATCCCAACGCCTGGCACTCACGCCATGCGTCGTTCATTCGCTCGCGAGTGATCAGCCGTGGGTACGGCATCAAGGCACGCACCACCTCAGCGACGGCACTGCAGTCCGCCGGAGCACCACCGCACATCTGCGCGTCATCCGGCACCCGCTCGACAGTCAGACACGCCTCCAGTACTGAACGCGCCTGGGCGAGGCTGTGTGAGTCCGGCGCGGTCGCGCCCCAGCCGAAGTCGTTCTGCCAGGAATGCGGGAGGCCCTGCAGCCCTTCGGGCAGCAGCGGTTCCTCGTCGCGGGTGACTTCCTGAGCACGAACGTCGTACACCCAACGACGCAGCCCGAGAAGCCGGGAACGCACGTAGGGGCGGAAGTCCCGGACCTCGTCGTCGTGTACGAGCTCCATCAGGGCCTGCTCGCCGCGTGGACGACCGAGCGAGACAAGCACGCGCACCGCCGCCTCCACCGCCACGCCGACCCGCACGAACGCGGCTGCGAGCAACGCGGCGTCTTCAGCTTCCGCATCGTTCGGCAATCCGGCGGTGGTTGCACGCTCGATGAAAGCGAAGGCGTCGTACGCCAGCGACTGCCGCACCGAGGCGGCCCACTCCGCCGCCACCTTGTCGACCCACTGTTCAGTCGGTGGCTCAGGCACCGTGGGAATCCCCAGGTCAGCCCAGGCTCCGACCACCTGCACCACCCGCTCCCGGGTGACCTGGGACGTGGTCGGCATGGTGCGGGTCAACCAGGCATCTGCCTCGTCCAAGGTGTGGTCATCACGGTCGTCATAGAAGTCCCGTAGTTCCTCGTCCCAGTCGTGCACACTCTGCCGTCGGTCCGGCAGGCACGCTCGCAGTACCTGCCGAGCCTGCTCACGTCTCTCCTCCGTGGGGGCAAGTGCCTCCAGAGCCTGAGACCTGCGGTAGGTCAGATCGTGCCAAGGCGGTGGCAACTCACGCATGGCAGCGGGCAGCAGGTAGGTGTCCACAAGTCGCTCTCCGTCCGTGCCCCCGGCAGCTTTCCCGAGGCGCTGGCGTCATGAGACGCCCAGGTAATCCATCGCTTCTTTCGGATTCTTCATCCTCGACCATTCCATGGTCCCAGCCTGCTTCCGCGCCTGGATCTCTGCCTCCATCCGCTTGAGCTGACTTGGGGAGATGTCCGTACCCGCGATCCGTACAGGCACCCCGTTTTTCGCCATTGTTCCGGCCGGTGTCCCTTCAGGCTTGTACTTGACGCCGTCCCGCTTTCCGCTCTTGTAGCCGCTGAAGATATTGGTCCATTTCTCTGTGGTCTCGATCTCGACTCGTGTAGCCCTGCCTGGGCTGCCCTTCCCCTCCCAATCAGCCAGATCCTCGACCTGCCGTTCGAAGTCGGCCTTGATGGTGGCATTACCCGTGTTCTTGACCTCCACGGCGTGGACCTTGCCGTCCTTGCCCCGATAGAGCACGTCGGCGTCGTTGATCTCGGAGATGTTCACCGTTTCGCCGTTGCCGAGATCGACGTTCTCCTTGCCGAAGTCCTTGCCGACAGCGGTGTGCACGGTCGTGCCGGGTGTTGCCTCGCTGTCGGCGGCCCGCTGGACGGCGTTCAGCTCCGCACGTGCCTGGCTGAGCTCGTCGGTGTTCTTGGCGTTCGTGACCTTGCTGGTCAGCGACGAACGTGCCTCCTTGGAGATGCTCTTCGTCCTGGCCAGTCTGGAGATGTCGTCGAGCGCTCGGGCCGCATCCTCCTTGCCGATCTCCTTCTTGTCCGGGTCCGGGTCGTCCTTTGCCCGCTGAACGAACTCGTCGATCTTCCGCGGTGCGTGCTGGACGCCCTCGTCGTCGAGTGCCTTCCTGGCGGCTTCATTGCGATCCGCCAACTCGGCCTCGTCTGCGGCCCTGTCCGCCTCGTCGGCCTGTTCGCGAGCGTCCTGGGCCTGCTGCTTGGCCTCCTCGTCGCAGCCGTCCTCGGCGAGGATGACGTACGGGGAGCCGGACGGGCCGGCGGCGAGGGTCGTGGTGCCTGTGCCGGAGGATCCGGTGAGGAGGCCAGTGGTGGTCCCGGGTGGGTTGCCGCCGTACGGAATCCGGCGGGCCGGCGCCGCGATGGTGCAGCCCGACTCGCGGGCCTGCTTCTCGGCCGCGTCCGCCGCTTCGTCGGAGTCCTTCGCCGCCTTCCGAGCACCCTCGGCATCGCCCGCCTTGGCAGCCTTGCGGGCCTTCTCCGCCGCGTCCGCCGCCTTGTCGAGGGATTCACCGACCTCGGCCAGCTTCTCGAACTTGGTGAACTTCGTGATGGTCTTCGGGCTGAAGATGCCGATGACGCCGATAACGGTGTTGCCGATGGAGGCGCCGTAGTTGCCCTTCTCCCAGTTCTCCTTGTCCACGAACGTGTCGATCGCCAGGTCGGACACGAAGTCCTCGGGCGAGTTGACCCAGCCCCATACGGAGGAGACGTAGTTCCCCTTGTCCCACTCCTCGCCCAGTTCGTCGGCCTTGTCGCCCCACCAGTTCGTGGTGTAGCCCTTCAGGCCGTTCCAGGTGTCCTTGATCGAGCCCACCGGGTCGCTGACGACGTCCATGGTGCTGGCCAGGAAGCTCTTGGTCGGGGCCACGAAGAAGCCACGGACATGGTCCATGAACGTCCTGTCGTGGCGTTCCTGATCATGTACGTCGTCCCAGAGCGACCTCTCGTCGAACGGCCCTGGAGCGAGGGGAACCGTGTCGTTCGTCCCCGCACCCTCATAGGTGATGATCCGAGTCGACCACGCCGGATCACCGCCGCTGCCGTTGCCGTTGCCGCCCGTACCACCGTCAACACCCGTGCCCCCCTGGCCACCTGCACCACCCTGTGTGGCCGAGTCGCCTTCGGTACCCGCCTCGCCGTCCGCGCCCGAGCGCCCGTCTGTCCCTGCACCACCGTCCGCGTTCGCGCCGCCGTCCGGGTCCGCTCCGCCGTCCGCGTTCGCGCCGCCGTCCGCGTTCGCGCCGTTGCCCTGTGGAGCGGGGCAGGCCGTGCCCGTCACCGAGCAGACCGCCGACTGGATGCCGTCGGCGATGCGCCCGCCGAGGCCGCCCACCGACAGCGCGACGATGATCGCGGCGACGACCGCGACGAGCCCCGCGTACTCCACCGCGGTCTGGCCGTCGTCCCGCCGCCAGCGGATCATCCTCGCCAGGCTGAACGCCCGGCGATCCTCCCTGTCGTGGAGAGCGGTCTCGAACCACTCACGCGACCGGGCCCGGCGCAACAGCACGATGACCGCCACCGGCATCGCCGCCTGGGTGAGACCCCGCAAATCACCGTGCATCAGAGTGCCGAACGACAGCCACACGATCCACGCCTGTACGGCGATCAGTGCACGGCTCGTCCACACCCCGCCCCGCCACAGGCGCCGGGCCAGGTAGACCCCGCCCACGCTGGGCAGCGAGTCGTACACCAGGATCCCGAAGATCTCCCCGGAGTAGTACGACACCACCGACAGCACGGTGACCACGTACAACACGGTCAGGGCGAACTGCGCCCACAGCAGTACCTGTGCCCAGCTCAATTCCCGTGGCAACGACGAACGCCGATCCCAGGACGGGATGTTCTGCGCACCCCAAGTCCCGCTCGGGGGTATCGGGCTACCGGAACCGGACATACGTGACCTCAGTTCGCGGGCGGCGATTCAAGGCGGACACCCGGCCGAGGCTAAGGAGAATCGATGGCTGACACATGGGCCCCTGGGCCCAACCGTGGGCCCGCCTGAACCGCCGCCGTTGCCGCCGGCAGGACGGACCACCTGCTGTAGGCGTTGCCCGCGCGGCGCCCCGAGTCGGGATCGTCAGCGGTTCAGGTCCATGACCCCGACTCCGAGCCCGGCATAGAGTTCCGGCGCGACAGTGCTCACGAGCCCTCCGTCGGGGAGCATCGGGTTCGGCCGCGCAGTGTGTACGGCTGCCGCTACGCCGAAGCCGAGACCGTCGCGGCACAGCTCGGCAACGGTCACGGCCATCGCATAGTCGTCATCGACAATACGAAGTACGTCCAGCAGCACACCGGCGTGAGCCACGATCCCTCCACGCTCGCGCTCAGCCTCGAGGAGGCACAGCACTGGCACCCACAAACGCACGTCATCGCTGGCCGCCGCCGCATGGATGAGACCGGAGACCTGCTTGTCGCCTCCCATGGCCAGGAGCGTGGCAGTGTCGAGAACATAGTGTTCGGTGAGGTTCAACGCGACGGCTCCGCCTCGGCGAGCGCGGCCCGATGAGCGGCAGTGGCTTCACGCATCTTGCGCCGCATCTCCGCAGACTCCTCGTCCGTCACATCGTGCCCGAACCGCTCGGCAAGCAGGGTCCGGGTGTGCTCGGCCCGTTCCTTGATCTGCTCGGGAGTCAGCGTCTGAGCAGCTATCTCCTGCATGAGGGCGCGCAGGCTGGTCCCTCGCGCGTCCGCCACGGCGGCGAGCTGGTCACGGACTTCAGCGGGCACACGAATCATGACGTCGGACATACCGCGAGTATACGTGACGTATACGCCAAGCCTTTTACCTGTGCCACACGCGCCAGAAGCCCCTGCCTGCTCGCGGTACGGGACGGGGCCTCCGGCGTCCGAACGGTGCTCAGCTCTCCGAGCGCGGGAAGGAGACCTCGACCCGGCGGTTCTTCTTGCGGCCGGTTTCCGAGGAGTTGTCGGCGATCGGGTACTGCTCGCCGTAGCCGCGGACCTCGTAGGTGACGTTGGAGTCGGTCAGTTCCTGGTCGAGGACGTTCTGTACGGCGTCGGCCCGCTTCCTGGACAGGACGTCTCCGTGGGCGGAGGAGCCGAGGTTGTCCGTGAAGCCGAAGACGCGGATCTTCGTCGCGTTCTGCGTCTTGATCTCCTCGGCGATCGCCGAGATCCGGGCCTTCGCCTCGGTGCCCAGTTTCGCGCTGTCCTTGCCGAAGAGGACCTCGGCCTGGAGGGCGAACTTGACGTCGGCGTTGGTGTCTTCGCGTCGTTCGTCGCCGCTCTGGTCTTCGACGACCTGCTTGATGTCGAGGACCTTGGGTTCGGCGAGGGTGCCGCCGTCAGGGATCTTGAGGTCCGGGTCGTTCGGATCGACTTCTACGGGCGCGGTGGCGGTCGCCTCCGTGCCCGGGGGCACACCGGGGCCGTCGGCAGCATGGGCCGAAACCGCACCGAACAGATTCGCGGCGACCATGACGGTGGCTGCCGTGAGGGTCAGAGCGAGACGAGGGGTTCCCGTCATGGGTGGAGTGCGGGTGACGGTCATGGGGGGCCTCACCCGGAAATCGTGATGGTAGCGGTGGGGAAGCCCGGAAGCTGAAGCCCGACTTCGGTCGTACTGGTGGGCGGAGACGGAAACTGCATGAACACAGGTACAGACTCACCGGCCTTGAGGGTCGGCAGACCAGTGGTGGTGAGTGGACGACCGTCCGTGTCACGAAGTACGTAGTACCGCTTCTTGCCCTTGGAGTCCACCAGCGTGGCACCGCCCAACGAGCTGCCGTTCTTGATGATCTCGGTCTCGTTGCCACTCAGATTGGAGGGAACGACCGCGGTCTCCGAGCCGTCGTTCTTCAGGTTGCCGTTCACGGTGACGAATCCGCCGGAGTCGCGGGTGGCGGACGTGACTTGAAGGAATAGGCCTTGCGGCCCCTTCATCTCGGCCAACGGGTCCTGGGATGTCCCTTCCTGAGCACTCGGCTTGGATCCATCGTCCTTAGAGGCGGAAGCCGACTTCTCGGGCTTCTTGTCGTCATTTCCACCGCCGCAGCCGGCCACACCGAGGGCCAAACCAGTCGCAACGGTCAGTACGACCATCCCCCTGCGGGCCTTCGCAGTGAACCGAATGCTCATCTTTCCGCTTCCTTCATCACTCGTCGTTCGCTTGTGGTTCGGCCAGGTGCACGTCGAAGAGATCCTCGGGCTTCGGCAGCACGTCGAGATCGTCCGGGTCCAGCTTCCAGTTCACCTCGTCCTCGCAGGTGAGCGCTGGCAGTACATTCTCATCGCCGCCGTCGCCCGGTAGCTCAAAGGTGCACAGAGGCTCAATCACCGCTGTGGCGGTCGCATTTGCCTTCTGTTGTTCCGTGCCGGGAACTATGGACTCCCCTACGGACTTGTTCGTCTCCACCTCGACTGTGAAGCCCAAGGGGCCGTCCGGAATGCACCCGCGACCGGCTACCTGGGCATCGTTCTGAGCGGCCAGCTGATGGGCCCGCCAGCATGAAGGGCCGAGTCCTTCTGCATTGCCGTCGAGGATTTGCTGCCACTTGGTCGGATCGAGCAGGTCCTTGACCCAGGCGTCCGCGAGCTGGTCCCGCCTGTCCTGCGCTGCGGCAAGAGCGGCCGCATCGGCAGCCGTCTGGGCACCGTTCCGATTTGCCGCCGCCTGGCCCACCGCGAAGTACGCGAACGTGAGAAAGAGCAGACCCCCCACCACAGTGATGTAGATGGGGAAGGCCTGCCCTGCATCGCCGTACCGGCGGAATCGGGTCAAGGAGCAACCTTGGCGACCTGTGCCTTGATCTTGTCGAGGATCGTCTGACCGATGTCCGTACCCGTGATCGCCAGCACAATCGCCACCACCACCGCGATGATGCCCAGGTACTCGACCGCCGTCTGCCCCTTGTCGCCCGCGCGGCGGCGCATCGCATCGGCCGTCGTGTTCTTCCAGCCGTTCACGCGGACCTTGGTCGCGACGGCGGTCTTCAGCATCAGGTCGCTCATGGTGTTCCCCTCCGGTTGCGGCTGTGTCGCTCTCGACACGAGGAACGTACGGCCGAACGCCCTGTCCGCCGGAGGGCCCCAGGGCCCAATTCCGGGCCCAATCGCTCAGGACCGGCCTGCTCTCCCCCCATCGCTTCACCGAACGTCACCCCAGTCCCCGGTGTGTGTCCGGTGCCGTGCCGATCCATTTCGCGGCGGCCTCGGAGCGGCTGGTGCTGTGGAGCTTGGCGAAGATGCGGTTGATGTGGTTCTTGACGGTCTTCTCGCTGATGAAGCACGTGGCGGCGATCTGCTGGTTGTTCATGCCGGATGCGATGAGGTCCATGATCTCCGCCTCCCTCGTGCTCAGTTGGAACCGCGACCTGTCGGGAGCGGCCGGACGGCCACTCGTCCACTCAGACGAAGACTGTCCCACATGCGGTTGCACTTGCGAAAGGTTTTCTGGAGAAGTGGGTGAGGGTGAAGCGTTCGGGGGATTGAAAGCCGCACGTGGAGCGCTCTGTTGAGGTTGCGTATACGACTGTGCGGAGGTGGAAATTCCGTATGCAGTCGCACTCGATGTCTGGCCCAGACCCTCCGGTAGGGGCGCGGCCGGTGACCGGTCCTGGCGGAGTTGGGCCAGCAGGGCGCCCGCCGCCGTGGGGGTGAAGTGGGCCCGGCCCTCCTTGATGTCCCGTATCGCGTCGACCAGCTGGTCGGCCGTGAACTCGCCGTGGACCAGGTAGCCGCCCGCTCCCCGGCGCAGGGCTTCCTGGACGATCTCCGACTCCCTGCTGTAGGTCAGCATCACCACGGGAGCGATCCGCACCAGGTACGGGAGCGCCGAGATGCCGTCCACGCCCGGCATGCGGACGTCGAGCAGGACGACGTCGGGGCGGTGCTGGTGTACGGCCTCGTAGGCCTGGCGGCCGTCGGCTGCCTCGGCCACGACCTCGATGTCCGGCCGGCCGGAGAGCAGGGCGGTGAGGCCGGCGCGGACCACGGGGTTGTCGTCCGCCACCACGACCCGCAGGCGGCGTGCCGGCTGGGCCGGCCGCGGGAACGGAAGGTCTGCGAACGGGTCGTGCGGTGGCGGCTGCGGGGCGCCGGTGGAGTGGGGTGTCTGGTCCGGCATCGGGGGCCTCCTCCTCTCGGGTCGTGGGGTCATGCGGTGGGGTTGGTCAGGGCGGCCAGGGGGAGCTCCAGGCGAACCTCCGTGCCCTGGGGGTGGCCGCCGCGCCCTATGCGGATGCGGGCGCCCACGGAGGCCGCGCGTTCGACCATGCCGACCAGCCCGAAGTGGCCCGCACGGCGCAACTGTTCGAGGGTGGTGCCGGGAGGGAGGCCGCGGCCGTCGTCGTAGACGCTGATGCGGAGCAGGTCGCCGTGGACCCCCGCGCTGACGTCGACGCGGGTGGGGTG
>NZ_POUC01000353.1 GCF_002891435.1 Streptomyces cahuitamycinicus
AGATGTGTATAAGGGACAGGCTCGGGGTCGTCCTGCTCACGCTCGGCCGCGGCGCGGCGTTCGTTGTACCGCTCGCTCATCTCGGTCAGCCCGGCACCCAGCCGGCCGAGCCACCCTGGCACTCGCGACATGATCCGTCCTTTTCCCCCGTCTTGGCGCACCACTCCCCCGAGGAGCCGTCCGTCCGACCGTACATGGCGCGAGCCCCGCACCGGACGACGGTGCGGGGCTCGCGCTGAGGACGGGGTGGGCCGTGGGCCGGCCGGCTCAGTACCAGTTGTTGGCCTGCCAGAACGACCAGGCATCACAGGGGCTGCCGTAGCGGTCGTTCATGTAGTTCAGGCCCCACTTGATCTGGGTGGCCGGGTTGGTCCGCCAGTCCGCGCCGACGGACGACATCTTGGAACCGGGCAGCGCCTGGAACATGCCGTAGGCACCGGAGGAGGGATTGACCGCCTTGTAGTTCCAGTCGGACTCGTGGTCCACGATGTTGCTGAAGCACTGGAACTGACCCGCCGGCACCATCTGCCGTGCCATGGCCTGGAGCTGGGCGATGCTGTAGGAGGTCGCGACGGGGAAGTCGGAGATGTCCTTGGAGCGGCTGGCGGATGCCTTGGCCTCCGCGCGCTCCTTGGCTTCCTTGGCCGCCTTCTCGGCCGCCTCCTTGGCGGCCTCCTTCTTGGCGATGGCCGTCTCGGCGGCGGCCTTGCGGGCGGCCGCCTCGGCGTCCTTCTTCGCGCTCGCGTCCGCCTGGATGGCCTGCGCGTCGGCCTGCTGCGTCAGCGACGCGGTCTGCACCTGGGCCTGCTGGCCCGCGGGGATGTCCGCGAGCAGCGTGGCGCCGGTTGCCGTCGCCTCCGCGTCGTTGTTCTGCGCGGTGCTGCCCGAGGCAACGCCGACGACGCTTCCGACAGCGGTGACCGCCGTGGCCGAGGCCACTGCGAATCCCCGGACCGAGATCCGGCTCACACGGTTTTCCTTCCAGCATCGCCCGCTTCGGTGACCCTCGCGGACGCAATCGTGCCCCTGGCACTGGCCTCCCCAACTGCGGGGTCACGGGAGGCGCGGGCCCGATGGGCAACTCCCCCGAGGGGAGCACCACGTGTTGCTCGGGCGGCATACGACATCGCTATGCAGTTGATGCTGAAGCTTTGTGGTGCCGTACCGCTGGCTGGGGGTACAGGTGTGTCGTATGCGGGGCCTGACAGGAGTGAGACTCTGCCGTAACCCGACGGGGCAAGGCAATTCCGAGTTGCGTGTGAAAGCTCACATCCCGTTTGACGCAGGAAATTCCACCGAAAGGCCACACGTGAAGGCGCCGCCCGGCTAGGCTCTTGGCCTTTTCCCGGACGGCGCCAACTATCGCGAAACCGCCATTCTTTGCCGTGTGCGGTCAGATGTGCCCGTCTTCGAGCATTTCGGTCACAAGGGCTGCGATCTGTGACCTCTCGGACCGCGTCAGGGTCACGTGCGCGAAGAGCGGGTGCCCCTTCAGCTTCTCCACGACGGCGACGACACCGTCGTACCGGCCGACCCTGAGGTTGTCCCGCTGGGCCACGTCATGGGTGAGAACCACGCGTGAATTGGCCCCGATCCGGGACAGAACGGTGAGAAGTACGTTCCGTTCCAGCGACTGGGCCTCGTCCACGATCACGAACGCGTCGTGCAGCGAGCGTCCGCGGATGTGGGTGAGCGGCAGGACCTCCAGCATCCCGCGCGCGGTGACCTCCTCGATGACCTCGCGGGACGTGACCGCCGACAGCGTGTCGAACACCGCCTGCGCCCAGGGGCTCATCTTCTCGGCCTCGGAACCCGGCAGATAGCCCAGTTCCTGCCCGCCCACCGCGTACAGCGGACGGAAGACCATCACCTTCTGGTGCTGACGGCGCTCCAGGACCGCCTCCAGCCCCGCGCACAGGGCCAGCGCCGACTTGCCGGTGCCGGCCCGGCCGCCCATCGACACGATTCCCACGTCCGGGTCGAGCAGCAGATCGAGCGCGATCCGCTGCTCGGCGCTTCGGCCCTTGATGCCGAACGCCTCACGATCCCCGCGCACGACACGGATGTTGCCCTCGGGCGTGACCCGCCCGAGCGCCTTGCCGCGCTCCGACTGGATCATCAGGCCCGTGTGCACCGGCAGTTCGGCGGCCTCGGGGACGTAGACGTGCCCCTCCTCGAAGAGGATGTCCACCTGCTCGCCGGGCAGGGTCAGTTCGGACATTCCGGTCCAGCCGGAGGAGTCCGTGATGGCGAGCTCCGCGCGGTACTCCTCGGCGAGGAGCCCGACGGAGGACGCCTTGATCCGGAGCGGGAGGTCCTTGGACACGACGGTGACGTCGAACCCCTCGGCCTGCAGGTTGCGGGCGACCGCGAGGATGCGGGAGTCGTTGTCCCCCAGGCGGTAGCCGCTGGGCAGCACGCTGGGGTCCGAGTGGTTGAGCTCGACACGGACGGTCCCGCCCAGATCTCCGATCGGGATGGGGGCGTCGAGGCGACCGTGCCGGACCCGGAACTCGTCGAGCAGGCGCAGGGCCTGCCGGGCGAAGTAGCCGAGCTCGGGATGGTGCCGCTTGGCCTCCAGCTCTGTGACCACGACGATGGGGAGCACGACCTCGTGCTCGTCGAAGCGGTTCAGGGCGCTCGGATCGGCCAGCAGGACGCTGGTGTCGAGAACATAGGTGCGCCGGTCGGGCTTGTGGCGCTTTGTGCTGGTCACCACGGAAGGACGTACCCCCTCGGATGAGGTCGGGGAGCGACGGTATGGAGCTGGACCGGTCGTCGGCCGCCCTGCGCGGGCCGAAAACCGGCCCTCCGCCTCTTCGTCCGTGCTGTGACCGCACGATCGGGCTGGTGCAAAGGGCCTCCCGGGCGGACGGCCCCGTGCCGTCCGCTGAGATACGACACCCGTGGTTCGGGCGTCGACCTGTCTGGGTTATGCCCTCGAACGAGCGTCGCCATGCCACGGCATATGACGGCAAGCCGGTGAACTCCGTGTTACGCGCGTCCTCAAGGGGGTACCGGGAGGTGTCGTGACGTGGGATGTCCTGCGTCCGCGGTGCCCGGCAGCGCTACGTCAGCCGCCGTAGCGCCGGTGCCGGACGGCGTAGTCGCGCATGGCCCGCAGGAAGTCGACCTTGCGGAACGCCGGCCAGAACACGTCACAGAAGTAGTACTCGGAGTGAGCGGTCTGCCAGAGCATGAATCCGGACAGCCGCTGCTCGCCGCTGGTGCGGATCACCAGGTCGGGGTCGGGCTGGTCGCTGGTGTAGAGGTGACGCCCGATCATGTCGGTGTCCACGGCCTCGGCGAGCTCCTCCATCGAGGTGCCACGGTCCTTGGCGTCGAGCAGCATCGAGCGCACGGCGTCGGCGATCTCCTGACGGCCGCCGTAACCGATGGCGACGTTGACCACTATGCCGTCGACGTGCGCGGTGGTCTCCTCGGCCTCCTTGAGGACCGTCTGCATCCCCGGGGGCAGCAGGTCGGGCGTGCCCACGTGGTGCACACGCCAGCGGCCGTCGGCGGCCAGGGTGCGCACGACGTCCTCGATGATGCCGAGCAGGGGGACGAGCTCCTCCTGCGGCCGGTCGAAGTTGTCCGTGGACAGCAGCCAGAGGGTGACGACCTCGACATCGGTCTCGGTGCACCAGCCGAGGAACTCCTCGATCTTCCCGGCACCGGCCCGGTGGCCGTCGACCGTGCTGGAACCGGCGGCCTTCGCCCAGCGCCGGTTGCCGTCCATGATGACGCCGATGTGTTTGGGCACCTGAGCGTGGTCCAGGTGACCTTCCACCCGGCGTGCGTACAGCCTGACCAGCAGGCCGCGCAGCTTGTCGCGCAGGTTCACGTGATCGTCAGCCCCTCCGTAAGGATCGGACAGGCCGCGGTGCACGGCCCGGTCGTGGCCGTCGGCGGTCCCTGCCCGTATGGCAGTCCCCGGGGGCGAAGCCTACCCCCGCAGCGGCGGTGGGCCGCCAACCGGGCCGGAACGAATGGTTCCGGCCGGTGGTTCGAGCCGCCCGGCGGACCAAAGAAAAACGGGCCGGTCCGTGGGGGGGAGACGGACCGGCCCGAGGGGGGGTTTCCACCATAACCCTTCGTAAGTGATGCTGCGTGCATCGGCGTGCCACAACTACTCTCCGGAGCCGACCGGCGACGCGGCGATGACGGCGGAGGCCTTCGTTCAGGGCTCGCTCCTGGCCGAAACGTGGCGCATACGCAGGGGAATCAGGCGCCCTGGGGCAGAAAACGGAGGCTTTGCCGCACCTTGAAACCCACTCGGGTGACATGTCCCGGCATCCCCCCGATGGGTGAACCAGGCCATGAACACCCGCTTGACCCGTAATCACCCCCGGGCCCTCGCCGATTCGCCGCTTTGCCATCCCGACATCGCCGCCGCACAGGGCCCGGCGGGAGGCCTGGCACCGCGCAGCCCCCTCCACTGCGCGGTACCGCCCGCGCAGCTTTGCTCACGCGAATTGCCGGGCTTCGAATCTACGCGAGTGGCTGCACGGAGGCGAGCCACTGGCGATAACGATGTGAAAACCCTCGTCGGAAGATGCGCAAGTGCAGTGAGCGCAAAGAGTGACGTCCGTTCGGCGCGTGCCCTCACGGTGAACAGGGGCCCGGGGCGCGTCAGCCCGGCTTGCGCGCGTCGAAGAGGTGGCGGGTGCTGTGGGCGACGAAGGCGCCCTCGGCTTGGATCCGCTCGTGCAGCTCCCGCAGCCGCGGCTCGTACGCCTCGACGGTGAAACCGGGGACCATCCAGACCACCTTGCGCAGGAAGTGCACGACCGCGCCGATGTCGTGGAACTCCACGCGCAGCCGCTCCGCCCGCAGCCCGACGACGTCGAGCCCGGCGGCCTCGGCGTCGGCCCGCTCACGGTCGGGGTGGCGGGCACTGCGCACGCCGTCCGGCTGGGGGCCGAGAAAGTACTCGACGAGTTCGAAGACGCTGTTCGGGCCGACGTGCTGGGCGAAATACGTCCCGCCGGGCTGGAGGACGCGGGCGATCTCCTCCCAGTGCGGCCGGACGGGATGACGGCTGACGACCAGGTCGAAGGCGCCGTCGGCGAAGGGCAGCGGGTCGTCCTCGGCGGTGGCGACGACCGCGACGCCGCGCGGACGGAGCAGGGCGGTCGCCTTGGCGACGTTGGGCGGCCAGCCTTCGGTGGCGATGGTGAGGAGGGGCGGCTTCGGGGCGGCGGTCCCGGTGACGGGCCGGCCCGGGGTCTCGTCGGCGACCCTGGACAGGGCGAAGTCCAGCACCTCACCGCCCCCGGTCTGCACGTCGAGCACAGCACTCGCCCTGCCCAGCCGCCCGGCCATCGAGACGGCGTAACCCCAGGAGGGGCGTGCCTCCGTCGCCCGCCCCCCGAACCAGGAGAAGTCCCAGCCGTCCGTGGGGACGGAGGCGCCTTCGGCCACGAGGTCTTCGAAGCTGGTGGGGCGTGGAGGCCGGGGCTCGGGCCGGGACGTCACGCGGTGCTCCTTACGACAGGACGAATACGACGTGCTCGTTGTCACCGGGCCTCAGGGAACCAGGGGCCGCACTTCCTCAGCGGCGAACCGCACGAACCCCTCCGGGTCGGGCTCGTCCGCCGTCGGCTGCAGTACGACACTGTCGGCCCCGGCCTCGACCAGCCGCTCGACGGCCTCGGCGACGGCCCCGGCGTCCCCGGCGACCCCGAGGTCCGGAACGGCTTCGACCCCCTCTGCGGTGAGCTCCGCGCGCAGCCGGGCGGCGGCGTCGGGCCCGGTGGCGGTGAGCAGGTAGACGACCAAGGGGTGGGGCCCGGCCTCACGACCGGCCACCGCGCGCCCCTCCTCGACGAGCTGCCGCGCCGTGCGCACGCCCTCGGCGTTCGTAGAGGCGGTGAGGATGGTCCCGTCGGCGGCCTCTCCGGTGAGCCGCAGGGACCGCGGCCCGGTGGCCCCGGCCAGCACTCCGCTCCGCGAGCCCTGCGGCGGCCAGTCGAGAGCGACGTCGTCGAGCTTGACGTACCGTCCGTCGACCGTGACGCGCTCGCCGCCCAGCAGGGCCCGCAGCGCGACGAGATGCTCTCGCAGCAGGGTGAGGGGCGACTCGACCCGGGCGCCGACCTGCCCCATCCAGCTCTGCACACCGTGCCCCACACCGAGGATGGCCCGGCCCGGGAACATCCGGTGCAGTGAGGCGGCCTCCATGGCCGTGATGGCGACGTTCCGCAGAGGCACGGGCAACAGCCCGACCCCGACCCGCACGCGCTCGGTCCACGCGAGGGCGGCCGCGGCGGTGGAGATTCCGCCTTCTCGGAAACAGTCCTCCCAGAGCCAGAGTTCCTCGAGCCCGGCATCATCGGCCAGCCGGGCTACGGAACGGAGTCGCTCGGGGGCCAGTTGAGGGCGGAAGACTGCGCCTAGTGGGGTCATGGTGCCGTTCTTACCCGGGCCGAGGCGCGACGGGCAACGCAATTCCCGTCGGCCGGGCGGTCCATCCCCCTCATGGTGGTCGTGCCGCCCGGCCGGATCCGGCGCTCGGTCAGCGGTTGACGGCCTGGATCTCCTGTACGACCACGTCCTGGGTGGCGCCGAACGTGCCGTCGGGGAGGTCGCCTCCCGCGCCACCGGTGCCGGTCCACTCGATCTTCCAGGTGACGGTGGCCTGGAGGGGGTAGGTGCCGTCGCCCGAGGAGCGCAAATACCTCACCCCGCAGGGCGGTGTCCGGTCGGCCTTGCCCTTGGCGTAGGGCTCGCCGATGCGGTCGCCGTCGGCTTCGCAGACGCCGGAGGCCGGGTAGGTCACGGCGTCCTTCGTGCCCGGTTCGATCCTGAGCGACTGCGGTCTCGCGGTCGCGGTCGCCGTGAGGTCGATGGCGGGTACGGACGCGGTGACGGACACCGGCTTGAAGTCCGCGACGTCGAGCCAGGCCCAGGTCGGCAGGTTGACCTTGGTCGCGGCGGCGGGTGCCAGGGTGACCTTCGTACTGGGGACGCGGATCTCGGCATAGGCGAGCTCGGCGAGGATCTCGGGCGTGACGGCGTTCTGGACGTCGGCGGGCGGCGGGTCGCCCTGGTCCACCCAGAACGGCTCCTCCGTGCAGGCGTCCCAGCCCGGGGGGAAGTCCTCGTCGACGAACGAGTCCCAGAAGTAACCCTTGCCGGTCTTGTCCTTGTTGAAGTCCTTGTAGGGCTTCCCCTCGACGTAACGGTCGCGCTGCTTCGCGTCCCACTCGTAGCCCGTCGAACCGGCCTCCCAGACCGGCTCCATGGTCTTCTGAAGCTGCTCCGGGGTGTACTTCGGGGCGTACCAGCAGGGCGGCGGCGTCCAGGACGTGGCCGAGGTGAGCGCACCGGCGGAGGCGCCGCTGCCGTTCTTGGAACGGTCGAAGACGACGCCGCCCACGGTTACGGAGACGGTGCCGTCTTTGCCTGCGTCGGCTTTCTGCGTCTCACCGTCCGTGCTGCCGAACCCCTTCTCCGCATAGGCGGGGCCGGACATGGTCAGGGCTACCACTACGAGGCCCGAAGTGAAGAGCAGGCGCTTGGTATGGATCAGGGCTGACACTTCGCGCTCCCCCGCTGCGAGATCAGTCGCTCGGTCACCCAGACGCCCTTGTCGTTCTTGCGCAGGGTGCCGGCGTAGACGACGTAGCTGTCCTTCGTCACCGGCGTGACATCGGTCTTTCCCGTCTTCAGGAACTTGTTGAACGCCTTGCTCTGGTCCTCGCAGTACACGAGTGCGGCCGTGCCGTCACCCTTGATGGTGAGGCTCTCGCTGTAGTAGCGGGTCAGACCAGTCGTGCGTGCTTTGTGGTCGACGAACTCCTGGATGTACTTCTGGCTTTCGGCGGCGGCCGTGCCTTCCGAGTAGAAGCGGTAGGCCTTGTCGAGAGGGTCCTGCTTGGCGATTGCCATGTCTACGGCTCTGATGCGCTGCTCGGCATCGTTGAGCACGGCGTCCTTCTGGGAGTCGCCGGTCTTCTTCCATTCGAACTCGTAGGTCACGTCCGACGGCAGCTCGATCTCCGGCCGTCCGCTCGTGCCCGGCTCGCTCGGGGCGGCTGAGGGCGAGGCCTTGTCCCCCGTGTCCGCGCCCGCGATCTTGTCGTTGTCCTTGCCCTTGGAGCTGTCGTCGCTCCCGCACGCGGACAGCGTCAGGGCCGCAGCGGCGGTCAGCGTGAGCGCTGCGAGGAGGGTGGGGCGGCGGTTCACGGTCGGCTCCTGGGAGGTGGCGAGGCTTCTCTTGAGCGAACCAAAGCTATACAGCGGGGTGCGGCCGCACCAGGGTGAAGGTTGTCAACTCGCGGGGCGTATGCGGAGGAACCGGTGATTCGTCGTCACCTTCGAGCCGTAACGGTTGCGTAACGCGCCAACGCCGGGCACCAATGGCGATACCGCCGGGGGCGTTTCAGTCAGGAACGAGCAAAGGGCTTGGGTCCGTGGGCCCATGTGAGGGCTGTTCCCTGCGGATACGTTCAGAGCCGGAGTGGTGTGGGTGCACGGTCGGAAGGGGGCCGGA
>NZ_POUC01000354.1 GCF_002891435.1 Streptomyces cahuitamycinicus
GGCCTACCTCGCCCACCTGATCGGATTCGGTCTGGGCTTCGGCTACGCGTCGGTCCGCTACGGCCGTCCCACCGGCCCCACTAGAGTGAAGGCCGCCCCTGCTCCGGCCCCCGAGGGAGAGAACCAGCCGTGATCACCGCGATCGTCCTCATCAAGACCAGCGTGGACCGGATCCCCGAGATCGCCGAGTCGATCGCGGCGCTGGACAGCGTCAGCGAGGTCTTCTCCGTCACGGGCACCTACGACCTGATCGCGATGGTCCGCGTCAAGGAGCACGAGGACCTGGCGGAGGTCATCCCGGGCCGGATCAGCAAGATCCCGGGGGTGGAGGGGACCGACACGCACGTGGCGTTCCGTACGTACTCGCAGCACGACCTGGAGGCGGCGTTCTCGATCGGGCTGGACAACTGAGGACCGCTCCCGGGCGAAGAGCTCCCGGATGAAGAGTTCTTCATCCAGCCCTCATCCTTCTCACCGTGTTCCCGGCGAATGATCGGGCACATGGCTTTCACTCGTCGTATGGCGGCCTTGTCCGCCGTCGTTCTGATCCCGCTGGGTATCGCCGCGACCAGTTTCGCGCTCTCGGACCGCCCGGAGTCTCCGAAGGTCCCCTCCAAGGTGGTGCTGGACAGCGAATCCCCCAAGCCCAAGCCCACACCCACCAAGCCCACGCCCGATCCCTCTCCGGACGACGAGGTCGTGCCGCGGCAGCCGGTGACCGACAGCCCCACGATGGATGACGATGACGACGACGGTCAGGGTGCCGGAGACGACGGACCCGACGACGGAGGCGACGACGGAGGCGACGACACCAACTGACCCGGCCCGCCGACGGATCACCGCCCGGGTCCGCATCCTGCTGTGGTTGCTGCTCGTCATGGCGGTAGCGCTGATCGAGGTGACCACGACCACCCGTTCGTTCCTGATGCGGGACGTCGACAACCGGATCAACCGTCTGCTCACTCAGGAGGCCGACGAGTTCGCCGGCTTCGAGGAGCAGGGCAGGGACCCCCGGACGAACCGTCCGTTCACCACCGCGCCCCGCCTGCTGACGGTCTTCCTCCAGCAGCAGAACCCCGACGCCGATGAGGAACTGATAGGTCTGGTCCGCAGGCCGGACGGTGGCCTGGGCCAGATCCGGCAGCAGGGCGCCATCCACGCGGGGCTGCCCCTCCACCAGGACGCCGACGCCAGACGCCGCATCTTCGACTCGCCGGAGTCCTCCGGCACGGTGCAGCGGCCGCAGGGCGAGATCCGGTGGGCCAAGGTCACGGTGGCCCGGGCGGGTGCGGAGCCGGACGCCGCGTTCGTCGTGGCCATCCACCCGGAGCCCGAGCGGCAGCGGGTGAACAAGGTGTTCCGCACCCTGCTGATCATCTCCGGCGTCGCCCTGCTGCTCACCACCGGCATCGCCTGGGTGGTCGCAGGACGCATCCTCAGGCCGGTACGGCTGGTGCGCACCGCGGCCGCCGAGATCACCGAGCAGGACCTCACCCGTAGGATCCCCGTGCACGGCAACGACGACATAGCGGCTCTCGCCGAGACCTTCAACGGCATGCTCGACCGTCTGGACCGGGCCTTCGCCGGGCAGCGCGAGTTCGTCGACGACGCGGGCCACGAGCTGCGCACCCCGATCACCATCGTGCGGGGTCATCTGGAGGTCATGGGCGACGACCCGGCCGAACGCGAGGAGACGGTCCGGCTGGTCACCGACGAACTCGACCGGATGAGCCGCATCGTCGAGGACCTGCTGGTCCTGGCCAAGACCGAACGTCCCGACTTCGTCGTCCCCGAGCCGGCCCAGGTGGCCGAACTGACCGCCGACGTCTTCGTCAAGGCCCGCACCCTGGGCAAGCGCGACTGGCGGCTGGCCGAGGTCGCCGACGTGGAGACCGAACTGGACTTCCAACGGATCACCCAGGCCATGGTGCAGCTCGCGCAGAACGCCGTGCAGCACACCATGCCCGGCCAGACCGTCCGCATCGGCTCCCGGACGGCCGGCCCGCACATCGAGCTGTACGTCGCCGACACGGGCACCGGTGTCCAGCCGCAGGACGCCGGGGTCATCTTCGAACGTTTCCGGCGAGGCACCGCCCGGCGAGGCGCACGCGGCTCCGGCGCCGGACTCGGGCTGGCCATCGTCAAGGCCATCGCCGAGGGGCACCACGGCCACGTCCGGCTGTCCGACACCCCCGGCGGCGGCGCCACCTTCACCCTCGTTCTGCACGCGTCACAGGCACCGGAAGGCCATCACACGTGAACCGCATCCTCATCGTCGAGGACGAGGAGCGCATCGCCTCCTTCGTCGAGAAGGGCCTTCGCTCGAACGGATTCACCACGACCGTCGTCACCGACGGCGACGCCGGCTACGAGTACGCCCTGACCGGCGGCTTCGACCTCGTCGTCCTGGACATCAACCTGCCCGGCCGCGACGGCTTCACGATCCTGCGCGAACTGCGCGAGGCACGGGTGAGCACCTCGGTGATCGTGCTGACCGCACGCGACTCCGTACGGGACGCGGTGGCCGGCCTGGAGGGCGGCGCCGACGACTGGATGACCAAGCCGTTCCGCTTCGAGGAACTGCTCGCCCGGGTCCGCCTCAGGCTGCGTACGGCGGCCAGGGCGCCGGAGGTGACCGTGCTCAGGGCCGGTTCGCTGAGCCTGGACCTGCGCACCCGGCGCGCCAGGTCCGGGGAGCGGACCGTCGACCTGACGGCCCGTGAGTTCGTCCTGCTGGAGCTGTTCCTGCGGCACCCGGGGCAGGTGCTGTCCCGCGAGCAGATCCTCTCCCACGTGTGGGGCTACGACTTCGACCCCGGTTCCAACATCGTGGACGTCTACGTCCGCACACTGCGCAAGAAGCTCGGCGCGGAGCGGGTGGAGACCGTGCGCGGGATGGGGTACCGGCTTCCCACCGGGTGAAGTTCCTTTCATGTTCGGCTCATCGACGGCTCACCCCCCGGATGAACCCTCGATGACGTGACATGGAACCTACGAGCTCTCACTGCCCTGTGCGTGGCACTGTCGCTGTGCGCCCTGCTGGCCGTCCCGGGAAACTTCCCCGGACTCGGCGGTGACGCCCGCTTCACCCTCGCCGTGTTCGTCCTGGCGACCTGTGCGTGGATCGGGACGTCGATAGACGACACGTACATCGCGCTGGGCGCCGCGCTGGCCCTCACGGTGACCGGTGTGATCAGCAACGACACCCTGTTCGGCACTCTCGGCGACGACACCGTGTGGCTGCTGATCTGCGCGTTCGTCCTGGCGGCGGCGGTGGCGCGGACCGGGCTCGCCGGCCGTGCCGCGGTCTTCCTCGTCAGCGGAGCCCGTACCGTGCGGCAACTCGTGCACCTGACGACGGCGGCCCTGGTCGTCACGGCGTTCGCGGTGCCGGCCACCTCCGGCCGGGCCGCGCTCGCGCTGCCCGTGTTCCTCGCCCTCGCCAAGGTCCTCGCCGACCGAAAACGACTGGTCGTGATGCTGGCACTGCTGTTCCCGACCGTGATCCTTCTGTCGGCAGTAGCGACTTTGATCGGTGCCGGCGCGCATCTGATCACCGTGTCGGTGCTGTTCGAGGCGACCGGGCAGCACATCGGCTTCACGGAGTGGCTGCTGCTGGGCCTTCCCCTGGCCGTGGTGTCGTCCCATCTGGCCGCCGAGCTGGTGCTGCTGACGATGACGCGACGCGAGGACCGGCGCGGACCCGTCCACATCACCGCCCAGCAGATCCAGGAGCACAGCGAACAGGCGGTCACCGGCTCATGGACGCAGGCCGAGAAGCGTTGCGCCCTGCTGCTCGCCACGGTCGTGCTGCTGTGGTGCAGCGAGCCGCTGCACCACCTGCCGCCCGCGATCGTGGCGCTGATCGGCGCGGTCGTGGCCGCCTCGCCCGCCCTCGGCACCGTACGCCTGAAGGACGCTCTGAAGACCGTCCCCTGGTCGCTGCTGTTGTTCATGGCGGCGACGATGGCGATGGGAGTCGCGCTGGCCGACTCGGGAGCGGCGAAGTGGCTGGTCTCCGGCCTGCCGACGAACGAGCCCCCGATGGTGTTCCTGGCGATAGTGATCGTCGTCAGCACGGCGGCACACCTGGTCCTGCAGTCCCGCTCCGCCCGCTCCTCGGTCCTGGTCCCGCTCGTCGTGGCCGCCTCCGTCGGCGTCGGCGTCAACCCGGTCGCCGCCGCGCTCGCCTCCACCGCCGCCGCCGGCTTCTGCCACACGCTGCCCGCCTCCGCCAAGCCGGTCACGCTCTTCGCGCAGATCCCCGGCACTCCCACCTACACCCCCCGCGACCTGCTGCGGCTGTCCGCCTTCCTGGCCCCGTTGACCGCCGCGCTCGTCCTGCTCTTCGCCGTCGCGGTCTGGCCGCTGCTCGGCGTCTCCCTCACCCGCTAAGGAGCCCTCATGCTGAACCGTGTCGTCGTAGCCCCCAGTGGTTTCAAGGAGTCCCTGTCCGCGGAGGCCGCCGCCGACGCCATCGCCGCCGGCGTACGCCGGGTCCTGCCCGGCGCCGAGATCGACCTCGTGCCGCTGGTGGACGGCGGTGAGGGAACGGCTCTCGCCCTGGCCGCGGCGACCGGGGGCAGGATCGTCACCACGCCGGCGACCGGCCCGGTCGGGGAGACCATCGCCGCGCACTTCGCCCTGCTGGGCGGCGGGGACACCGCCGTGGTGGAGATGGCGGCGGTGGCGGGCCTCTCCCTCGTGCCGCGCGACCTGCGCGACCCGGGCGCCACCACCACGTACGGCGTCGGCGAACTGATCCGTGCCGCCCTGGACTCGGGCGTCCGGCGGATCCTCGTCGGCTGCGGCGACTCGGGCACCTCGGACGGGGGCGCGGGCGCGCTCCAGGCGCTGGGCGCCCGGCTGCTGGACGAGGACGGCCGGGAACTCGCCCGGGGCGGGCGGGAGCTGACCCGCCTGCACCGCGTCGACCCCAGGGGCCTGGACCCCCGCCTCGCGGAGGTGGAGCTGCTCGTCGCCTGCAACCCGTACAACGTGCTGTGCGGCGAGCGGGGCGTGGCGCGGGTCTTCGGTCCGCAGAAGGGCGCGACGCCCGCACAGGTGGAGGAGCTTTCGGCGGCCCTGGAGAACTGGGCGTTCGTCCTCACCCGCGATGCCGCCATGTCGGACAGCGACCTTCACTCCGGGCCGGGCACGGGAGCCTCCGGCGGGCTGGGAGCCGGGCTGGCCGCCCTGGGCGCGCGGCTGCTCCCCCGCTTCGACGTGCTGCTGGACCACCTCGACCTGGACGCCCGGCTGGCCGGCGCCGACCTGGTCGTCACCGCCGAGGGCGCCCTGGACCACCAGACGCCCCGCGGCAAGGTCCCCGCCGAGGTGGCCCGCCGCGCCAAGCTCTACGGCCGTCCCGTCCTGGCCCTGGCCGGCACGCTCGGCGAGGGCGCGGGCGACGTGCCGGGCGTGGACGCCTGCCACGGCATCCTGCCCGCCCCGATGGAGCTGGCCGAGGCCCTGCTCCGCGCGAGTGAACTCCTCACGGACGCCACCGAACGCGCCCTGCGCATGATCGTCCTGGGCACCCGGCTACCGGTGGTTCAGGCGGAGGTGTCCGGCACGCAGCGCCCGTCCTCCGTGCGGTAGTTCCACTTCGCCCCGTCCGTCACGAGCTCCTTCACCGCCCGCACGAACCGCTCCACGTGCTCGTCCGGCGTGCCCGCGCCGAAGCTGACCCGGATGGCGTTGAGCGACTTCTCCCCGGGCGCGGCCTCCGGCGACCCGCACTCGCCCTGCGACTGCGGGTCGCTGCCGAGCAGTGTGCGCACCAGCGGGTGCGCGCAGAACAGCCCGTCCCGCACGCCGATGCCGTACTCGGCGGACAGGGCGGCGGCGAAGTGCGAGCTGTTCCAGCCCTCGACGACGAAGGAGAGCACGCCGACGCGCGGCGCGTCGTCCCCGAAGAGGGACAGGAACCGCACCTGCGGGACGTCGGCGAGCCTCTCCCGCACGGCGCGGATCAGGTGCTGCTCACGGGCGACGAGGCTGTCGAAGCCGGCCTCGGTCAGCGCCTTGCAGGCCGAGGCGACGGCGTAGGCGCCGATGACGTTGGGCGACCCGGCCTCGTGGCGGGCGGCGCCGTCGTGCCACTCCACCTCGACTCCCCCGTCCTGGCGCCGGCCGACCTTGCGGCTGGCACCGCCGCCCGCGAGGTACGGCTCGGCGGCGCGCAGCCAGTCGGCCCGCCCGGCCAGGACGCCGGAGCCGAAGGGCGCGTACAGCTTGTGCCCGGAGAACGCGACCCAGTCGACATCGAGGTCCCGGGCGGACACCGGGTGGTGCGGGGCCAGCTGGGCGGCGTCCAGCACGATCCGAGCGCCATGGGCGTGGGCGGCCGCCGCGAGTTCCCGTACGGGCCACAGCTCGCCCGTGACGTTCGAGGCGCCGGTGACACAGACCAGGGCCGGTCCGTAGGGGTCACGGCCGGCGAGGGCGCGCTCCAGGGTCTCGACGGCCGCGCGGGGGCTGCGCGGGGCGTCGAGGCAGGTGACGCGGGCGTTGCGCCAGGGCAGCAGGGCGGCATGGTGTTCGGTCTCGAAGACGAAGACCTGGCAGTCGGCGGGGAGGGCGGCGGCGAGGAGGTTGAGGGAGTCGGTGGTCGACCGCGTGAACACGACCTGGTCACCCTCGCGGCAGTCGAGGAACTCGGCGACGGTCCGGCGGGCGTTCTCGAACAGGTCGGTGGAGAGCTGGGAAAGGTACCCGGCACCCCGGTGCACGCTGCCGTAGTACGGCGCGTAGGCGGCGACGTCGTCCCAGACGCGCTGGAGTGCCGGGGCGCTGGCGGCGTAGTCGAGCGCGGCGTAGGCGACCTCGCCGCCGGTCACGAGCGGCACGGTGACATCCCGTCCCAGAACGGGCAGCGGGGCACAAACGGAAGGGGCCGAGGCAAGGGTGGAGACGGACATGGGTGAACTCCCGTGAAGGCAGATGGCATCCGCCCGCGAGCCGGTACGGCTGCCAGCGGGGGGGGAAAGGAAAGAGGGGTGCGGAGGCGGGGCTCTGCGGCCCTAGCGCATTCGCTTGCTCACGGGAGGCTCCTCGACGACCAGGACCCCTGGTATCTCGAGGGGTCCGCGCTTGCCACAGACCTCGCTGCCTGCGGCCTGGTCTTCACCCGGGGCACCCCGCCACGGACGGAGGGTTGCCGGACAGTCGGCCGGGGCCTCATGACTGTCACTCATGACCTGATCAGGAACGTATGCGAAAAGATCGGCGTCCCGCAACCCGAGTCCGGATCGCGGGACGCCGTCAGGGTTCCCTATGCGTTGCTCGCGGCCACCCAGCGCTCCAGCGTCCGCTTCGCCGCCCCCGAGTCGATCGACTCGGCCGCCTTCGCCATCCCGGCGCGGATCTGCTCGGCCAGCGGCGCGGCCGTCGGCTCCAGGGCCACCAGTGCCGCCGCCGAGTTCAGGATGACCGCGTCGCGGACCGGGCCGGTCTCGCCGTCCAGCAGGCGGCGGGCGACCTCGGCGTTGTAGGAGGCGTCCGCGCCGCGCAGCGCTTCCACGGGAACCAGTTCGAGGCCCACGTCACGCGGGTCGAAGGACTGCTCGGTCACCTCGCCGTCCCGGACGATCCACACCCGGGAGGTGGCCGTCGTGGTCAGCTCGTCCAGGCCGTCGTCTCCCCGGAAGACCAGGGACGAGTTGCCGCGCTCGGCGAAGACGCCCGCGACGATCGGCGCCATGCGCGGGTCCGCCACACCGACCGCCTGGGCACGGACCCGGGCGGGATTGGTGAGCGGGCCGAGGGCGTTGAACACCGTACGGATGCCCAACTGACCGCGTGCCGCGCCCGCGTGCCGCAGCGCCGGGTGGAACTTCACCGCGAAGCAGAAGGTGATCCCGGCCTCGTCGGCGACCTGCGCGACGCGGTGCAGGGGGAGCTCCAGGTTGACCCCGAGCTTCTCCAGCACGTCGGAGGCCCCGGACGCCGAGGACGCGGCCCGGTTGCCGTGCTTGACGACCTTCGCACCGGTTCCGGCGACGACGATCGAGGACATCGTGGAGATGTTGACCGTCTTCGCCCCGTCACCGCCGGTGCCGACGATGTCGACCGTCGCCCCGGGCACCTCGATCACGTTGGCGTGCTCGTACATGGTGCGGACCAGGCCGTTGATCTCCTCGACGGTCTCGCCCTTGGCGCGCAGGGCCACGACGAACCCGGCGATCTGCGCCTCGGTCGCCTCGCCGCGCATGATCCGGTCCATCGCCCAGGCGGTGTCGTCCGCGCTCAGGTGCCTGCCGTCCAGCAGGCCGTTCAGCAGCCGGGGCCAGGAGCGGCCCGCCGCGGTGTCGCCTCCAGCGGGGGTCACAGCGCTCATAAGCCGCTCCAGGGTCAGGCGTCCCGCAGTGCGGGACGAGAGTCTCAACGGGTCCACCCTATCCAGGCCGGGGCATGGCGAAGGGCCCCGTCCGAACGGCGAATTCCAGGGGTCGTAGCAACACAGTGATCAACTGGCTGTCGCCAGGAGCTTAGCGAGACGCTCGGCTGGGGTTTCCCAGCCGAGCGTTTTGCGCGGGCGGCTGTTCAGCTCGGCAGCCACGG
>NZ_POUC01000355.1 GCF_002891435.1 Streptomyces cahuitamycinicus
CCCAGCGACGGCGAGTACGCCACCCGCAGCCCGCGCACCCCGCCCGCCAGACCGTCCGTGTACGGACCGGCCGGGGCCGCGAGCGCCGACCAGTCGCGCGAGTCCGGGTGGCCGATGACGTCCATCAGCAGCGCCGCGTCCGCCGCGTCCCGGGTCATCGGACCCACGTGCGCCAGCGTGCCGAACGCGCTCGCCGGGTAGAGCGGCACCCGCCCGTAGGTCGGCTTCAGCGCGAAGATCCCGCAGAACGACGCCGGGATGCGGACGCTGCCGCCGCCGTCCGTGCCCAGCGACAGCGGTCCCGCGCCGAGTGCCACGGCAGCCGCGCTGCCGCCGCTGGAGCCGCCCGCCGTGCGCGAGGCGTCCCACGGGTTGCGCGTCACACCGCTGAGCGGCGAGTCCGTGACGCCCTTCCAGCCGTACTCGGGGGTCGTCGTCTTGCCCAGGAAGACCGCCCCGTGTTCCCGCAGCCGGGCCACGGACGGCGCGTCCTCGTCCCAGTGCCCGGCCGCCGGGTCCACGGCCTTCGAGCCGCGCAGGGTCGGCGCCCCGCGCTGCAGCAGGATGTCCTTGACGGTGACCGGCACCCCGTCGAGCAGCCCGCGTGGCTCACCGCGCCGCCAGCGCTCCTCCGACTCCCGGGCCCGCTCCAGCGCGTCCTGGGCGGTCAGCCGGACGAAGGCGTTCACCTCCGGCTGGATCGCCTCGGCCCGCTCCAGCGCCGCCCGGGTCGCCTCCACGGGACTCCACTCGCCCTTGCGGTACCCGTCGAGGAGCCGTACGGCGGTCAGCTCGGTGAGCTCGGTCATCCACCCTCCAGGGAACGTCAGTGACCGGGTACATACCCACGCTGCTTGTCGACCACGTTCGTCAGTGGCTTCCCGGCCGCCCACCGTTCGTACAACTCCACGAACTGGGCGCCGAGCTCGTCCCGCCAGCCGATGGTGTCGCCGCTCATGTGCGGGGACACGATCAGGTCCGGCGCCTGCCACAAGGGGCTCTCGGCGGGCAGGGGCTCGTCCTCGAAGACGTCCAGGGCGGCACCCGCGATCCAGCGCTTGGCCAGGGCCTCGGCGAGCGCGTCCTCGACGACCAGCCGGCCGCGGCCGATGTTGACGAACCGGGCCGACGGCTGCATGAGGCCGAAGCGGCGGGCGTCGAACATTCCCTGCGTCCGGTCCGTGAGCGGCGCCGCCGCGATCACCCAGTCGGCCCGGGCGAGCAGCCGGTCCAGATCCTCGGGGCCGTGCACGCCGGAGCGCGCGGCGCGGCCCACGAGCGCCGTCGTGATGCCCAGCGCCCCCAGTGTGTGCGCGATCGCCCGGCCGATCGGCCCGGAGCCGACCACCACGGCCCGGGTCCCGGCGATCTTGTGCGACTCGCGGTGCCGCCAGGTCCGTTCCCGCTGGAGCTCCAGCGTCCGCGGCAGATCCTTGGCCATCGCCAGCACGAGCGCGGCGACGTACTCGGCGATCGGCTGGTCGAAGACGCCGCGCGCGTTCGTCACCACCGTGTCCGAAGCGGCGAGTTCCGGACACATCAGATGGTCCACCCCGGCGCTGGCCGTATGCACCCAGCGCGGCCGCGGGCCCTCGCCCGGCCAGGCGTCCCGCACGGCGTGCGAGGTGAAGTCCCACACCAGCAGTACATCCGCGCGCGGGAGGCGCGCGGCGAGTCCCGCCGCGTCGGTGTGTTCGATACGGGCGCGACCGGTGAGGCCGCCGAGGCGGGGGAGGGGTTCGGCGTCCAGGACGAGGAGGGTGGGAGTGGGCATGAGCAGCCGTTTCTCCAGCCGTTCGGCGGGGGCCGGCCGACCTTGGTGCGGCCGCCGGTGACGACATTCAACCCGGTGTTGACCAAGGAGTGATCCGGGCGGATTGACCACGCTCGCACCCGAACCTACCGTCGTCAACACGGGCGTTCCCACGATCCGTTGCACACTAGTTGCCCAGCGTGAGGCCGGTGCCTGCCATGGACGTCTCATTTCTCGGCGGGCCCAGCCCGCAGCGCGGGGTCGGCGTCGTCGCCCCCTTCGACTTCGCACTCGACCGCGAGCTGTGGCGCTGGGTTCCGGACGAGGTCTCCCTCCATATGACCCGCACACCGTTCGTGCCGGTCGAGGTGAGTCTCGACCTGGCACGCCTGGTCAGCGAGCACGAGACGCTCAGCGAGGCGGTCCGCACGCTCAACGCGATCGCCCCCGAGGTCGTGGCCTACGCCTGCACGTCGGGCAGCTTCGTCGGCGGCATGATGGGCGAGCGGGCGATGTGCGAGGCGATGAGCCGGGCCGGTGCCGTACCGGCGATCACCACCTCCGGCGCGCTGCTGGAGGCCCTGGTCGAGCTGGACGTACGCCGGGTGGCGCTGGTGACGCCGTACACGGTCTCGGTGACGCGGTCCCTGGAGGCCTACGTCGCCCAGGCCGGTGTCACGATCTCCGGCTGCGCCTTCATGGGGCTGACCCGGCACATCTGGAAGGTCCCCTACCGGGAGGTGGTGGACATGGCCCGGCAGGCCGTCCGCGACGACGCCGACGCGCTGTTCATCAGCTGCACCAACCTGCCCACCTACGACGTGATCCCCCAACTGGAGGCCGAGCTGCGCATCCCGGTGATCTCGGCCAACCAAGTGACGATGTGGGCGGCACTGCGCCGACTGGGTACCCGTGCGGTGGGGCCGTACCAAGCGCTGATCAATCCGGCGGCGCGTTCCGGTCCCGCAGTGCCGGGGGCGCACCCCGGTCCCGTACTGCCGGAAGAAGAGCAGCAGCAGCAGGAAGGCTGGACATGACAGCGCTGGGATTTCTCTACCCGGGCCACTCCGCCGAGGACGACTATCCGCGCATCGAGCAGTTGCTGGGCAGCGACATCCGGGTGGACCTGGTGCACACCGACATCGGTGAGGACGCGCACCGGGTGGACGCGCTGCTGGAGATGGGCTCCGCCGGCCGGCTCGCGGCGGGAGTCCAGGAGTTGCGGCACGCCGGCGCGGACGCCGTGGTGTGGGCCTGCACGAGCGGCAGCTTCGTCTACGGCTGGGACGGCGCGCAGGAGCAGGTGCGCTCCCTGGCGCAGACGGCCGGCATGCCGGCGTCGTCCACGTCCTTCGCGTTCGCGCACGCGGTGCGGGAGCTGGGGGCGCGCAGGGTCGCGATCGGTGCGACGTACCCGGAGGACGTGGCGCAGCTGTTCGCGGAGTTCCTCCGCGCGGCCGGTGTGGAGGTCGTGTCGGTCAGCAGTTCCGGCATCATCACGGCCGCCGAGGTCGGCACGTGGGGCGAGAGCGAACTCCTCGCCCTGGCCAGGAACTCCGACCACCCCGACGCCGAGGCGCTCCTCCTCCCCGACACGGCCCTGCACACGGCGGCCCACATCCCGGCCCTGGAGAAGGAACTCGGCAAGCCGGTCCTCACTGCCAACCAGGTCACGGTCTGGGAGGGTCTGCGCCTGGCCGACCGGCGGGTGAACGCGCCGGAGCTGGGGGCGCTGTTCACGAGGGAGCCGCTCGTCCAGGCGTGAGGCGGAAGGCCTGTCCTCGCCCCCTGCGGCAGCTGCCGCAGGGGGCGAGCAGTATCGGCCCGGGCCGCTTCGCGGTTCACGCCCTCTCCTTGAGACACCGGCCGCTCGCGCCACCCGGCACGCACCAGTCGTCATGCGGTACGAGTGCCCCGGAGGGGTTGAGAAGGGGTGCCGTGCCCTCGAACACACCCTCCATGCGGGCCGGAATCGGTCCCACCCCTTCTTCGGGGCAGACTGGTGCAAATCATCTGTAATACCCCACCCGAAGTTGAGGAATGCTCAACTCCGCGGTATCAAGCGGCCCTTGGGTTGACCGAAAGCGCGTTCCCCTCCAGCTGTCCATCCCGTGCACACTGGCCACGTCCGCAGCCAGTCGTGCCGTGAAGGACTCCCCGATGGCCGAACCGGGCCCGTTCAGATCCCCCGCAAGCGCTGTCCAGCTGTCCGGGCGCCTGCTGTGCTGGTGCCTGGCCGCAGCCATGGCCTCCGCCGCCGTGGACGCCGTCCTCGACCCCCGGGCCCGCTGGTGGGGCACCATGTGGACGCTGCCCTGGTGGCTCGCCTGCGCGGCCGTCCTCGCGTGGTCCGTCCTGCGGGCGCGCGAGAAGGCCGACCGCCCGCCTCCGCACGACAGCGTGCCCAGCGACTGGGAACAGGCCGCCTGACCGCCCCGCCGCACCCTCAGGAATAAGCGGAGACAGTCCCCTGTTAACGCCGGAACGACAGCACCCGGCCCACAGCCGGAACGACGGCACCCGGCCCACAGCAGGAGGCACCCCACCGTGGCGGCAGACGAGACACGCGGCGCGGCAGACGAGATACGCGGCGCGGCCCGGGGCAGTGCCCCCGTCCCCCTCTCCGTACTGGACCTGGTCACCGTGGGGTCCGGCCGCACCGCCTCCGGCGCCCTGCGCACCAGCGTCGACCTGGCCCGCCTGGCGGAGAGGCGTGGCCTCCACCGCTACTGGGTCGCCGAGCACCACTCCATGCCGGGTGTCGCCTCCTCGTCCCCGGCCGTGATCCTCGCCCACCTCGCCGCCCACACCGACCGCATCCGGCTCGGCTCGGGCGGTGTGATGCTGCCCAACCACGCCCCGCTCGTGATCGCCGAGCAGTTCGGGACGCTGGAGGCCATGGCCCCGGGCCGGATCGACCTCGGCCTCGGCCGCGCCCCCGGCACGGACGGCGCCACGGCCGCCGCCCTGCGCCGCGCGGACCGGCTGAACGAAGGCGCCGACGACTTCCCGCAGCAGCTCGCCGAGCTGATCCGCTTCCTCGACGACGACTTCCCCGACGGGCACCCCTACAGCCGCATCCACGCCGTACCGGGCCCCGTCCAGGCCACGTCCCCCGGCGGTGTCCAGTCCCCGCACCGCCCGCCGGTCTGGCTGCTCGGCTCCTCCGGCTTCAGCGCCCGCCTCGCCGGCACCCTCGGGCTGCCCTTCGCCTTCGCCCACCACTTCTCCGCGCAGAACACCGTCCCGGCCCTGGACCTGTACCGGGAGTCCTTCCGGCCGTCCGCCGTGCTCGACGAGCCGTACGCCCTCATCGGCGTCTCCGCGCTCGCCGCCGACGAGGAGAAGGATGCCCGCCGGCAGGTGCTGGCCGCGGCCCTCAGCATGGTCCGGCTGCGCACCGGGCGCCCCGGCCTCGTGCCCACCCCGGAGGAGGCGGAGGCCTACGAGTTCAGCCCGATGGAGCGCGACTTCGTCGACTCCTGGAACGCCAACGTCGTCCACGGCACACCCGACGAGGTCCGCTCCGGCCTGGACGACCTCGCCAAGCGCACCGGCGCCGACGAGCTGATGATCACGGCCAACGCGCACGGTGGAGACGTCCGTCTGCGTTCCTACGAGCTCATCGCCGACGCCTACGGTTTGCCGACGCCCGCCTCCGCCTGAACGTCCGGCGTGCCCAGCAGTTCGGAGATACGGTCCGGCGGCACCGGACGGGAGTAGAGCCAGCCCTGCCCGGTGTCGCAGCCGATGCTGCGCAGCCTGGTCGCCTGGGCCGAGGTCTCCACGCACTCGGCCGTGACGGTCAGCCCGAGCCGGTGCGCGAGCTGGATCATCGCCTCGACGACCACCTCGTCGGCCGGGTTGGCGCGAGCTGCCGCCTCCCGGTCGTCGTACTGGAAGCCCCGCACGAACGATCCGTCCAGCTTCAGCACCGACACCGGCAGCCGGCTCAGGTAGGCGAGGTTCGAGTAGCCGGTGCCGAAGTCGTCGATGGCGATACGGACACCCATGTCGCTGAGGGCCTTCAGGGTCTGCAGCGGGCGGCCCGCCGAGCCCATCACCGCCGACTCGGTCAGTTCCAGCTGGAGCAGATGCGGAGCGAGGCCCGTCCCGGCCAGGGTCTCCGCGACGTCCGCCACCAGGTCGGAGTCCCAGACCTGACGTACCGCCACGTTCACGCTGACGAAGATCGGCGGCTCGTCGGGGTGGTCCAGCTGCCAGCGGCGGGCCTGCTCACAGGCCGTGCGCAGCACCCAGCGGCCCAGCGGGACGATCGAACCGTCCTCCTCCGCGAGTCCGATGAACCGATTCGGCGTCAGTACGCCGAACTGCGGGTGGTTCCAGCGGATGAGCGCCTCGACGCCGTGCAGCCGGTCGTCCTCCATGCCGACCAGCGGCTGGTACTCCAGCCGGAACTCGCCCCGCTCGATGGCCGGCCGGAGCGTGGAGGCGAGCGCCTGGCGGGTCATGCGGTGCGCGTTGCGCTCCGGGTCGAACAGGGTCCAGCGGGCCTTGCCGTCGGTCTTCGCCCAGTACAGCGTGGTGTCCGCCGCCTGCATCAGCGCGGTGGGGGTGGTGCCGGCCGCGTGCCGCTCCACGACGCCGATCGACGCCGAGACCGACAGACGCTGGCCGGAGATGTCGAACGGGTCCTGGATCGCCCGCAGCACCGACTCGGCCAGCTCGGCCAGCTGTTCGGTGCCCGTGGAATCCTCGACGAGCAGCGCGAACTCGTCCCCGCCGAGCCGGGCCACCAGCGGGATGCTGGGGCGTGAGTGTCCGGCCTCGTCCGCGCAGCGCGTGAGGCGCTCGGCGACGGCGGCCAGCAGCCGGTCGCCGACACGGTGGCCGAGGGTGTCGTTGATGGCCTTGAAGCCGTCCAGGTCCAGGTAGCACAGTCCGATCCGGCCCGTGCCGCTCTGTTCGTACGACTCCGCTTCCAGCGCGGCCGACAGCCGCTCGAAGAACAGTGTGCGGTTGGGCAGTCGGGTCACCGGGTCGTGCATCTGCAAATGGCGCAGCCGGGCCTGGAGTTCCCGGCGGGCGCTGATGTCGGCGACGGACAGCAGCACACCGCTGTCGTCGGCCGGCAGCGGGGTGACCGTCACCTGCACCCACAGCGAGCGCCCGTCGGGGTGCTTGAGCCGGCGCGTGCAGCGCAGCCGGGACTGCCGTCCGCGCAGCACCTCGCGGTAGGCGTGCCAGCTGCGGGCGTCGGAGGTGAGGTCGACCAGATCGGCGGCGACCGACCCGGCCAGCCCGTCCGCGCTGCCGCCGAGCAGCGCGGCGAGCGAGTCGTTGGCGCTGACGACCATGCCCTCGCGGTCCACGACGGCCATGGCGAGCGGGGCGGCCGTGAAGACGGACCGGTAGGGCAGCCGGGACGGGGGCTCGGTACGGGGAGACGTGTCGATCTCACTCTCTGTGACGACCGGCCGGTCCAGGTCTGCCGCGGGCGCCGGCCCTTCGGAGGTTCCGCTCACCGCTCGCTCCCGCATGTATTCGATCTCTGTCCGTGCAGGAAAGGTCAGGAAAGTGTGCCGATCATAGAGGCTGGCCCGGGGGCCTTCCAGCCGGTGTCCAGTCTTCCCGGCCAGCCGGCCCTTCTGCCAGATCGTTTCTGCACGCGCCTGGACGGCTTCTTCAGGCCGCCGACCAGTTGTGACGTTCTGTGAGTGCTTCGGGGATGTCGGCTTCCGCGATTTTTCGCCCCCTTCACCCGACCGGTGCAGGCAAACAGGGCGCAGTACGACAAATCATCACAGTCTGGGTGCGGTGTCCCGCGATCCGTACCCGGAGGTACCCGTGCCGCGTCCGTTTCCGCGCGCCCGACTGCGCAGCACCGCGGCCGTGTTCACCACCATGTCGGCGCTCGCCGCCACCTCTCTCGGCACCGGCCCCTCGGCCGCCGAGACCGACTCGGCCGCGCCCTGCGCCCTGACCCGGACCGACGCCCACCACTCGGAGGGCCTGGACACCTGGAACACCGCCTATCCGCGCCCGGCCCGGTCCCTGGACGCGGTGATGGTCTTCCTGTCCTTCCCGGACTCCCACCCGCTGACCACGCCACAGGAGCTGACCGCCGACCACTTCCCGGCCACCACCCGCTTCTTCGAACGGGCTTCCTACGGCCGTTTCACCCTGCGTCCGCACTCGCTGCGGCACTGGGTCCAGATGCCGCAGCCGTCCACCGCGTACGCCATACAGCGCGACTGGAGTCCCGGGCGCCGGGCCGCCTACCTGCGCGACGCCCTCTCCGTGGCCGACCCGCAGGTGGACTTCTCGCGCTACGACGTCGTGTACTTCGTCGCCGACCCGGACGCGCCCGGTGTGGACTCCGACGCGACCAAGGTGGTGAACCTGACGAGCCCGCTGCGGGCCGACGGCACCGACCTGCGCCGGATCGTCACGGTGTTCGAGCAGCATCCGCCGGACCGGCTCGTCCTCGCCCACGAGACCGGGCACGTCTTCGACCTGCCCGACCTGTACCACCGGCCCGTGGACGGCAAGGGCGACTGGGACACGCACGTCGGCGACTGGGACCTGATGGGCAGCCAGTTCGGGCTCGCCCCGGACCTCTTCGCCTGGCACAAGTGGAAGCTGGGCTGGCTGGATCCGCAGCAGGTGCGGTGCGTGCGGGACGCCGGGCCCACGCGGCTGACCCTGGAGCCGCTGGCGGCGGGGCCGGGGGTGCCGACGACGGGGAC
>NZ_POUC01000356.1 GCF_002891435.1 Streptomyces cahuitamycinicus
GGGCAGCAGGCACGGGGCCGCGAGGGGGAGGTTCGCCGGGTCGGGGCCGAGCAGCAGCAGTGCGGCCAGCCCCGGGGAGGCGGTGAGGAGGAGCAGCGCCTCGACGGTCAGCAGGGTGTGGATGAGGGCGCAGGCGCGGGAGACGGGTCCGGTGCCGAAACCGGAGGCGCGTACGGTGCTCATGCCGCGGCCCCACGGCCGGGCCGGTGCCTTAGGGGTCCTTTCACTATGCCCGTCCGGGTCGCGCGGCCTGGCACCGCACCTCGCCGCGTTGCCGAAACGTCCACGTGGCTCCGCCACGCAGCCGCTCCGGCGCCTTGCGATGCACGGCACCAGACCACGCGACCTGATCGGACGCTCATAGTGAAAGGACCCCTTACGTCCCGTCGGGGCGGGCCGGGGACGCGGATCACCCGTTCTCCTTCCTGAACCGCTCGTACGCCTTGTTGTGCAGGTCGACGAGTTGCTGCATGTTCTTCGACTTCAGCTCGGCGAGGTAGGCGTCCCACTGGGACAGCGGGCGCTTGCCGAGGACGAACTGCAGGGTGTTCTGGATGACGGTGTCCTTGAGCGGGGTGTCCCAGAGGGTCGCCTGCTCCTGCTCGAAGGACTGCAGGGGATGGGCCGGGGCGACGGGGAGCTGCCGGCGCTGGGCCATGGTGGCCTGGAACTTCTTCTCGTCCGGGCTGAACATGGAGGAGACGAGTTCCCAGCTGCCGCCGTAGGCGAAGACGCCGTTGTAGAAGCCGTAGTCCTTCTGCATGTCCTTCGGGGCGTCCGGGTCGGAACCCATGAGACTGATGCCGGACTTCAGCTCGTACCGGCTTCCGGAGCGGGTGTACGTGACGCCCTCGACACCCCAGCGGGCCAGCCGCTGGCCCTCGTCCGAGTACCAGAGCCAGTCCACGAACTGCATCATGGCGACGAAGCTGTCGCTCTTCAGCGCCTTGCTGGAGATCATCACGCCGTTCTCCAGCCGGCTGCCGCCCAGCACCACGGGGCCGGCGGGGCCGAGCGGCACCGGAACCATCTCGATCTTCGCGCCCTTGACCTGCTTCTCGAGGTTGTACCGGTAGTCCTGAACCAGGACCTGGGGGTTGGCGCTCATCGCGTAGGACTTCTCGGCGAGCAGCTTCTGCAGCGCCTGGTCGTCGGTCTGGCTGAAGCTCTCGGGGTCCATGAGCTTCTCGGCGACCAGCTTCCGCAGGTACTCGACCATCTGGCGGTAGCCGTCCTGGGCGCCGGTGAAGACGAACTGCTGCGCCTTGTCGTCGAAGCTGATGTTGTCGTACCCCCATCCGGCCCTGACACCGAAGGCCTGGCCGAGGTAGAGGAAAAGGGCGCCGCAGGGGAACGGGGTGTTGGTGCTCCAGCGGTCGGAGAAGGGGTACTTGCCGGGGTACTCCTCCTTGAGCGCCTTGAGGACGTCGTACACCTCGTCCCAGGTGGTGGGGAGGGCCAGGCCGTGCTTGTCGAGGACGTCCGTGCGGAAGGACAGCGAGTAGCCGGACTTGACCTTCTCGTGCAGGCCGGGCAGCAGGTAGTACCTGCCGTCGGACTGGCGGATGGAGTCGAGCTCGGGCTCCAGCTTCCACTTGCGCACCTTGTCGCGGAAGTTGGGCATCAGCTTGACGTAGTCGCTGACCGGGAGGACGGCGCCCGAGGAGACGAAGGCGACCTCGGAGGGGTGGTACGTCTTCGGGATGAGGAAGGGGGCGTCCCCGGCCCCGATGAGGACGCTGCGCTTCTTCTCGTAGTCGGCGAGCGGGACGTCGATCGGCTTGAGGGTCACCCCGGTGCGCTTGCTGAGCTCTTTCCAGAACAGCCAGCCGTCCTTCATGGGGTAGACCGGGTTGTTGTTGTGCAGCACCGAGAAGGACAGGGGCTTGGCCGCCTTGAACTGCTGTCCCGCCCGGTAGTTCTTCATGGCGCCGTCCTGCTTCTTCGACAGGTCCTTGCCGTCCCCGCCGTCGTCCCCGCTGCCGCAGCCGGTGACCGTGGCGAGGCCGATGAATCCGGCGGCGGCGAGGATCTGGCGCCGCGAGAGCTGTCCTGCGTTCTGCACGGAGACTCCTTTGTTCCGTATGCGAGTTGTTCCGTAGACGAGCCGGGTGGGCGGCGTCAGCCCTTGACCGCGCCGAGCATCACGCCCGAGACGAAGTAGCGCTGGACGAACGGGTACACGCAGAGGATCGGCAGGGCGGTCAGCACGATGGTCACCGACTGGATGTTCGCGCCGACCTGGCTGAGCTGCTCGGTGCCGGCGCCCGCGTTGCCGCCGCCGGTGGCGCCCTGGATGAGGTTGCGGAGGTAGACGGTGACCGGCATCAGATCGGTCCGGTCCATGTAGAGGAAGGCGCTGAACCAGGAGTTCCAGAAGGACACCGAGTAGAAGAGCACCATCGTCGCCACGACCGCCTTGGACAGCGGCAGCACGATCCTGAGCAGGACGCCGTAGGTGCTCAGGCCGTCGATCTGGGCGGCCTCCTCCAGCTCCGTCGGCAGGTTCTCGAAGAAGGCCTTCATCACCAGCAGGTTGAACACGCTGATCGCGTTCGGCAGCGCGATCGCCCAGACGCTGTTCTTCAGCCCGAGGTTGGTGACCAGGAGGTAGTTCGGGATCAGACCGCCGGTGAAGAACATGGTGAACACGGCGATCCCGACGAGCACGCCCCGGCCCTTGAGGTGCTTCTTGGACAGCACGTAGGCGTAACACGTCGTCAGGACCATGGCCACGACCGTCGCCACGACCGTGTACAGCACGGTGTTGCCGTAGTTCCGCCAGAACATCGAGTCCTGGAACACGATCTTGTACGTGGTGAGGTTGAACCCCTTCGGCAGCAGGGTCACCTCACCGGCGCGGATCTGCCGCTCCCCGCTGAAGGACCGCGCGAGGATGTTGGTGAAGGGATACAGGGTCACCAGCACGACCAGGGTGAGGATCACCCCGTTGACGCCCTGGAAGACCCGGTAGGAACGGCTCGGCTTCACCACAGGCTCGTCCCCACTGTGCGACGCGAGAGCTGGTTGGCGGAGGTGATGAGGACCAGGCCGATGATCGCCTCGAACAGTCCGATGGCGGCGGCGTAACTGAAGCTGTTGGACTCCACACCGGACCGGTAGACGTAGGTCGAGATCACGTCGGCGGTCGGATACGTCAGCGGGTTGTACAGCAGCAGGACCTTCTCGAATCCGACGGCCATGAACGTGCCGATGTTGAGGATCAGCAGCGTGACCATGGTGGGCCGGATGCCGGGCAGGGTGACGTGCCAGATCTGCTGCCAGCGGTTGGCGCCGTCGATCCGCGCCGCCTCGTACAGGTCCTCGTCGATGGTGGTGAGCGCGGCGAGGTAGAGGATCGTGCCCCAGCCGGCGGTCTGCCAGATCTCCGAGCCGACGTAGATCGTGCGGAACCACTCGGGTTCCTGGATGAAGCGGATCGGTTCGTGGCCCAGCCAGCCGATGACGTGGTTGACGGGCCCGTCACTGGCCAGCATCTGCATCGTGATGCCCGCGACGATCACGATCGACAGGAAGTGCGGAAGGTACGACACCGACTGCACGAACCGCTTCAGGGAGCGCCGGCGCACCTCGTTGAGCAGCAACGCCAGCACGATCGGGACCGGGAAGCAGAACAACAGCGTGAGCCCGCCGACCCACAGGGTGTTGCGGAACACCTGCCAGAAGGTGGGGTCGTTGAGGAACATCTGCACATAGCGCAGCCCCACCCACTCCTCGCCGAAGATCGACCCTCCGGGCTCGAAGCGCCGGAAGGCGATCACGTTGCCGATCATCGGCAGATAGCGGAAGACCAGGAAGAACAGCAGCGGCAGGATCGCCAGGGAGTACAACTGCCAGTCGCGGCGCAGCGCCCGCCGCCAGCCGGTCCGGGCGGGCGCCCGTCTGCCGCGGCGGGGCGCGGCCCGGGCCGGAGGCGGGTCCTCGGTGCCCGGCGGGGCCGATGTGGTGGACGTGCTCATTGCTCGGGCCTCCCGTGGGCATGGGACGCGGAACCGAAACTTTCGAGCTTCTACCGGTAACTTCGCGGCAACTTATGGGCAGAAGAAAGCGCTGTCAATGGGTACCGCGCGCTCGGGTGGGACGCCTGAGACGCGTTGGAACGCCGTCGAAGCTGGGTAGGCCACAGGGGTCGACCGACCTCTCCGCGTCGCAAGTTTCTGGACGACCACCGACTCCTGCGAGGTGCCGCCGTGCCCGCGTTCGACCTGCCCCTGACGGAACTGGAGCGCTACCGCCCGGACATCGAGGAGCCCGCCGACTTCGACGCGTTCTGGACGAGCACGCTGAAGGAGGCGGGGCAGACGGACCCTCTAATGTCGGTGCGGCCGGTGGAGACGGGACTGCGGCTGACGCGGACCTGGGACGTGACCTTCCGGGGCTTCGCGGGCGACCCGGTGCGGGCGTGGTTCAGCCGGCCCGCCGGGGCCGGCGAACTCCTGCCGGCCGTCGTCGAGTTCGCCGGGTACGGGCGCGGCCGGGGGCTCCCCCACGAACGCCTCACCTGGGTCAACGCCGGGTACGCGCATCTGCTCATGGACAACCGCGGCCAGGGCGACCAGTACGGGTGCGGTGGTGACACGCCCGATCCCCACGCGCCGGGCGGGCCCGGCCCGGCGGTGCGCGGGCTGCTCGCCGCCGCGGACTACCACTACCGGCGCCTGATCACGGACGCGGTGCGCGCGGTCGCGGCGGTGCGGGGGCTGCCCGGTGTCGATCCGGCGCGGGCCGTGGCGGTCGGAAACAGCCAGGGCGGAGGGCTGGCCCTGGCGGTGGCGGGGCTCGTCCCGGACCTGGCCGCCGTGCTGGTCACCGCCCCGTTCCTGTGCGGAATCCGCCGCGCCCTCGACCTCACCGACGCGGGCCCGTACGGCGAGATCGCGGCGTACCTGTCCGTCCACCGGGGCGCCGAGCACGCCGTGTACCGCACCCTGTCCTACGTCGAGGGCGTCTCCTTCGCCCGCCGCGCGCAGGCTCCGGCTCATTTCGGGGTGGGACTGCGGGACACGGTGTGCCCGCCGAGCGGGACGTACGCCGCCTTCAACCGGTATGCCGAGCTGACGGGGACGGAGCCGCGCAAGGAGATCCACGCGTATCCGTTCAACGGGCACGAGGGGGGTGACGCGGTGCAGGTGCGGCGCCAACTGGGCTGGTTGGAAACGGTGTTGGACGGCCGGCGCGGATGATCGTGAGCAGCGGGCGACGGCTGGGGTGCGTTGCCTCGTGGTGAGCCGGAGCCGAGCGACCGGGCTCGCTCAAGCGGGCGGGAGACGGCGCCGGTCATGCCGGCAGACGCCGATGGCGCAGCCCAGGGGCTGCGCCATCCCGCCGGTCCTGCCGCGGCTCATCCCGTGATCGGGGACTCCGCCGTGCAGCCGCCGGCGGTCACCAGGCCGTCGGCGCTCTGCTCCTCGAGCACCTTGCCCTTGTGGATGATCTTGCAGGTGACCTGGGCCCCCTCGGGGTCCGCGGCGACCGGCATGACCGCCGCGGGCATGATCCCGCGCAGCGTGACCGTCTTCTTCCAGGGCAGCTTGGGCTTCGACACCGACTCGATCTTCGGTTCCATGGCCTTGCCACCGCCGCCGTGGAATTCGATCGAGTCGATGTTCTTCCCCGTGACCTCGTAGGTGACCTCGTACGTCTCGTCCACGGCCTTGTCGACCTGGTCGACCGCCTCTGAGCAGGCAGTGAGGCCGAACGCGAGACCGGTGACGGCGACGGCGCAGACGGCTGCGCGGATGGTGCGGTTCAAAGGATCCCCCCGGATCATGATGGCCGAAGCCGCAGCCAACCCCAAAGGGAATGCAAAGTCAACTTCGCCTGTACGGCGGCTTCTTGGCCGGACAGGGAGGCTGTCACCTCGTCGCCTCTGCCTACTCCAGCGCCTCTTCCCAGTGCAGGCATTCGGTGTGGTTGAAGTTCCACTTCAAGCAGCGCTGCGTCCTGACCACCGACTTCCGGTCCTTGAACTCGGTGATGATGCTGTCGCCGTCGACCCGGGAGACTCCGGCCTTCTCGCTGAAGTCGATTTTCTCCGGTTCCCCAGAGCGAGGCTGGACAGCGCGTACCTGCCCTGAGCGTCCGGGTACCTGCGGAAGACCTCCTTGATCGCGTCGTGGAACTCGACGTCCTCACTCGGCACGCATGTCATGACCGCCTCCCGCTCTCCACGTGCCGGGCCGTGCTCAGGTGTCCTTTCGCCCTGCCCGTCCGGCTCGCGCACAGTGAAAGGACCCTTGTCCGCAGCCTGCGAGCACCGCGGCGCGAGCGCGCGTGGCTCTCATCCGAACGGGCCGGTGCGCCCTTCCGGCTGCCGCAAGCCGTTTACATCTGTGCCGCCTGGCGCTACCTTCCGCACCATGCGGGGTGGGAGCGCTCCCATAAGGGTGGACCGGAACCCGCCTTCGAGTCGCTCCCATCCCGCGCACCGGCGCACACACATCCGCAGGTCCGTACCCCCACGAACGGACGGTGCTGTCATGATCCTGACAAGCAAGCCGGGAGGATCCACGATGCCCCGCTCATCACTCCCCGCCCGGGCCAGAGCCTTCTTCCTCGTACTCCTCTCCCTCCTCGTCACCGTCCCGGCCATCGGCCTGGTCATGACGACCGGGGGCGAGGCGGAGGCGCACGGCACACCCATGAAGCCCGGCAGCCGCACGTTCCTGTGCTGGCAGGACGGGCTGACCGACACCGGCGAGATCAAGCCGGTGAACCCCGCGTGCCGGGGTGCGCAGCAGGTCAGCGGCACCACGCCGTTCTACAACTGGTTCTCGGTGCTGCGCTCGGACGGCGCCGGCCGCACCAAGGGCTTCGTACCGGACGGCGAGCTGTGCAGCGGCGGCAACACCAACTTCACCGGCTTCAACACGCCCAGCAAGGACTGGCCGCTCACCCATCTCACCTCGGGCGCGACGGTCGACTTCTCGTACAACGCCTGGGCGGCGCACCCGGGTTGGTTCTACGTCTACATCACCAAGGACGGCTTCGACCCGACGAAGACGCTCACCTGGAACGACATGGAGGAGCGGCCGTTCCTGAGCGTCGACCACCCGCCGCTGAACGGCTCCCCGGGCACGGTCGAGGCCAACTACTCCTGGAACGGCAAGCTCCCCGAGGGCAAGTCGGGCCGCCACATCATCTACATGGTCTGGCAGCGCTCCGACAGCCAGGAGACCTTCTACTCCTGCTCCGACGTCGTCTTCGACGGCGGCAACGGCGAGGTGACCGGCATCAAGGAGCCGGGCAACCCGGCCGAGCCGGTGCCCGGCACCTGCACGGCCACCCGCAAGACCACGGGCACCTGGAACGGCGGCTACCAGTCCGAGGTGACCGTCACCAACACCGGCACGGTCCCGATGCTCGGCTGGATGGTCGACTGGAGGCTCCCCGCGGGCCAGAAGGTCGAGAGCCTGTGGAGCGGCAGCGCGACCTACAACGGCCAGGCGGTGATGGTCCACAACGCCGACTGGAACGGCTCGCTGGCCCCGGGCAAGAGCACGACGTTCGGGTATGTCGTCTCCGGGCCGGGCGAAGACAGTGCGAACAGCTTGCCCTGCCGGGTGGGCTGAGGCGCCGGGAGGGGCGGGTCCGGTGACCGGGGAGGCCGGTGACCGGGCCCGCTGTCGCGATGACCAGGTCTCGATGCTGGTCGAACATCAGGGGCTGGACCGCATACGCGGTGATCTCGGATACCGCGCCGGCCAGGGAGCCGGGAGCGCCACCTTGAGCGAGCGGCGTTTCGAGGGCTGACCGTTGATGTCCGAGGGTTGACCGGCAATATCCGAGGCCTGACCGGCGATGCCCGAGGGCTGACCGGCGATGGCGGGGGTGTGATCGCGACCCGCCGGAGCCGTTGACCGAGCCAGGTCGGTCGCCCCATATGTCGCCGTTATCCAGGTGTGCGATTCTGTGTGTGGGTGCCCTGCCGCTCATGTGCGGCGTGGATCCGCCATGGGAGGCGCTACCCCGCGCCGCCGGTCCCGTGCCCGCGTCGTCGTCGCCTGAGTTCCGGGGACTCCCACCTGCCGGTGGCTGCGGCATGGACGGGAGGTGGATGCGGACATGCCCCATTACGGCGATGCCCGGGCCGCGGCCCCCGGTCTTCGGGCGCCGGGGAACGGGGGCACCGGCCCGCCCCGTCCCGCTCCGGAACCGGCCGCGCGTGCTCGGCTGCTGGCGTTCGCGGGCGTGGCGCTGGCGGTGGTGTACGTGCGCAGTGAGGACGGGGCGGAGCTCCGGCTGGTGGAGTCGGCCGGGGCGGAGGCCGGACAGCGGTACCGGCTGCCGGGGTGTGATCGCGACCCGCCGGAGCCGTTGACCGAGCCAGGTCGGTCGCCCCATATGTCGCCGTTATCCAGGTGTGCGATTCTGTGTGTGGGTGCCCTGCCGCTCATGTGCGGCGTGGATCCGCC
>NZ_POUC01000357.1 GCF_002891435.1 Streptomyces cahuitamycinicus
GTGCGGGAACAATCCCGGCTGGGGGGTGGTTGGAGTCCCTGGGATGCTGTCCGGTCGCCGGACGGTGGCCCGCTGTCTCCTGCACAGTCCGGTTTGCCTTACGGGGCCCGGAGTGCGTATGGTGGCAGATCGTTTGAACCCATTCTTGCCCGGCGCCACTGCAGAGCGCGCCGTGTGGCGCGTACTCTCCCTTGCCGTGGTGGACCGCATTGAGGCGGTCGTATTGCGAATCGCGAATCACGGAGTTGACGGGCGCGTGCCGACTGAGACTCCGGAAGGTTTCGCATTCGCATGTCCATCGCCAGTACTGATCACGTCGTCGTGCCCGAGAACGAGCAGGCCGAGGACGCCCCCGAGGTCACCTTCGCGGACCTCGGCCTTCCCGAAGGCGTCGTGCGCAAGCTCGCGCAGAACGGCGTGACCACCCCCTTCCCGATCCAGGCCGCGACCATTCCGGACGCCCTGGCCGGCAAGGACATCCTCGGCCGTGGCCGCACCGGCTCCGGCAAGACGCTGTCGTTCGGTCTGCCGGCCCTGGCCACGCTGGCCGGCGGTCGTACCGAGAAGCACAAGCCGCGCGCCGTCATCCTGACGCCGACGCGTGAGCTCGCCATGCAGGTCGCCGACGCGCTCCAGCCCTACGGCGACGTCCTCGGCCTGAAGATGAAGGTCGTCTGCGGCGGTACGTCGATGGGCAACCAGATCTATGCCCTGGAGCGTGGCGTCGACGTCCTGGTCGCCACCCCGGGCCGGCTGCGCGACATCATCAACCGTGGCGCCTGCTCGCTGGAGAACGTGCAGATCGCCGTTCTCGACGAGGCCGACCAGATGTCGGACCTGGGCTTCCTGCCCGAGGTCACCGAGCTGCTCGACCAGGTCCCGGCGGGCGGCCAGCGCATGCTCTTCTCGGCCACGATGGAGAACGAGATCTCCACGCTGGTCAAGCGCTACCTGTCCGACCCGGTGACGCACGAGGTCGACAGTGCCCAGGGCAACGTCACGACCATGTCGCACCACATCCTCATCGTGAAGCCCAAGGACAAGGCGCCGGTCACCGCCGCGATCGCCTCCCGCAAGGGCCGCACGATCATCTTCGTCCGCACCCAGCTGGGCGCCGACCGTATCGCCGAGCAGCTCTGCGACTCGGGTGTGAAGGCCGACGCGCTGCACGGCGGTATGACGCAGGGCGCTCGTACACGCGTGCTGGAGGACTTCAAGAAGGGCTACGTCAACGCGCTCGTCGCGACCGACGTGGCGGCGCGCGGCATCCACGTCGACGGCATCGACCTGGTGCTGAACGTGGACCCGGCCGGTGACCACAAGGACTACCTGCACCGGGCGGGCCGCACCGCGCGTGCCGGCCGCACGGGCACGGTCGTGTCGCTGTCCCTGCCGCACCAGCGGCGTCAGATCTTCCGGCTGATGGAGGACGCGGGCGTCGACGCCGGGCGTCACATCATCCAGAGCGCCGGCGCCTTCGACCCGGAGGTCGCCGAGATCACCGGTGCCCGGTCGATGACCGAGGTGCAGGCCGAGTCCGTGGGCAACTCCGCGCAGCAGGCCGAGCGTGAGGTCGCCCAGCTCACCAGGGAGCTGGAGCGGGCGCAGCGCCGCGCGAACGAGCTGCGTGAGGAGTCCGACCGGCTGCTGGCCCGGGTCGCGCGCGAGCGGGGCGAGGAGCCCGCGGCCGTGGTGGCCCAGGAGGGCGGGGACGTCGCGACCGCCGTCGAGGTGTCGGTGCCCGAGCAGCCGACCGCGAAGGACGTCGAGCGCGAGGAGCGCCCGGAGCCCTCCGCTCCGTACGAGCGCCGGGAGCGGCGCGACGACCGCGGGGGCTTCCGCCGCGACGACCGTGGTGACCGGGGCGACCGTGGTGACCGGGGCGGTGACCGTGGCGGCCGTTCCTTCGAGCGTCGTGACGACCGTGGCGGCCGTTCGTTCGAGCGTCGTGACGACCGGGGCGGTTTCAACCGCGACCGTGACCGGGACCGTGGCGGCCGTTCCTTCGACCGTGACCGTGACCGCGGTGGTTTCCGTCGTGACGACCGGGCCGACCGTGGTGACCGGAGCGACCGTGGGGGCTTCCGCCGCGACGACCGTGGTGACCGGGGCGACCGTGGTGACCGGGGCGGTGACCGTGGCGGCCGTTCCTTCGAGCGTCGTGACGACCGTGGCGGCCGTTCGTTCGAGCGTCGTGACGACCGTGGCGGTTTCAACCGCGACCGTGACCGCGGCGGCGTCCGCCGTGACGAGCGCGGTGGGCACCGGGGCAGCGACCGTCCCTTCAACCGGGACCGCCGTGACGACCGTCCGGGCTTCCGCTCCGGCGGCCACGACCGTCCGGGTCACGACCGTCCCGGCCACGACCGTCCGGGTCACGACCGTCCGTACGGCCGTCGTGACGACCACCGTGGCGGCTCTTCCTTCCAGCGCCGCGAGGACAAGCCGCGCTGGAAGCGCAACGGCTGACATCAGCGCATGAGGAGCGCCGTGGCTCCGTCCCAACGGGCGGGCCACGGCGCTCCGTCGTTGCGGCGCGGGCTCTGCGGGGCCCGTGGGGACACGCCCGGGCCGGCCGGTTCATGCCCCTCATCGGCCCAGTTCGTCCCTCCGGCAGGGCCGGGACCCCGATACCCGATCGGAGTCCCGGCGTGGTCCGGCTATGCTCGTGGGGGCGACATCGCCTGGGCCCTTAGCTCAATTGGCAGAGCAGTGGACTTTTAATCCATTGGTTGTGGGTTCGAGTCCCACAGGGCCTACTGGTGGTAGAGGAGGCAAAGGGCCTCTGACCTGCTACGCAGCGCCTGAGTCGGCTTCGGTCGGGTCGGGCGCTGCTTCGTTTTCAAGCCACTGCGTGAGCGGATGTGTTCGTGGCCTGCGGATTGGGTGCCGCTTGGGCGGATGAGTCAGCAGCTGCCGGACGCGACCGGGGGATCAGCTTCGCTGCCTTCTCGGCGATTTCGCGGTCCAGCTCAGGGAGCAGGCTCGTGTACGTGTCCGAGGTCAGCATGATCGTGGAGTGTCGCAAGGTCTCCTTCACCGTGTGGATGTCGCCGCCGCCTCCGTGCGTGAGCGTCGCGGCGACGTGGTGCAGGTCCCGCAGGGTGATGGGTGGCAGGTCGTGGCGAGGATGCGGCGGAAGGTCTCCGAGACCGTCTCCGGGGGGAGCCCGGAGCCGTCCTCCTTGGCGAAGACCTTGCCGGTGTCCTGCCAGGCGTCGTCCCAGGCCGCGCGCTCCTTGTCCCGGCGGGCCTTGTGGTCCCGCAGCACGGCGTAGCGCAGACCGTCTTCGAGGGTGGGCTCCTTCGTCTCATGGCCGACCCGGCAGCGCAGCCACACCGAGTCATCGCGCAGGCAGAAGACAACCCAGTCCCGGTACTGGCCGCACCCTGAGCACGTACTGGCCTCGCCGCCGATGACGAGCGGCTGCTGCCGGCGCATCATCAGATCGGTCACCTCCTGATGCGACGGCACCCGCAACTCCGGCGGCAGCAAGTCGGGTTCCACCGACTCCTCCACCGGCTCCTCCGCAGCCGCAGCCGCAGCCGCAGCCGGAGCCGGTGCTATCGGCTCGGGAAATCCAGGCCATGGCTGCGTCGCCTGTGGCTGCCGAAGCAACTCGTAGTGCCGTGTAACGGATTTCGCGTCCGATGCGCAGAAGGAAACAGTGCGTCGGCATGGGCGAGAAGAAACTGGTGCAAATTTCAGCAAAGAGGCAAAAGCTGCCACTGCGATAATGCTTATATTTAGGTCTTCTTGTGAAGTTCACCGAGAAGGGTGAGATGGCCGCTGCTAACCTCCCCAGTCCTGAAATTACGGCAAGATCATATTGCTTGATCACCCTTTTGCCTTCGTGGTAACTTCCCTACTCCGCGCCGCAATTGAACGCGGGATCGCATTCATCGAAAATCGCATCAGGGGGTTTCATAAATGAAGAGATTTGGCCGGAAGAGCGGCATAGTCGCGGCATGTGCCGGCGCCGCGCTCCTCGGGGGATTGGTGACGGCCGTTCCGGCGATGGCAGCGCCGAGCGGATGCCCTGAGCCGTCCGTCAGGTTTGCTCTCGTCACCGGGAGCACCCTGTGGGGGCAGTCCAAGGCGTCCTGCAATTCCGCCAAGACGAGCACGATGACCACTGAGATCAAGTGGGACAAGAACCTTCTCCCTGACCCGCTCACGGCGAAGAACGCGATGACGGACACACGCAAGGACTGGACGGTCGGGGTGTCCAGCTGCGACAACGGCAACCACCGTAGCTACTACGCGCGGGGTTACTGGAAGGGTGGCACCTACCACGACACGACTCCCCGCGGTGTCAGGGCCTGCTGACCTGAGAACTGACAGAAGGTAGGAAGGGCAGGAGCGTGGCTACGATCAAAGCCGATGGAATGGTGCAGCGACGCGGAAAGCGTACGGTTCTGCGGAGTGTCACTTTTTCGCTGGACAGTGGCGTGACCGCTCTCCTCGGGCCGAACGGCGCGGGAAAGACGACCCTGCTGGAAACAGTCGTCACGCTCTTGCCCCCTGCCGGTGGCAGCATTCAGGTTCTTGGCGAGGATTACAGCGACAAGAAGGGCCGCGAGCGAGCACGGCAGCGTATTGGATATTTGCCACAAAATTTCGGATACGTCCCGTCGTTCAGCGTTGAGGACTTCGTCTCGTACGTGGCGTGGACCAAGGGGATGAAGGGTGAGTCCGGCACGCAGGCCGTGCGCGAGGCCGTCGCCGCTGTGGCGTTGACGGACAGTGCCTCGGTACGCATGGCGAAGCTGTCCGGTGGCATGCGGCAACGGGCGGGAATCGCAGCGGCGATGGTCCACCGTCCCGACTTCCTCATACTCGACGAACCCACCGTCGGTCTGGACCCGCGCCAGCGTTCGGACTTCCGCAAGATGGTGCGCAGCCTCGCCGTCACCACGCCCGTGCTTCTGAGCACCCATCTCACTGACGACGTGTCCGCGATGTGCGACGACGTGCTGGTTCTCGAAGACGGGGACATCGTCTTCCAGGGCACTGTGCGCGAACTGGCAGCAGCCGGTGCGTCCTCCGAGGAGGGGGATACGGAGCTGGAGCGGGGCTACCACACGGTCGTCAGTCGCCGGGGACACGGTTCCGGGGACCAGGGCGGTGCGCGGTGAGCAGTCTGTCGGCAGGCATCCTGAGGGGTGCCGCTCTGGAGACGCGTACCCGCTGGCACCTCTGGGCCGTCCTGGTCCTGATCTTCGTCAGTGTGTGGAACGCCTTCGGTAACCTCACTCCGGGCGTGGGTTTCTGGCCCAACGCCGTCCACTCCGTGGTGCTCTCCGGTGTCCTCAGCAGTTGTGGAATGGCCGGACTCGCTGCGCTCACGGGGGGCCGGGAGCAACAGCGCGGACTCTCATACCTGACCGGGATGAGTTCGGTTCCCGCGTGGTGGCTGCCTGGTGCCCAACTGCTCGCCATGGCGGCCTGGGCCTCCCTGGCGTACGGCTTCGTCGCCGTGGCGGTCGTGGTCAGGGTGCTGTTCGAAGCACCCGCAGGTGAGATCGGGATCAGCGGGTGGCTGGCAGGTTGGTGTGCCGTCGTGGCCTGGACCGTGCTCGGCTACTCCGTTGGCCGGCTGTGGCCCAGTCGCTTCACCGCACCCCTCGCGGCCGTGGTGCCCTTCGCCGTCTACGTGGTGCACTACGACCTGGTCGGACACACCGGTTACCTTCTCTTCCCCTTCCTGGACGAACTTGTCACGCCGTACTCTCTGCCGCAGGACGGCCTCTACGCCGGTCAGGCCATCTGGCTCGCCGGGGTGGCGGTGGCTGGCGCCGGTGTGTGCCTCGCCCGCCTGTTGTCGCGGCGCGCGACCGTCGGTCTCGCAGGGGCCTCACTGGTCCTGGCGGTCACCGGTGTCGCGGTGCTCAGCCCTCTGCATGGACGCTTCCACCAGCCCGCCCTCAGCGCAGCTGAGTCCGCCCGGCTGTCGACGGTGTGCACCACCTCCGACGGCCTGGCGATCTGTGTGCACCCGGCGTTCGAGAGTGCGCTGCCCGAATTGCGGGACACCTTCACGGACACGGCCGCACGGCTCGCGGACACTCCGGCACGTATGACCCGGCTCGTCCAGCAGGAGCGCAGCAGCACCCCCGCTCCGGGCACCGCGCCGTTGTACCTCGACGATCTGCGTCCCGGCCGAGTCGAGGAAGCGCGAGAGGAACTGATCAGCTCCTTGACGGACTTCAAAGCCTGCAACCTGACGCAGGACAACCTTCGGATCGCGGCCCTGACCGAACTCGTGCAGCAGTGGCTGGCGCACGGCCGCGCGGACGCCTCCGCCGTGGCCGGACTGCCCGTGCCGACTCCCGAACTACGCACGCCACAGCAGACGATCAACGGGTGGTCCAGCGGCCAGGGCGGCACCTGGCTGAGTGACCACTGGGATGCGTTCCGGACATGCACACTCTCCGGCCAGGACTTCCGGTGAGCCCGCGCGAAGTCGGCGGTGACCGTGGAGCCTGCGGGCCGCTCCTGTACTGCCGCAGTCGGCGGCTGGCCGTCTCCATCCTGCTCCTGGCGGCTGTCGCCGTCACTGCCTTCGTCCTCAATGACTCGCTGGTGAAGGTCGGTTACTCCTCGGACCAGAACACACCTGTCACCTTGATCCTGCTTCCTGCTGTCAGCGCGGTGATCCTCTCGGCCACCGCTCACGGTTCGATGCAGCCCTGGGACGGCCTTGGCGGACCAGTGATCCGTCGCGCCAGGCTGACCCACACCGTGCTGGCTTCCCTCGGAGCTGCGCTGACCGCCTGGGCCCTGCTGCCGACGGACATCCTGGACGGCCGGGGAGATGCGGCCGTCGCACGGAACGTCGTCGCCCTGTGCGGCCTGGCCCTGCTGGCCGTACGCGTCATCGGGCACGCCCTCGCCTGGTGCGTCCCGTTGTTGCTCGCGGCGATTGCCCTGACCTTGGGCATCGAGCCGCAGGTCTCCTGGCTGTGGTCCTGGCTGCTGGCAGCCAACGCAGACATGGGCGCCGGCGTGACGGCCGCAGCCCTGTGGCTCACCGGCATGGTGGTCTTCGCGCGGCACGGGGAACGCCGGTCCACCGACCTGTGAGCCGGGGGGTACCAGCCTTGTCGTGCGTGAGCGATGCGTGAGCGGACGGGATGGCACGAGCCGACATGGGACAGACTGGCGATCATTCCGGATGTGTCCTGACCAGGTGGGTTCGGACACCGAAGAAGCATCCAGAACCACTCAGCAAGATCCAACCAGGACTTTTAATCCATTGGTTGTGGGTTCGAGTCCCACAGGGCCTACAGAAGAGCCCCGGTCCGGATCGTCTCCGGACCGGGGCTCTCGCCGTTGCTGGGGACGGGTCAGCTCGTGGTCAGCATTCCCGACCGCAGTCGGGCCACCGTGCGCGAGATCAGCCGGGAGACGTGCATCTGGGAGATGCCGAGCCGGGCGCCGATCTCCGCCTGGGTCAGCTCCTCCACGAAGCGCAGGTGGAGGATGAGGCGCTGGCGCTCGTCGAGTTCGGCGACCAGGGGGGCCAGGGCGTGGAAGTCCTCGACGAGTTCGAGGGCCGGGTCCTCCTCGCCGATGAACTCCGACAGCGTCGTTTCGCTCTCGTCCGGGTCGCCGGTGACCGTCGCGTCGAGGGAGGAGGACAGGTAGCCGTTGGCCGCGATCTGGGCCTCGACGACCTCCTCCTCGGACACGTTCATCAGGGCGGCCAGTTCGGCCACCTTCGGGGCGCGGCTGAGGCGGGACGCCAGTTCCTCGGTGGCCTTGGCGAGTTCCGTACGGGCCTCCTGCAGGCGGCGCGGCACGTGCACGGCCCAGGACGTGTCGCGGAAGAACCGCTTGATCTCGCCGATGATGTACGGCACCGCGAAGCTGGTGAACTGCACCTCGCGGGAGACCTCGAACCGGTCGATGGCCTTGATCAGCCCGATGACGCCGACCTGGACGATGTCCTCCATCGACTGACCGCTGGTGCGGAACCGGCGGGCGGCGAAGCGCACCAGCGACATGTTCATCTCGATGAGCGTGTTGCGGGCGTACTGGTATTCGGGCGTGCCCTCCTCGAGGACGGCGAGCCGGTCGAGGAACTGCCCCGTCAGCCCGCGTGCGTCCTGGGGGGCGAGCTTCTGGGGCTCGGCGATCTGCGGCAGTTCCTCACCGGTGCAGGTGGCGGAATCCGTCGTCGTGCCGATGCGCATGGTCGCCGTCACGGGCCCTCCCTCTCAGTCCGGCCCGCTCCGATCCCCCGACAGGCCACCTCCAGCGCCGCTACCCGCCCTCGCCCCGGTCATGCCCGGCATATGCCCCGGCGAGACGTTGACCACAGTCGGCGCAGGTCGAGGCGGTGGCGGGGTACCCGGACCGGTACTGCGACGGTACGGGCGGGGAG
>NZ_POUC01000358.1 GCF_002891435.1 Streptomyces cahuitamycinicus
CCCTAGCCCCCGTCGCCCCGCTCGCACACGAAGATCGCCGTCCCTGGAATCAGGTTCCCGCGCAGCGGCGACCAGCCGCCCCACTCGGACGTGTTCCACACCGGCCACTCCGGCTCCACCAGGTCGACCAGCCGGAAGCCCGACGCCACGACGTCCCGGACACGGTCGCCCAGCGTGCGGTGGTGCTCGACGTAGACCGCCCGGCCGTCGTCGTCCTGCTCGACATAAGGAGTGCGGTCGAAATAGGAAGCCGACACGGACAGACCCTCCGGCCCCGGCTCGTCCGGGAAGGCCCAGCGGATCGGATGCGTCACCGAGAAGACGAGCCGGCCCCCGGGCCGCAGCACCCGGCGCACCTCCCGCAGCACCTGGCGCGGATCGGCGACGAAGGGCAGCGCCCCGTACGCCGAGCAGGCCAGGTCGAACGAGCCGTCCGCGAAGGGCAGCGCGCCGGCGTCGGCGCACACCAGCGGGAAGGAACCGCCGATGCGCAGCGCGTGCTGGAGCTGCCGGTGCGAGATGTCCAGGGCGACCGGGCGCGCGCCCTGGGCGGTCAGCCAGCGCGAGCACTGGGCGGCGCCGGCGCCGATCTCCAGCACGTGCCGGCCCTTGAGCCCTTCCGGCGGGCCGAGCAGCTCGGCCTCCACCTCGTCCAGGCCCTCGGGTCCCCAGACGAAGCGGTCGTCGCCGAGGAACGTGCCGTGCTCGATCTGGTACTCGTCCGCGTTGCGGTCCCACCAGCCCCGATTGGCCCGGGAGCTTTCCGCGACATCGGCGGAACGCCGGGTGGCCTCGGGTTCGGACGCTTCGAACTCTTGGATGATCGGCTCCCTCGTATTAATCTGCGGGCTCTTCCGCCCAGCCGGTCCGGTGGTGGCACAAAGCGGCACAAAGGGGGCGTCGTGCGGCCTGCGTGGCCTCGGACGACATGACTTGTGCCGGGTATGCGGCGATCTGCCCCGCGTGGGCGGCTTCGCGCATTGACCCTGCCCGGCTGCCCCCGTATGCTACAAGTTGCGCTGCGGGCCTGCGCACCTCAGACGTAGCAGGCTGCGCTCGCATCTGTATGTATGTCCCCTCGGTTGTCGAGGCGCCACCGTTTCTGAGTGGCGCTTCCTTGGCTGTCCGGCTTCTGCAGAGCGAAACGGGCTCCCGGCGTAGCAGTACCTACGACTTCAATGTCCGTACCGGAGCCCTTTCCCACATGACGAGCAGCACCGAGACCACCGCAACCACCCCGCAGGTAGCGGTCAACGACATCGGTAACGAGGAAGCCTTCCTCGCCGCGATCGACGAGACGATCAAGTACTTCAACGACGGCGACATCGTCGACGGCGTCATCGTGAAGGTCGACCGGGACGAGGTCCTGCTCGACATCGGTTACAAGACCGAAGGTGTGATCCCGAGCCGCGAGCTCTCGATCAAGCACGACGTCGACCCGAACGAGGTCGTCGCCGTCGGTGACGAGATCGAGGCCCTTGTTCTCCAGAAGGAGGACAAGGAAGGCCGCCTGATCCTCTCGAAGAAGCGCGCCCAGTACGAGCGTGCCTGGGGCACCATCGAGAAGATCAAGGAAGAGGACGGGATCGTCACCGGTACCGTCATCGAGGTCGTCAAGGGTGGTCTCATCCTTGACATCGGCCTCCGTGGCTTCCTCCCGGCCTCCCTGGTCGAGATGCGCCGCGTCCGTGATCTCCAGCCCTACGTGGGCAAGGAGCTCGAGGCCAAGATCATCGAGCTGGACAAGAACCGCAACAACGTGGTCCTGTCCCGCCGTGCCTGGCTGGAGCAGACCCAGTCCGAGGTCCGCCAGACGTTCCTCACGACCCTCCAGAAGGGTCAGGTCCGTTCCGGCGTCGTCTCCTCGATCGTCAACTTCGGTGCCTTCGTGGACCTGGGTGGCGTCGACGGTCTGGTCCACGTCTCCGAGCTCTCCTGGAAGCACATCGACCACCCGTCCGAGGTTGTCGAGGTCGGCCAGGAAGTCACCGTCGAGGTCCTCGACGTCGACATGGACCGCGAGCGTGTCTCCCTGTCGCTGAAGGCGACCCAGGAAGACCCGTGGCAGCAGTTCGCCCGCACCCACCAGATCGGCCAGGTCGTGCCCGGCAAGGTCACGAAGCTGGTTCCGTTCGGTGCGTTCGTCCGCGTGGACGAGGGCATCGAGGGTCTGGTCCACATCTCCGAGCTGGCCGAGCGCCACGTGGAGATCCCGGAGCAGGTCGTCCAGGTCAACGACGAGATCTTCGTCAAGGTCATCGACATCGACCTCGAGCGCCGTCGCATCAGCCTCTCGCTGAAGCAGGCCAACGAGTCCTTCGGTTCGGACCCGGCCTCGGTCGAGTTCGACCCGACGCTCTACGGCATGGCCGCGTCGTACGACGACCAGGGCAACTACATCTACCCCGAGGGCTTCGACCCCGAGACCAACGACTGGCTCGAGGGCTACGAGACCCAGCGCGAGGCGTGGGAGACCCAGTACGCCGAGGCGCAGCAGCGCTTCGAGCAGCACCAGGCGCAGGTCATCAAGTCCCGCGAAGCGGACGAGAAGGCCGCTGCCGAGGGTGGCGAGGCTGCCGCTCCGGCCGCGTCCGGCGGTGGCGGCGGTGGCGGCGGTTCGTACTCCTCCGAGGGCCCGGACAACTCCGGCGCGCTGGCCTCGGACGAGGCGCTGGCCGCTCTGCGAGAGAAGCTGGCAGGTGGGCAGAGCTGACGCCCACTGAGCAGTAGCTGTTCCTGACTGAGGGCTCGCACCTTTCGAGGTGCGGGCCCTCAGTGCTTGCCGGGCTCGCACCCTTCGAGGCGCGGGTCCTCCACGCTTGCCGGGCTCGCACCTTCCGAGGTCGGGTCCTCAGTGCTTGCCGGGCTATCGGCCGGCTGCCGGCCGGTGGAGGCCGTCGCGCAGTTCCCCGCGCCCCTTGCCTCGGTGGTCGTCGCCCGCTGCCAAGATCGAAATTCCCCTCCTCCGGGAATGCCCACGCCCGCAACGGCGTTGTGGAGTGTGAACACGAGGAGGAGCGGTCACTGTGCTTGATCCGCAGGATTTGTACGCCTGGGAGCCGAAGGGGCTGGCCGTCGTCGACATGGCGCTCGCCCAGGAGTCGGCCGGACTAGTCATGCTCTACCACTTCGACGGATACATCGACGCCGGCGAGACGGGCGACCAGATCGTCGACCGGGTGCTCGACTCGCTGCCCCACCAGGTGGTAGCCCGCTTCGACCACGACCGGCTCGTCGACTACCGCGCCCGCCGCCCGCTGCTGACGTTCAAGCGCGACCGCTGGAGCGACTACGAGGACCCCGCCCTCGAGGTGCGGCTCGTGCAGGACGCCACCGGCGCACCCTTCCTGCTGCTGTCCGGCCCCGAGCCGGACGTGGAGTGGGAGCGCTTCGCCGCCGCCGTGAAACAGATCGTGGAGCGGCTCGGCGTCCGCCTCTCCGTGAACTTCCACGGCATCCCCATGGGCGTCCCCCACACCCGGCCCGTCGGCCTCACCCCGCACGGCAACCGCACCGACCTCGTCCCGGGGCACTCCAGCCCGTTCGAGGAGGCGCAGGTGCCCGGCAGCGCCGAGTCCCTCGTCGAGTACCGCCTGCTCCAGGCCGGGCACGACGTCCTGGGCGTCGCCGCCCACGTCCCGCACTACATCGCCCGCTCGCCCTACCCGGACGCGGCCCTGACGGTGCTGGAGGCCATCACGGCGGCGACCGGACTGGTCCTGCCGGGCATCGCCCACGCCCTGCGTTCGGACGCCCACCGCACCCAGACGGAGATCGACCGGCAGATCCGCGAGGGCGACGAGGACCTCACCGCGCTCATCGACGGCCTGGAGCACCAGTACGACGCCGTCGCGGGCGCCGAGACCCGGGGCAACATGCTCGCCGAGCCGGTGGACATCCCTTCGGCGGACGAGATCGGCCAGGAGTTCGAGAAGTTCCTGGCGGAACGAGAAGGTGACAACTGATCCCGGTCGGCCCGGACGAGGGCCCTGTCAGCGGCAGGGCCTAAGCTGCGGGACATGCTGAAGGTGGGCCTGACCGGCGGCATCGGTGCCGGCAAGAGTGAGGTGTCACGGCTGCTCGTCAAGTGCGGGGCCGTGCTGATCGACGCGGACCGCATCGCGCGGGAGGTCGTCGCACCGGGGACGCCGGGGCTCGCCTCGGTCGTCGAGGCCTTCGGGGAGGAGATCCTCGCGGCCGACGGCAGCCTGGACCGGCCCCGCCTCGGCGCCATCGTCTTCGCCGACGCGGAGAGGCTCGCCACCCTCAACGCGATCGTGCACCCCCTGGTGGGCACCCGCTCCCGCGAGCTGGAGGAGGCCGCCGCCGAGGACGCGGTCGTCATCCACGACGTTCCGCTCCTCACGGAGAACAGCCTGGCACCGCTGTACGACGTCGTGATCGTGGTCGACGCGGCTCCCGAGACCCAGCTCGACCGGCTCGTGCGACTGCGCGGCATGACCGAGGAGGACGCCCGCGCGCGGATGGCCGCCCAGGCGACGCGCGAGCAGCGCCGGGAGATCGCGGACATCGTGATCGACAACGACGTCCCGCTGGAAGAGCTGGAGCAGCGCGTGAAGGACGTGTGGGCCGAGCTGGTGCGCAGGTCGCGGGCGTCCCGGCCGTCCGGTGTGGAATAGCGGCACCCCGTGGGGCGTTGAACCCGTGCAGTGAGGGAAGGACTCTGCCGTGCCCGAGACCAGCGGTTCGACCGGACGTACCCCGGAGACGCATGTCATCGACTTCCGTGCCGCCGAGCAACTGCTCGCGGCGCGAGACCCGCGGGGCGCGGTGAAGCTGCTCGACCGGGTGATAGCCACGCACCCGGAGAACACCGCTGCGCGGCTGCTGCGGGCGCGTGCCTTCTTCGCCGCGGCGCAGCTGAGGCCGGCGGAGCTCGAGTTCCAGGTCGTCCTGGAGCGGGAGCCGGACAACGCCTTCGCGCACTTCGCGCTCGCCCGTACCTATGAGCGTCAGGGCCGTCCCGACCAGGCGAAGCGCCACTTCCGCCTCGCGGCCGCGCTCGACCCGAAGCCGGAGTTCCTGAAGGCGGCGAACTTCGACTCGTGATCCGTCGTCGTCCGCTTCAGGGGCGTCGGTCCGGCGGCTGATAGGGCGGGATGCCAGGACCCGGCTGGTAGTGCGGGCCCTGCCGGATACGCCGTAGGACGACGGCCAGGTCGACCGTGACGATCAGCAGCAGCACACCGCAGGCGATGGCCCACCCGTTCCGCCCGGCGAGCGCGAACGCCACCGTCCCGAAGAGCGCCCAGACCAGCCCCCACACGCTCAGCCAGAATCGCGCCCGCAGGGCACTGCGGGCGGTTCGCGGTTCACTGCCTGTACGCATCCTTCGATCACCACTCCTGCCCCCAATTTTACGGGAGGGGTAGAGGTCCCGCAGTGGCTCACGCACCACGTCCGGGGCCGGGCGGCGGTGCGCCATTCCCGGCTGCTCCAGGACGGGCTCGGTGTCCGCGGGTTTCGGGTCTGCCGAGGCGCACGACGGTGGAGCGGGCGGTGGGGGACCACCTGCGGGCGGGCGGTCACTGGTACGTGTGGCTCGGCTGGTCGCCGCCGTAGCTGTCGCGCTCCCGACTCCCCGCCCGCGCCGTTGCCTTCACTTGCCTTCACTCGGTCGGGTGAAGACAGCGGTCACGGGAACGGGCGTGCGGATGCTGCCCGTTGGACGGGCATGGAGATGAGAATGCGTGAGGGGTACGAGGGGACGGGACCCGGGGCCATCACCCCGGACGGCTGCGCGGTGGAGCTCTACTCCCGGCTGCCCGTCGGAGACGAGCCGGATGTCATCGCCGCCGCTGTCCCCGAGAGCGCGCGCATCCTGGAGCTCGGCAGCGGGGTCGGCCGCATGACCCACGCACTGCTGGAGCGCGGGTTCACGGTCACAGCGGTGGACGAGTCCGCCCGCATGCTGGAGCGCGTGCGCGGCGCGCGGACGATATGCGGCCCGATCGAGGAGCTGGACCTGGGCGAGACGTTCGACGTCGTGCTGCTCGCGTCGTTCCTCGTGCACACGGGAGACGCCGAGGTGCGGCGCGGCATGCTGCGCACCTGCGCTCGTCACGTCGCGGAGGGCGGCTGCGTACTGATCCAGCGGGAGGGCGAGGATTACCACGAGAACGTGCCGCGCGAGCGCAAGGACCCCAGCGGCTTCACCGTGCGGATCGCGTCGTCGGAGCCGGCCGGAGACGGAGTCAACTCGGTGCGTGCGGAGTACGAGTTCCCGGACGCGGTCTGGACCCAGACGTTCCGGGCGCGACCCCTGACCAGGGAGCAGTTCGAAGAGGCACTCCAGGAGGCGGGCCTGAAGGTGGACCGCTATCTGACGGAGGATCGGATATGGGTGCGGGCGGTGTCGGCGGTTTAGGCGGTGGGGGTGCGTGAAGGCCTCCCTGGGGGAATGGATCCGGGGCGGCTGAGTGACTATGACACGGTCGCGACCTCCCTGGCGCTCCTCGGGGACACCGAGCTGCGCGAACTGACCGACGGGGCCACGCCGTTGGGCACGGGCATCGGCGGATCATCGGCCCGGCTGGACGTGTCCGGCACTCCCGTCTTCGTGAAGCGCGTGCCCCTCACGGATCTGGAACTGCGGCCCGAACACCGCCGGTCGACGGCCAACCTGTTCGGACTGCCGATGATCTGCCAGTACGGCATCGGCGGGCCCGCGTTCGGAGCGTGGCGGGAGGTCTCCGCGCACACCATGACCACCAACTGGGTGCTCTCCGGGCAGTTCCAGGGATTTCCTCTGATGTACCACTGGAGGGTGCTGCCGGAGGAGGAACCCCACCGGGCAGAGGAACTCGCCGATGTGGAGAAGGCCGTCGCCTACTGGGGAGGGAGCGCGGGCGTGCGGCGACGGGTCGAGGCCCTGCAACGATCCTCCGCGAGCGTCGCGCTCTTCCTCGAGTACCTGCCCCAGACCCTGCACTCGTGGCTCACGGCGCAGGTACAAGCCGGTGATGAGGCGCTCGACCGGGCGTGTTCCCTGGTCGAGAAGGAGCTGGCGGCCGGCACGTCCTTCATGAACAGCCGTGGCCTGCTCCACTTCGACGCCCACTTCGAGAACATCCTCACCGACGGCCGGCGCCTGTACTTCGCCGACTTCGGCCTCGCCCTGTCCACCCGCTTCGACCTCACGCCCCCCGAGGCCGACTTCTACGACGAGCACAGCGCCTACGACCGCTGTTACACGGCCAGCTACCTCGTGAATTGGCTGATCACCGCCCTGTACGGCGGAGACTGGGAGATCCGTGGAGAGCTGATACGAGCCTGGGCCGAAAGGCGGCAACCCACCGGGGCGCCGCCCGGGGCCGCCGAGATCCTCACCCGCAACGCCCCGGTCGCGGCCGTGATGACCGACTTCTATCGCACCCTGCAGACGAAGAGCCGGATGACTCCTTACCCGTGGGAAAGCCTCCAACAGCTCTGTCCGTGAGGAACGGCGGGAGCGAGGGCGCCCCTGTGACGGTCTGCTCGGCGTCGTCGTCTCGGCGGCGATGAGTTCCGGGACCGGGGCCGGTCTACCCCTCCGACACCCGACGCCCCGACACCACACGGACCGCTTCACCCAGGAGACCTCCATGTCCGAGACCACCGCTGCCGTCACCGCCGACACCACCCCGGCCGGCGTCGTCATCGCCGAATCAGCGACCGCTCGCGGGCGGCGTGCCCGGATCGCCCTGCGCGCTCTGCAGGTTCTGCTCGCCCTCTTCTACGCGATCGACAGCGCTCTGCCCAAGCTGATCGGGCACGCGTCGGCTGCCGAGTCGTTCGAGCGGCTCGGCTGGGGCAGCGCGGGGATGTACACCATCGGCGCGCTCGAACTGGCCGGCGCGGTCGCCCTGTTGATCCCGGTGCTCCAGTCGGTGGCGGCGATGGGGCTGGGCGCGTTGATGGTGGGCGCGTTCGTCGTGCAGATATCCGTCTTCGACGGGCAGTACGCGGCGACGCCGGTGATCCTGGTCGTGCCGCTCACCCTCATCGCGTGGGCACGGCGGGAGCACAACACGGATCTGCTCCGGCTGCTGCGGCGGGCGTGACCGAACGGAGCCCTGTCGCATACGGCTCCGGCGGGGAGAGGCCGAGGGCCCGTCCCTGGCGTCGGTCCCTGGAGGTGGCGTCGGTTCTTGGAGGTGGCGTCGGTTCCTCGGCCTTCACGGCCTCGGTCGGCGTGAGCCGCTGCCGAAGCCCGCGCCAGGGCTGCCGCCCGGACCAGGGCCAAGGCCGGGCGCGCCGCCGGGGCCCGTCACGCCGCGGAGGCGTTCCATGTCGCGCCGGTCGCGCTTCGTCGGCCGGCCCGCGCCGCGGTCGCGGATGCCGGCGGGGGCGACGGCCTCGCGGGG
>NZ_POUC01000359.1 GCF_002891435.1 Streptomyces cahuitamycinicus
AATCAGGGGAGGTGGGACGGGAAAGGCCGTGCGGTGACGCCGATGGGGGGGTGCGCTCCGGGTACGCCGGTGAGCGTCCTGGGCCCCCTTCCCGAGCCGCTGGGAAGGGGGAGTTCACAGGGGGTGCGAAGGCGGAGGTCAGCCGTTGACGGCCGGGATCACCCGCGATCCGTAGGCCTCGATCACGGCCTCCTGCGCGTCGTGCATGTCGTAGACGGCGAACTGGTCCACACCGAGCGCGCGCAGCGCGTCCAGCTTCTCGATGTGCTTCTCGACCGGGCCGATCAGGCAGAACCGGTCGACGATCTCGTCGGGCACGAACTGGGTGTCCGGGTTGCCGGTGCGGCCGTGGTGGGAGTAGTCGTAGCCCTCGCGGGCCTTGATGTACTCGGTGAGTTCGTCGGGGACGGCGGCCGAGTGCTCCCCGTACTTGGAGACCAGGTCGGCCACGTGGTTGCCGACCATGCCGCCGAACCAGCGGCACTGCTCGCGCGCGTGGGCGAGCGCCTCGGGCGAGTCGTCCTCGGTGACGTAGGCCGGGGCGGCCACGCAGACGGTCACCTCGGCGGGGTCCCGGCCCGCGGCGACAGCCGCGTCCTTCACGGCCTTGACCATGTACTCGGTGAGATAGAGGTCGGCCAGCTGGAGGATGAACCCGTCCGCCTCCTCGCCGGTCATCTTCAGGGCCTTGGGGCCGTACGCGGCCATCCACACGGGCAGTTCGGCGCCCTGCCTGATCCAGGGGAACCGGACGACGGTGCCGCCGCCGAGGTCGGCCTCCCGTCCGCTGCCGAGGTCCCGGATGACCTTCATGGCCTCGCTGATCCGGGCCAGGGTGTTGGGCTTGCGGCCGGCCACGCGCATCGCGGAGTCGCCGCGGCCGATGCCGCAGACCGTGCGGTTGCCGAACATGTCGTTGAGGGTGGCGAAGGTGGAGGCGGTGACCTCCCAGGTGCGGGTGCCGGGGTTGGTCACCATCGGCCCGACCTTCAGGGTCGTGGTGTTGGCGAGGATCTGGCTGTAGATCACGAACGGTTCCTGCCACAGCACGGCGGAGTCGAAGGTCCAGCCGTACGTGAAGCCGTTCCGTTCCGCCCGCTTCATCAGGCTGATCACCCGCGAGGCCGGCGGGTCTGCCTGCAGGACGAGTCCGAAGTCCATCTGCGCCGCTCCTAGTTGAGGTACTGACAGGTGGAACGCGGGGTGAACACGCCGTGCCCGGCGTGGCCGGTGTACTCCCGCTCGGTGATGACGGGTTCGCCGCGCGAGAGGACCGTCTCGACCCGGCCGGTGGTGCGCTTGCCCTCGTACGCGGAGTAGTCGACGTTCATGTGATGCGTCTGGGCCGACATGACCTGCTCGGCGTGCGGGTCGTAGATGACGACGTCGGCGTCGGCGCCCGGCGCGATGGTGCCCTTCTTCGGGTACAGGCCGAACATGCGGGCCGGAGACGCGCAGGCGATCTCGATCCAGCGGCGGCGCGAGATGTGCCCGTCGAGGACCGCCTGGTGCAGGAGGTCCATACGGTTCTCCACGCCCGGCAGCCCGTTGGGGATCTTGGAGAAGTCGCCGCGGCCGAGGTCCTTCTGGCCGGTGAAGCAGAAGGGGCAGTGGTCGGTGGAGACGACCTGGAGGTCGTTCGTGCGCAGGCCGCGCCAGAGTGCCGCCTGGTGTTCGCGGGGCCTGAGCGGGGTGCTGCACACGTACTTCGCGCCCTCGAAGTCCGGCTCGGCGAGGTTGTCGGTGGACAGGAACAGGTACTGCGGGCAGGTCTCGCCGAAGACGGGCAGTCCCTCGTCGCGGGCCCGGGCCAGCTCGGCGACCGCCTCCGTCGCCGAGACGTGCACGACGTACAGGGGCGCGCCGGCCACCTGCGCGAGCTTGATGGCGCGATGGGTGGCCTCGGCCTCCAGCAGGGCCTTGCGGACCTCGCCGTGGTAGCGCGGGTCGGTCTCGCCCCGGGCCAGGGCCTGTTCGACCAGGACGTCGATCGCGATGCCGTTCTCGGCGTGCATCATGATCAGGCCGCCGTTCTCGGCGGAGCGTTGCATGGCACGCAGGATCTGGCCGTCGTCGCTGTAGAAGACGCCCGGGTAGGCCATGAACTGCTTGAAGGAGGTGACGCCCTCCTCGACCAGGTGGTCCATCTCCTTGAGGGTGTGCTCGTTGACGTCGGAGACGATCATGTGGAAGCCGTAGTCGACGGCGCAGTTGCCGTCGGCCTTGGCATGCCAGGTGTCGAGTCCCTCGCGCAGGCTGTGGCCGACGCTCTGCACGGCGAAGTCGATGATCGTCGTCGTGCCGCCCCAGGCGGCGGCCCGGGTGCCGGTCTCGAAGGTGTCGGAGGCGAACGTGCCGCCGAAGGGCAGCTCCATGTGGGTGTGGGCGTCGACACCGCCGGGGATGACGTACTTTCCTTTGGCGTCGATGACCCGTTCGGCGGTGAAGGCCTCTGCTGCGGGGGTGCTGGAGGTTGCGAGGGCGGCGATTCGGCCGTCCTCGATCAGGACGTCGGCGTGGATCTCGTCGGATGCGGTGATGACGAGGCCGCCTCGGATGACGGTTCGAGTGCTCATGGTGTGTCGCTCCTCGCCGTGTGAAGGTGCGGGCTGTGTGTGGCTGGTCCGCGCAGTTCCCGCGCCCCTGTCGGGCCGCCTACGGTGCCGTCAGTGGCCCGTACGCCCCCGGTGCCCGGTCCCGGTAGAACTGCCAGCGGTCGCGGACCTCGCGGAGTTTGGCCATGTCCAGGTCGCGGACGACCAGTTCGGGCTCCTTGTCGCTCGCCACCTCGCCGACGAACTGGGCCTCCGGGTCCACGAAGTACGAGGTGCCGTAGAAGTCGTTGTCGCCGTACTCCTCGACCCCGACCCGGTTGATCGCGCCGACGAAGTACTCGTTGGCCACGGCCGCCGCCGGCTGCTCCAGCTGCCAGAGGTAGCCGGACAGGCCCCGGGAGGTGGCGGACGGGTTGAAGACGATCTCGGCACCCGCGAGGCCCAGGGCGCGCCAGCCCTCCGGGAAGTGGCGGTCGTAGCAGATGTAGACGCCGACCTTGCCGACGGCCGTGTCGAAGACGGGCCAGCCGGAGTTGCCGGGGCGGAAGTAGAACTTCTCCCAGAAGCCCCTGACCTGGGGGATGTGCGTCTTGCGGTACTTGCCGAGGTAGGAACCGTCCGCGTCGATCACGGCGGCGGTGTTGTAGAGGACGCCGGGCTGCTCCTCCTCGTACATCGGCAGCACCAGGACGATGCCGAGTTCCTTCGCGAGTGCCTGGAAGCGCCGGACGATCGGGCCCTCGGGGATCCGCTCGGCGTACTCGTAGAACGCCGGGTCCTGGACCTGGCAGAAGTACGGGCCGTAGAACAGCTCCTGGAAGCAGAGGACTTGGGCGCCCTGCGCGGCGGCGTCGCGGGCCGCCTGCTCGTGGACCCGGATCATCGATTCCTTGTCGCCGGTCCAGGCGGTCTGGAAGACGGCGGCACGGATCACTTGGCTCATCGGGACCTCCGGTCGCTCGGTGTGCCGTGAGCCTAGGAACTCGCGGGGTCGTCGTTGAGTTGCACCGTGTCACGTCAAAGGGCGTGCGGCGTGCCACCGTGTCACTCTGCCGTGGACCCATGTTTCACCGCCGTTTCCCAGGTGATCCCGTGTTCTCACTGCTGTTGCGCGTCGTGCGCGAGGAGTGCGATGTGCACCGAGGCGGCCTGCTCGAAGTCGTCGAGGTCCACCCCGAGGCGGACCTGTATGGCCTCCAGGCGGCGGTACAGGGCCGGCCGGGAGACGTGGTGGAGCTGTGCGGTGCGGGACTTGTTGCGGCCGCTGGCGAGGTAGGTGCGCAGAACCGACAGCAGGTCCTCGTCGGTCTCGCGCAGCAGCCCGTCCAGCTCGCGCTCCGCGAAGGACTGCACGTGCGGGTCGTCGCGCAGCAGCCGGATCAGGCCCCGCAGGTGGACGTCCTTCAGGCGCACGACCGGCGGGAGGTCCAGCACGGCTGAGGAGTCGGCGACGGCGTCCGCGACGTGCCGGGCCTCGCGCAGTCCGGTGGGTACGTCGTCCCAGGAGGCGCGGGCTTCGGCAGCGGCTACGACGGTGTGGCCCGGGCCGGTCTCGGTTCGCAGCCGGGTCGCGAAGTGCGCGGCGAGGGCGCCCGCGTCCTGGTCCCGGGGCAGGCTGAGCAGCACGGCGGTGGCCCCGTCGGCCAGTTCGGCGACCAGGCCGGGCAGGCCCAGCAGCCGCAGGAGGCGTTCGAGCCGGGCGGGGTCGCCGTCACGGACGACCAGCGGCACGAAGGTGCGCCGGTTGACCGGCAGCCCGGCCGCGCGGGCCCGGGGCAGCAGCTGCCGTGCCGGTACGACGCCGCTGACCAGGTCGGTCAGCAGGCTCTGCGCGGACTGTTCCTCCCAGGAGCAGGCGGCGCCGCCGGCGAGCATGCGGTGCAGGACGAGAGCCTCGGCGGCGCGGTCGGCCAGCAGCCGTCCGGTGGCGGTGTCGCCCCGGTAGCCGCACAGCACGATCCGGCCCCACCGCTCCCCGCGTCCGCCCAGTTCGGCCCGGATCCAGCCGTCGCCCTCGACGCCGCCGGCCTGCCGGGCGATGCGCTCCCAGTCGCGCAGCACGTCGTCCACCGCGGGCCGCTCCCCCGCTGTGACGAGGACACGATGGGCGAGGTTGGTGACGACGACCGGGCAGGCGCTGTGCCGGGCGACCTCGTCGAGCAGGCGTTGCAGCGGGGCGCCGGCGGTGATGAGGGCGGTGAGTTCGGTGCGGACGGCCTCGGAGAGGCTGACGGCGGCGAACTTGCGCCGCACGAGACGTGACTGGACCTCCTCGGTCAGTTCGGCGAAGGGGAAGGGCCGGTGCAGGACGACCATCGGCAGCCCGCACCGCTCGGCCGCCCGGCGCATCACGTCCGGCGCCGCGGGGAAGGCGCGGCCGAGCCCGAGGACGATGGCGGCGGCCTCCGCGCGGTGCAGCGACCGGACGTACTCGGCCTGCTTGTCCTCGTCGCCGGCGAGCAGCACTCCGGTGGTGAGGACCATCTCGCCGCCGGTGAGCATCACTCCCACGTCGGCGGCCTCGGCGACGTGCACCCAGCGCACCGCCCGGTCGAGATGGCTCGCGCCGGCCACCACCTCGGGTTCCCCGGCGAGGACCCGCTCCAGGGTGAGGACCTGCCTGACCGACAGGGCGGGCTCCAGGGAATCCAGTGTGATGGTCATGGTGGCGGGCCCCTTGCTCAGTGCACTGCTACGGGATGCTCCGCAGAGCGTTCTCGAGGATCGCGGCGCCCTCCTCGGCCTCCGCGACGTTGAGGGACAGCGGCGGGGCGACGCGCAGCGAACTGGTGTTGTGGCCACCGCCCTTGCCGATCAGCAGGCCGCCCTCGCGGGCCGCCTCCAGGACGGCCGCGGCCGTCTGCGGATCGGCCTCGTCGGTCCCGGGCCTGGTGATCTCGATGCCGATCATCAGCCCCCGGCCGCGTACCTCCCGTACGGCCGGAACGTGCGCGGCGGCGGCCCGCAGCCGTTCGATGAGCAGGCCGCCGACGCGCCGGGCGTTGCCCTGGAGGTCGTGCTCCAGCAGGTAGTTGAGGTTGGCGAGGCCCGCCGCCATGGTGATCTGGGTGCCGCCGAAGGTGGAGATGCTGTTGGAGTCCAGGCAGTTCATGATCTCGGAGCGGGCGACGACCCCGCCGATGGACATGCCGTTGCCGATGCCCTTGGCGAAGGTCATGATGTCGGGCGGCCCGTTGTGGCCGTGGGCCTGCCAGCCCCAGAAGTGCTCGCCGGTGCGGCCCCAGCCGGTCTGCACCTCGTCGGCGATCCACAGGATGCCGCGCTCGTGCAGCACCTCGCGGAAGGCGGCGTACAGCCCGTCCGGTGGTGCGGTGAAGCCGCCGACGCCCTGGACGGGCTCGGCGATCAGCGCGGCCGGTGCGCGGGTGTGGCCGAGCAGGTCCAACAGGTCGTCGACGCATGCCGCGATGAAGTCGTCGTCGCCGAGGGAGGCGAACGGGCCACGGGTGCGCACGCCGCCGTGCACGTACAGCGTCTGGAGCGGGGAGAGGGAGGTCGGGGACCAGCCGCTGTTGCCGGTGATGCCGACGGCGCTGAAGGAGCGGCCGTGGTAGCTGTTGCGCATCGCCAGGACGGTGTTGCTGCGCCGGTACGCCGTGGCCAGCAGCAGGGCGGTGTCGTTGGCCTCGGTGCCCGACGTGGTGAAGAAGACGCGGGCGTCCGGGATGCCGCTCAACGCCGCGATGCGTTCGGCGAGTTCGACCATCGGGCGGTTGAGGTACAGGGTGGAGGAGTGGACGATCCGCCCGGCCTGCTCGCTCACCGCCTTGGTCACCTCGGGCAGCGCGTGCGCCGTCATGGTGGTGAGGATGCCGCCGAAGAAGTCGAGGTACCGGTTGCCCTGCGCGTCCCAGACGTGGCGGCCCTCCCCGTGGGTGATCTCCAGGGGCTCCTCGTAGTAGAGGGCGAGCCAGTCCGGGAGCACGGCCCGGTGGCGGCCCAGGAGGTCGTTGGTCACGGCTGCACCAGCCCTTCGTAGGCGTCGGGACGGCGGTCGCGGTAGAAGGCCCACGTCTGCCGCACTTCTTCGATGAGGTCGATGTCCAGATCCCGGATCACGAGCTCCTCCTGGCTGTCGCTGGCGACGTCCCCCACGAACTGCCCACGCGGGTCGACGAAGTAGCTCGTGCCGTAGAAGTCGTTGTCCCCGTACTCCTCCTGCCCGACGCGGTTGATCGCGGCGATGTAGTACCCGTTGGCGACGGCGGCCGCGGGCTGCTCCAGCCGCCACAGGTGCGACGACAGACTGCGGTGGGTGGCCGAGGGGTTGTAGACCAGTTGGGCCCCGGCCAGGCCGAGCTGGCGCCAGCCCTCCGGGAAGTGGCGGTCGTAGCAGATGTAGACCCCGACCTTGCCGACGGCCGTGTCGAAGACGGGCCAGCCGAGGTTGCCGGGCTTGAAGTAGAACTTCTCGCGGAAGCCCTTGAGCTGCGGGATGTGGTGCTTGCGGTACTTGCCGAGGTAGGTGCCGTCGGCGTCGATCACGGCCGCGGTGTTGTAGTAGAAGCCGGGCTGCTCCGCCTCGAACACCGGCGCGACGATCACCATGCCGGTCTCGCGCGCGAGCGCCCGCATCCGTCGCACGGTCGGCCCGTCGGGGACGGGCTCGGCCCAGCGGTAGTGCTCCGGCTCCTCGACCTGACAGAAGTAGGGGCTGTTGAAGACCTCCTGGAAACCGATGATCTTCGCGCCCCGGCGGGCCGCCTCGCGGGCGTGCTCCTCGTGTTTCGCCACCATGGACTCGGTGTCGCCGGTCCAGGTGGCCTGGACCAGGGCGGCACGTACGACGTTGGCCATGAGCTGCTCCTTCGACGCGACGTCTGCGCCTCTACGCCCGTAGAAGCGGGCCGTAGAGCCACGAACGTAAGCCTCTGGCACGGGGTTGCCAAGACCATCGTCGCCAACCCGCGGGGCATTGCGCGATTCACACTCCTGTGGGTGAGCCGCCCGGGGCGTGACGTCGCCGGTCAGGCGGCGAATCCGGCGACCCGCAGGGCGTGCACGAGATCCCAGCTGCACTCGTCCGACACGCCCCGCGCGGCCTCCAGGAGGAGCGGTACGAGACGCCGCGGGTCGGGTTCGGCGCTGCGGGCGGCTTCCTCGGGGGTTCGGGCCCGCACGTAGGCGTCGAGCAGCACGCGCACCTCGCGGTGGCGCCCTTCGGCGGCCAGGCCGAGGACGGCGTCCCCGACCTCGCCGGGCGGCCGTGCGATCCCCTGCCGCAGCATGTGCTGCCCGTCCTCCGCCCGCCCGGCCGCGACCAGTGCGTCGGCGGCGGCGACCAGCCGCCCGGCGGGCAGCGAGGCGGCCTCCCACAGCAGGGTCTGCCAGTCGGCGTCCAGGCCGGCGACGTGCAGCCGCTCCACGAGCAGCGGAAACCGGGCGGGCTCCCACGAGGCGACCTCGGTCAGCAGCGCGTGGGCCTCCCCGCTGCGCCCTTCGCTCCGCAGCCGGGCCAGCAGGTCGACAGTCCGTCCGACCTCGGCCACGTCCCCGGCCCCGGCCGCGCCGGCCTCCCGCGCCGGGCGCTCCACCACCGCCTCCCCGACGGCCCCGGCGAACCGCGCGCCGCGTGGGGTACGGCCGGTGCTCGCGGGGGCGGGCGCGGGCAGCACCGGCGCGTCAGCCGTCGGCGGCACGGCGACGGCTGCGGCGACCTCGTCCGCCATCCCGGCGAAGCGAGCACTGCCACGACGGCGTTTGCGCTGCTTGGGGGTGGGAGGTGGGGGCGCCGGGGCTTCGGGAGCGGCTGAGGCGGAGTCG
>NZ_POUC01000035.1 GCF_002891435.1 Streptomyces cahuitamycinicus
TGTATAAGAGACAGGCCCCCGGCCTCACCGCACCCCGACATCCTTCGCGGAACGCGGGTTCTGGTCGTCGACGACAACGACACCAACCGGCTGATCCTCGAGACGCAGCTGCGCAGATGGCACATCGGGCCGACCATGGTCGCCGGCGGCCCTCAGGCCCTGGTGGCCCTGCACGAGGCAGAGGCCGCAGGGCGCCCCTTCACCCTCGCCATTGTCGACATGTACATGCCTGACATGGACGGCCTGGAACTCGCCCGCCGGATCACGACCGACCAGAACCTCGCCCGAGTACAGCTGCTGCTCCTCACCTCCGGCCCCCAGCCGCCCGCCGCAGAGCTGCATGCGGCCGGCATCGCCCGCAGCCTGTCCAAGCCCGTCCACCAGTCCCGGCTCCTGGACGCCCTGGTCGAACTCGCCACCCGGCCATCGCCGGTGGCCGCGGCGGCTCCGGCAGCGCACCCCCCCACCGCGCCCGAGCCCGCCCACCGGGGTCATCTCCTGCTGGTCGAGGACAACGAGATCAACCAGATGGTCGCCCAGGGCTTGCTCACCCGGCTCGGCTACAGCATGGACACCGCCGCCGACGGCGCCCAAGCCCTGCTCATGACCCAGGAGCACAGTTATCAGGCTGTGCTCATGGACTGCCAGATGCCCCGTATGGACGGCTATACCGCCACCCGCGAACTGCGCCGCCGGGAACGGGACCACGGTCACCTGCCGGTGATCGCCATGACCGCCGGTGTCCTCGCCGAGGACCGGGAACGGTGCATGGCCGCGGGCATGGACGACTACGTCTCCAAACCCGTCAGCGCCGACGAGCTGGAACAAGCCCTCGCGCGCTGGGTCCACTTCACCCCACCACAGGCGGGCAGTGAGGACCTGCGCGTCTCCATCGAGCAGCGGCTGGACGAACTGCGTGGCATCGGCAGCCCGGCCGAGCACGAACTGGTGGACAGGCTGGTGGACCACTTCCTCGTCCGGGCCCCTGAGATGACCAGCGCGCTCTTCCACGCGCTCGACCGCCACGACTCGCAGGAGATCGCAGACCAGGCTCACAGCCTCAGAGGCGCTGCCGGGAACATAGGCGCCGTGGGCCTCGCCGCCCGTTGCGAGGAGCTGGAAGAGCACGCGCGGTCCGGAGAGCCGACCTCACTGGCCCAGGCCGCTCCCCGCCTCCAGGACGAACTCGACCGGACCTGTCGCACCCTGGAGACGGTCCGCTCTCACCCTCCAGGCCGCGAACCCGGCTGACGAGCCGCCCGGACGTCGCCTCCCGGGCGCGCGTAGGGGCCGGAGGGAAGGAGAGCCCGTGGGCAAGATGCAAGTCTTGTTGCCCGCCCGCCGTGATGCGACGGCCTGGGTGTATGCGGCAGCAGGGGCCGTGATGATCGTCGTCTATCTGGTCACCGCCTCCGCGGCGCGTTACATGCTGCCCGTAGTGATAGCCGCTTCGGTCGTCTTCGCCATCGCAGGCGGAGTGATCAGGAACAGGCCGCCGTCGTTCCTCCCGTGGCTCCTCTTCGCGGCGGCAATGGTGCCGTACGCGGTGGCGGACGCGATCTGGGGCATGTACCAGGTCCGCGACGCAGAGGTTCCGTTCCCGGGTGTGGCCGACATTCTCTACCTGGGCAGCTACCTGTTGTTCGCGGCGGGGCTGGTGACGTTGGCCCGGCAGCATTCAGGCCGCCTGCACTGGGCGGGGTGGCTGGACGCGGGAATCGTCACGCTGGGGTTCGGCATCCTGTCGTGGGCGTTCATCATCGCCCCCTACCTGCGCAGCGAGCTGTCCGCGTGGCCGCTCGCGGTGTCCATCGCCTATCCCGTCGCCGACCTGGTGCTGTTGTCCGTGGCCGCCCGGCTGCTGCTCACCACCGGCAAGCGGACCCCCTCGATTCTTCTGTGCAGCGGATGGCTACTGGTCCTCCTCGCCGCCGACGGCCTCTACTACGGAACGATGGCCACGACCGGGACCGCGATCGCGGAGGATGTGTCCGAGGTGGGGTGGATGGTCTCGTCCCTCCTGCTGGGGGCTGCGGCGCTGCACCCGTCCGTCGGCTGGTCGACACAACTGTCGGACGGAAAGGAAAGGATGCCCCGGAAGCGACTGTCGATCCTGATCGCCCTCATCCTGGTGGGGCCGTTGATCGTGCTGGCCAATGTCGGGGACATCCGGGGCCAGCCCGCGGACATCACGGTGATCGTCGGCATGCTGGCGACCCTTTCGCTGCTGCTGGTGCTGCGCATCGCGTTCCTCGCCCAGTACGCCCAGAGCAGGGCCACCGAAGCGCGGACACAGGCGCATTACCTCGCGGCATCATTGCGAGAGCAAGAAGAGCTCCAGAAGCAGCTGAGCTATCAGGCGACCCACGACCCGTTGACGGGGCTGGCCAACAGAGCGCTGCTGGACCAGCGCCTGGAGTTCGCTCTCAGCCGGTGCTCCGCCTCTTTCCCCGCCGCGCTGCTGATGCTCGATCTCGACGGCTTCAAGGAAGTCAACGACACCCTGGGTCACCCGTCCGGCGACGAACTGCTGGTCGACGTCGCCCGGCGGCTGACGGCCAGGGTCCGCGAGCAGGACATGGTGGCCAGGCTCGGCGGGGACGAGTTCGCACTCCTCGCGGAAGGCGTGGATGCCAGCGTACTCTGCGACTACACCAGGCGGATCCTCGACTCCTTCAGGGACTCCTTCATCCTCGACCGTGGCCATTCGGTCCGCGTGACGACGAGCATCGGAGCACGGAGCATCACCAGGCCGACCGCGCCGGCAGAAGCGCTGCGGGACGCCGACATCGCCCTGTACCGAGCCAAAACCGCGGGCAAGAACCAGGCGGTGTTGTTCGAAACCCCGTGATGGTCGCCGCGATGCGGGCCGCGACCACGCCAAGTTCCCCGCCCAGGACGTCATCACGCGAACCGTCGCCTGGGGTATCTGCCCGGCCAGGCGCCCTTCTTCTGCGCCTAGAAGAAGCCCAACCGCTTCGGCGAGTACGACACCAGCAGGTTCTTCGTCTGTTTTCGTCCATGCCGTTGCCGGGGCAGACGCTGATGGGACCGCGCTCGAAACCGGGTCCTGACCTGACCGTGCCCCCGAAATGTCGGGCAGCGGGGCGATTTTCGTGACGGTTGATGCCATGCACAATGCACGGGACCGCCCAGCGGCGTGCGCGAGGGCGGACCTGAGGAGGACATGCCGTGGTGACCGTCTGGTGGTTGCCGATGGCAGCGCTCGGTGGTGCGGGTGCCGGTCTCCTGCTGACGTACCTACGGATGCGCCGGACCGCCGCGGCCCGGGTGGTGGAGCTGGCTCAGCTGGAGCACGTGGTGGAACGCCGGGCGGAGCAGGTGGCCGCGCTCAGCCATGAGTTGCGTACGCCGCTCAGCATGATCAAAGGCGCGGTGGATCTGCTGAGGGAAGGGACTCCGGGCCCGCTGACGTCGGCGCAGGAGCGCCTGCTACAGGTCGCTGCCCATCAGTCGACGCAGGTCACCTCGCTGTGCGAGAGCCTGCTCATTCAGGCGAAGATCGAGGCGGGCCTGTTCACACCGCGAATGGAGAAGGTGGACGTGTCGGTCGGACGGCAGGGCCACCGTGACCGCGCTCGGCCGACAGTTCACCGTCGCCGCGCACCCCAAGGTCACCGCCGGCGGCACCGGCGCGTACCTGATGGTGCGCCCCGAAACGGCTCGGCTCTCCGCGGTCACCGACGCCGGCACCGGCGTCGGCGTGGTGCTGCGCTCCACGTTCCACGGTCCTACGATCGACTACGAGGTGGAGACGACCGGCGGCACCATCACGGTCACCGGGCCGGGCGTCGATCCACGGGGGGCGCTGGCCGAAGGCACCAACGTCGAGGTCTCCTTCGACCCGGGCCGGGCCTACCTGCTCACCCAGGACTAGCCTCCGTGTTGCGCTCGCAGCGGTGTCCAGAACAGCCCCTGTTCAAGGACAACGGGAGGAGTGGACGGTCCATGGCTTCGTGGTCCTGCCACCGAGCCCACAGACGGCGGGGCCTTCCGGTCCGTCCGAATCCTGCCTGGCCTCTGCAGCGCACGCGTGGTCGAGCGTCGTCAGGTCGGCCGGTCAGCGCAGGAGTCTGCGGATGATGGTGGTGGCGGCGCTGATGTCGGTGGGCTGCCCGGTGAGGAGCTCGCGGTAGTAGAAGGACTCGGCGACCCGGACGACGGCGTAGGCGAGGGTCGGGGCGTCGATGTCGTCGGGTTCGCCGATCTCGGACTGGATGAGCCGGCTGACGGTCTCGACTATGCGGTCCTGGATGACGCCGTCACGCGAGGTCATCACCCGTAGTGCGGTGTCGGGGTGCTCGGCGACGAACCGACGCATGGCCGGCAGTTGTGCGCTGGTGGACAGCATGGCGTGGACGAGGTCGGCGACCTTGTCGGCACCTTGCCCGCGACTCCGGGGGTAGATCTGGGCGAACTCGGTTGTGGCGATCGCCCAGATCGCCTCGCCGATCAGGCGGTCGCGGTCGCCGTAACGCCGGTACAGGGTGGCGCGACCGATGCCTGCCTCGGCAGCCAGCGCCCGTGCGTCGATCCAGCCGACCCGCAGGAACATCGCGACCGCGGCGCGCAGCACCGGCTCGTCCGGGGGCAGCGGAGGCGGAGCCTCTTGCATCTGAGGCATCACCGTCCTAGTGTCTCAGACGCCCCCGTTCACGGAGGGAGAGCCGGGAACCAGCGCCTCTATTGCTTCCCGGATAGGGCTCCAGTGGTTCGAGCCCGGCATCCCGCAGCGTCATCACCGGGTCGCGTGGATCCTTCCGCGGACGTCCCATCGCCACCGGCCTCCTTCCGCGAGGAGCCTTCGCTCGTGATACGGACTCGTTCAGGGCAGCCATCAGATCGAAGAGCTCTCCCAGCGCTGCCGACGGTTCGGCGCTACTCACGGGTATCGACGGATCGCCGCGCTCGTGGGCGGGCGGCTCGTGGGTTGTGTACTTCGGAGCTCTTCGGGCCGCGAATGGTCCGGGTCTTGTTCTGCCCTGGAGCCGACAGACACATCCAGGATGAAAGTGGCCAGCCCGGGGGACAACTCGCTGTGCTGACCGCCCACGGACGCGAAGCGGGCTCCGCTGAGAAGGCAGGCCACGCTTCGACGTCGTGATGCCGTCCTGGCGATCAGCTCACGTCGCATCGCCGAGCACACTGAGGGCTGCGGTCAGGGCCACGGCCGCGAGGGCAAACAGCAGTAGGAGGGTACCGACACCGCTCCAGAAGTACTTACGGCGGGCGACGTGGGCATTGGCCCAGATCTGTTCGGCGACGGCGGCGGTCAGTGTCCTATCGTCCACCAGGAGGCGTGAGAGCGCCTCGGTGTACCCGTCCTCGGGGGAACGGTACGTGCGGGCCACGTGTTCGAAGAACAACAGGTTGGGTGGTTGTCCGATGTTCTTCCTCCGCGGGCGCAAGGCCATGCCGGTGGCCATCGCCGAGCCCGCGGTCAACAGAGTGCACAGGGACGCGGCGAGGTCGAAGGGAAGGTTGCGAGGGGGCGCGGTGCTGACCAGGCTGTACAGGATGCCGCCGATGACTCCCGCCGCGGTGAGCGTCACCGCCGCCTTGGCTTCGGCATGCTTGATCCAGTCGGTGACGATCTGGAGCGTTCGCCAGGCGTTGTCCACCGCGGACGCTGGCGGCAGCGGAATCCGCGGCATGGACGTCTGGGGACGTCGCGTTCTGAGCGCCATGTTGGTCCCTTCGTGCCTCGGTGATACTTCCGACATCAGGCTGGAAGCCACAGCCAGGCGTATGCCTCGTACTCCTTGAACTCGACCAGTACACGCCGGAACTCCTCCGGATCCAGCCCCGGATAGCCTTCCCCGACGACGTACTCGTGGAGGGGTTCGGAGACCAAGGCGGCGTAGTCGACCTGCGGATTGTCCCGGAGAGCAGTGCGCAGCACCGCGCTGTCGAGCATGCGGCTGACCTTGACGATGGTGCTGCCCGAGAAGCCAACGGCGGCGATTCCGACCGGTCCTACGACGGTGGCTAGGCGCAGGCGCATCCGGTCGCGGAAGCGGTGGTTGTCGGCGCCGAGTTGGTCCTGCCAGGAACAGAGTACGTGGGGCAGCGCGCGGTGTAGTTCCGCCCCGGCCGGGAGGAAGACGTTCATCCCGTCTCCCGTCCCTTGGTGGTCGGTTTCCTCCAGGGAGATGCCCAGCCCTCCGAGGACCTGCCGGACAAGAAGGGCGAGCCGGTCCTGAAGATCACTCTGTTCCAGGGAAGTACGGCGACTGTATCCCTCGATGTCCACGGCATCCGCGCCTGGTAGCGCAGCTTCGCCGCGTGCATGGAGTAGCGGCACAAGGGTGGCATGTCGGGCTGCCCCTGGCTCCACGTCCAGGCGCTGAGCTGTGCGTCCTGGTCCTGTGAGGCCAGTGCGACGATGCGTCGTCGGGCCCCGCTGTCGTCCGGAGACAGCTCCCACACGGCAAAGCCCTGCTCGGTGGTCCAGCCCCGCTGCCACCAGTACGGAGCGTTGTCGCCGTCGGGAAGGGCCCGGCGGACCTCGGCTGCCGCGAGGTCGAGCGGCGGGACGTCCGTGCCTACGAACTTCGCCTGGTACACACGCGTCTCGCCCAGCACCGCTTCGGTGCCGTCGGCCGTCAGCCCGGCCCACCACCGGTCGAACTCCACCCAGCCGGGGGGCGACGCCGAGCCGATGCGCAGGCGCCTGGAGGTGGCCCCAAGCGGCGCGGCCAGCGCGACCGACAGGTTGACCACGTCGTGCTCGCGCCGCACGACCGCCTGGAAGTCTGCCGTGGGGTGCTCCTGAGCCGCCGCGGGCCTTCCCGGAACGAGGGACTTGGGGTCGGGCGGCAGCGTGGCCGGCAGGCCCGTGCCGGCGATCGGCTGGTCCATGCCGAGCTCGTCCCGGCAGCGCTCCCAGATGCGGCGGATCAGTTCGTACCCCTGTGCGGCCTGCGGTCCGTCAAGTGCTGTGTAGAGGTGGACGACGAGTTCCTGATCAATGGGAGTCCTGGCTGGGTCCGTCGCCATCGTCACCTCCCGGCGTGACGGTGCCGCCACCAGGCTTCGCATCATGCGGCGGCGGGACGCCGAGCGAGTGGACCAGATGATTTGCCTGGTCCCGGGTGTGGGGCGGGGCCGCAATCACCGGGTCGGCGCCGATCCTGGTGATCCGCACCGGCCCGGACAGCTCGAGTTCGGCGGTGACGGCGCGTACGCTGTCGCCGTCACCGGCCGCCAGGGCGTCGGCGAGTGCTTCGACAAGGGCCTGCACCCGGTCCCAACGCTGGGGTGAGAGCTGCCATTCGAGCAGATCGCCGAGGACCTCCACCACATCGGTCCGCGTCTCGTCGTCGATCATCTGCTGACCGGTCACCGATCCCCCTCGACCCCGTACGCTTCACTTAGCGTATCCGTCACGACACAGATCTATACGTCGGGGCAGCCGCTCCGGTTCCCGTGCGTGGGTCCGAACAACGGAACGACGGTGATCGCCGACCCGGGGGAGGGGCATGGACACGAACACGGGGGAGCCGGACCTGCTCGCAGAGATGGCGCGCAGGCTGAACGGGCCCGCAGCACAGGACGGACAGGGGCGCGGCGCCGCCCTCGTCTGGTTCTCCTCCGCCGAGAAGGAGTCTTCGACAGCGACCGGGCCGCGTTCGCCCTGCACCGGGCAGTGCGCAAGCTGCGCGACCGGATGCCGCAGGCCCCGTTTCTGTGGGGAGCCTTTGTGCACGCCGGGGCCTGACCGGGCGATGCGAGGGGGGGCGTGAGCCCTGCCCTGCGGCGATCGGCGCTCGTTTCAAGGGCTCCGCCGGAGAGCTGCGGAGAATCGTCTACGTCAGGCTTGGTGTGAGGGCTCGTTTGTTTGACTGATGAAAAGCGATTTGGGTAAAGAAGCTGTTCGGTTGAGTCGTTTTTGGTGCTTATGGAGATCATCTTTAGGGTGTTGTGAAGTCATGATCGGCCAGGAAGAGAACGAAGCGCTGAAATCACGATCGGATGCCCGGCTTCTTGGGTAGTTTGACCATTCGAATCGAACTCCCGGGGTAAGTCACGTTCTTGGGGGACAGGCGCGCCTGACGGCGGTTCCGGGGGCAAGAGTGGGGCACCAGGGGGTTGTTGAGTGGTGAGTGACAACGGGGAGCGCCTTGATGCGGTGCTGCGCAGGAGGCGTGAACATCTTCCGGCCGTCGACGCCCAGTTGGACCGATGGCGGCACATCCTGAGGGTGACCGAGGAATTGGGCGACGCGGTCGCCGGTATCCGGGCGACCGAGCCGGGCAGTACGGCTGCCGGCCTCCTCGCATCGCTCGATCCCGCGGGGATGGCCAAGGCGGCAGGGGAGTGCCTGGACACCCTGAGCACCGTACGGAGCAGGGTCAACCGGGGGACGGTCAACCTCGGCGTGAGCGGCCGGGCCAGAAACGGGAAGAGCACCTTGCTCCAGTCCCTGTCGGGCCTGGACGACCGGCAGATACCCAGCGGCCGGGGACAGCCCGTCACGGCTGTCCGCAGCAAGATCTACCACTCCCTCACGGACCGTGGAGCGCGTCTGACGATGCACACGGAACGGTCGTTCCTGGAGGAGGTGATCGCTCCCTATCATGCGGAACTGGGCCTCGGCCCGGCGCCGAGGGATCTGTCGGCCTTCGCCCGTCACCTCTATCCGCGAGTGATCGACGATGAAGCCGCGGAGGGTGCGGCCCGGCCCACGCTGGGGCCGATGCTGGCACGCCTGCGTGAGGCACAGCAGGCGCTGCCGTCGTACCGCGCCTACCTCACCGGCGAGATCCGCACCGTGGATCTGGCGGACATCCGCGACTGGGTCGCCTATCCGGAGGCCGACGCGGAGCCCGATCGGCGGCTCTATCTTGCGGTTCGCGACGCGACCATCACGTGCGCCTTCCCGATCGAGGACGTCACCGCGCTGGGACTGGTCGATCTGCCGGGACTCGGCGAACTCACCCCCGACGCCGAGGAACACCACCTGGCCGGCCTGCGCAACGACATCGACTTCGCCATCGTGGTCAAACGCCCCACGGACACCAACGCCATGTGGGCCAGGGAGGACGCCGACGCACTGCAACTGATCGGCCGAGCTTGCGCGGTGGCCGACGTGCGGGACTTCACGCTGGTTCTGGTCAACACCGGCGCCTGCCTTCCGGAGAACGTCACGGCTCTCCACGACGATCTCCGTGACCGTCTCAACGCCGCCTCCGGGGACCGCGGTTACTGGGTGATCCTGGCGGACGGAGCGGATGGGGACGCCGTCCGGGAACAGGTGCTGCATCCCGTCCTCGACCACCTCGCGACGGCACTGCCGCGTATGGACGAAGTGGTCATCGAGGACGCGATCGCCGTCTGCCGTGACCGGGGGGAGCGGATCGGGTCGGACCTGGACGAGTTGTCGAAGACGCTCCGCACGCTCGCCGTTCCGACACTGACGGAGCAGATGATCGCCCGCGCTGAAACGCTCCGTGCTCAGGTCGCGGCGTCGCTGCAGGTCTGGGTGGAAGGGCTGCGCGGGCGCGCCGACAAGGACTACGAGGACGAGGAGTTCTTCGAACGGGTCGCCGAGGTGCACGCCGAGGTCCGCGAGTGGATGCTCGGCGGCTTCGGCGAGGGCCCGGAGGCATGGCAGGAGCGGGCTCTGAGCCGCTTCCGGGTCGACCGGGCATCCCTGCCCTTCGCGTCCGCCGAACTGAACCGGATACGGGTGGAGATGGCCCGCCGGTTCTCCGCGGTCGACGATCTGCTGCTCCAGCGCCGCGACGAGTACTGGGCCGGCCTGGTGGCTGGGCTGGGCACCCGGATGGTGCGCCTGACCAACGGTCATGGACCACGCCCTCAGGACCTGATGGCCGCCATGGCAGAGGCTCTTCGGGATGCGCCCGATCCCTGTCCGTCGCTGGCCGAGACGCTGGACTTCGCGCTCGACGTCCGCCTCGACTACCGCACACGGGTGCTGCCCCGCCTGCGCCGCGCCCTGGACGTGCTGTTCCCGGAGGAGGACGACCCCCGCGACGGCAACGCGGCCACCACCCTTCTCGCGGTGCCGCGAACGGCCGAGGGAGCCGCCGAACTGTTCAACCGCGTCACCCAGTTGGCACGTCAGGCCGCGTACGACGCCCAGGCGGTCCTGGCACAGGAGCCGGGCACGACGGCTCAGGTGCTCTTCGCCTACGGCGAGCAGTTCGAGGACGCCTTCGTGCGTTCCGACTCCTCCGAAGCCGAGTTCCGGCGCCTCGCGGCCGCCTTCCAGGACCGGTTGTGGCCGGACGAGGGAACCGGGCCGCAGGCCGTGACGGAGGGGCTGCGCAAGGTGCACCGGCTGGCCGCCGAACTGCGGACCTTGATCGCCGACGAACGTCCGCGCATCGCGGTAGAGAGGACTGGGCGGTGACGCCGTCTTTCAAGGTGTCGATGGTGGGTCCGAGCAGGGTCGGCAAGACCACCCTGATCACCGCCATCCTCGCTGAGACCGAAACCATGCTGTCCGGCTCGGAGATCAGCCTCATCCTGGACGAGCAGACCGAGATGAAGGTGCGCAGGAACCGCAAGGACCTGCGACGGGCCGTCGAGGCACGCGAGTTCGACGCCGCCTCCCTGGGCGGGAGCCAGGACATACAGCTCTACGAGGTGGGGCTCAGGGCCGCGGGCGACAGCCTGCCGGGCATCCCGTTCAGCATCCTCGACTACCCCGGGGCATGGCTGGATCCCGTGGAGCGCAGCAGCCGGCCCAAGGCGAAGGAGAGCTGGCCGGACTGCGAAGCCCACATCACCGAGAGCCTCATGCTCCTGGTACCGGTGGAGGCGGCCGTGCTGATGGAGGCGGTCACCCCCGCCCAGCGCCGTGCGGTGGCCGATCTGCTCGGCTTCGAGGACGTCGAGGCGATGGCCCGCAAATGGGCCCGGGCACGCAACCTCCCCGCCCACCGCGACGAACCGGCCGTGCTGGTGATCGCCCCGCTGAAGTGCGAAAAGTACTTCGACGACAACGGCGGAAAGGGCCGTGACGCGGCACGGCTGCGGCAATTGGTGCGGGAGAAGTACCGGTCGATGCTCGACATCGTGCAGGAGGAGTCCAAGCACCGCACGATCAGGGTGATCTATGCCCCCGTCGACACCTATGGCTGCGTGGACCTGATGGAAGGGCAGTGGATCGAAGAGACAGGCGCCGAGGGAGAGGCCACCTTGGATTTCCAGGGCCACTACCGCTTCCGTGAGATTCCGCCCAAGGTGAAGGTGAAGGCCGCGGGCACCGTGATTCAGGAACTGTGCCGGTGTGTGATCTCCGGCCAGGATCGCGCGGAACGGCAGCGGGCGGTCCTCGCCCGCTCCACGTACGACACGGCCCTGGCACGCAAGGCCGAGAGGAAGGGCTTCTGGGGAGCCGTCGACTTCTACCTCTCCGGTGAGGCCCGGGCCAACAGGATGACCCGGCTCGACAGCCGACGGACTTTGACGCAGGCCGAACTGCACAGGGAACAACTGGCCGGCGCACTGCGCAGGATCGCCGCGACCCCGTCCGATCCCCGAGTGGAAGTGTGGTGAGCCGGGGGATGCACGCCTACGTGATGACGCGGGGCACGCTGCGGAGGATGGACTACGCCTTCCTCGGTCAGTCGCCGCCCGACCGGTGGTGGGAGACCGTCGGCAGCTGGCTCTTCCTGGATGCCGAGGAGCTCGTCGTGAGCCGCCGGGACCGGCGGACGACAGGGCTGCTGCTGAGCGGGATCCCGTCGCAGCGGCGGGATGTGATCGGAACCCGGATCCGCTACACCGTCGTCGTGGACGAGGTGCACGACGATCCGGGACTCGCCACCTGGCTTATCCGGTGCGGTCTCGAGGACGAGGCACGGGAGCGACTGGGCCGAGCCCTCGACGAAGGCTACGACGCGGACTATGTCGACGCCTGGCTCGCGGGTACCGGGAGCGCGGACAGCGCGTCCCACGACGGCTCCCCGCAGGAGGTCGAGCGCCGTCTGCTCGCCGCGGTGCGTGAAGGGGCCTCCGCGGCACCGGACGACACAGCCGGAGGCAACGACCGGCGCGGTTCCTGGGCGGGCGGAATCCAGGACCCAGGAGCGCGAGAGGCGTTCCGTATCCGGGCACTGCGCCTGCTCCAGGACTCCCGGCCCGGCATCGCCTTCACCACCCATGCCCTCGGAACCACCGAGGGCGCATGGCGGATGGCCCAGGCGCTGTCCCTGGAAGTGGCCGTCCTGCTGCACGACAGCGACATGGCACGAGTGGTGAGCCTCTCGCAAGGCTCTGCCGCCGCGACGGCGGTGAGCGGGGGAAAAGCACCGATCCCGGTGGGCCGCCGGGACGCCAGCAGGTACCGCAGCCCGCAGCTCCTCATCCTGGCCGTCACACTGGCACTGGCGATGGCATGGGCCATCTGGTGGCTGACGGGCTGAGCTCGAGCACCGGCCGGCGGCGATCGCTCGCTCCGGTACGAGCGGAATTCACCCTTGACCACGGGGTGGGGCCGCTCCATCGGCGCCATCACTACGTCTGCGACCTGCTGGTCCTGGCACCCCTGGTGACAGGCACCGTGACCAAGTCGGGGAAGAGCGGGTCCGCCCAGGTGCAGGGCATCTTCACACAGCGGGAACGAACGGTCTCGGCCTTCGGCGACCCCGCGGTCAAAGGCCGGCTGACTCTCACTTTCACACAGTCGGGCGGAGAGGTAGTGGCGGACCTCGACACCGTCCACTGGGGATCGGTGCCCAAGATCGTCGACTCATTCATGGAGACGTTGAGCACCTACCAGTCCAAAGACCTGCGGCGCCACCTCGCACGGATCATCGTCGACGCCGCCGGGGACCTGGCGGACACCCGGACCATCTGCGACGGCCTCGCCGAACGCCACGCCCCACGGGACCGGTTGCGACATGCCGAAGAACTGTGGAACCAGTCCCGGCTGCTCCTGCTACTCGGCGACGTGGGCGAGGCGGCGGCCTGTGCCGAGCGAGGCGCCGAGAGCGCCCGGCGTTCCGGCCTCGAGCCCGGCCCCGAAATGGCGGCGTCGGGCGCGGCACTCGCCTTCGCCCTGGAAAGGAGCGGGTGTGCGCAAGCTGCTCAGCAGGTCGTGGACGCGGGGGGCCGGGGGTCTACGACGGACAGCTACTGACCGCTCATCACGGCGCAGACGCCCAAGCCTGACCGGCTCACGAAGGCGACAATGACATGTCAACGACACAGCTGGAGCTACTCGAACAGCGAGCCCTCGCAGCACGCACGAAGGCGCAGCGGAGCGGTGCCTCCGTCCACTTCGCCGAGGCCGCGGCCCTCAGCCGCCAAGCACTGGAGCAGGCTCCCACAGGACACCCCCTGCGCGCCGCCGTACTCAACACACTGAGCGGAACGCTGCGACTCGAGTACACCATCACAGGCAACGTACAGGCGCTGCGAGAAGCCATCGCGGCGAGCCGTGAAGCGGTCGCCGACCCGCAAGGCACGCCCTACCGCGGATGGTTCCTCTGCACGCTCGCCGTCGTGCTCCGCCTGGAATTCGAACGCACCGGAGAGGCGAGCGACCTCGCCGCTATGGAGACCGCCGGACGAGAAGCGGTGACAGCCACCGGCGAAGGCCACCCACAGCACGGCAACGCGCTGATCATCCTCGCCAACACCCTGCTGTCCCGCTACCAGGCCACCGGCGACACGGCCGCGGCAGGTGAGGCCGCCCTGCACGCCGAGCAGGCGGCCGTAGCATCCCGGCAGCAGGCCGGCGCACGCAGCCACGCACTCCACACCCTGGCCACGGCACGGCTGGCCCTGCACCGGGCCACATCGGACGACGCGACACTGCACGCCGCCGTCGAGGCCGCCGAGCAGGCCCTCGGCAGCACACCGCCCGGAGACACGAACCGGGGGCCCCACGCGAGTACGCTGGCCTTCGCCATGCTGACCAGCTACGGACGATCGGGGCACACAGCCGAACTCCGTGCCGCGGTCCGCGCGGCACGGCTCGCGGCACAAGCCATGCCACCCCGCCACATCCTGACCCCGGCGGTCCTCCACACGCTCGTGAGCACACTCCTGGAACTGCACCTGCGCGGCGGCGAGGAGAGCGACCTCACCGAGGCGATCGACACCGCCCGCCGAGCACTGAACCTGACAGCGGACACATCGCTGCTCCCCGCCCTCCACAACGCCCTGAGCATGGCCATGATGATGCGGTACCTGACCACCCGTGACCCAGGCGCGCTCGCCGAGGCACGAGCCGAGGCCACACGAGCCTGCGACGTCGCCGGGGACGACCATCCCCAGCGCGCCCTGTTCCTGAGCAATCTGGCCAAGGCGCTGAGGGCCGAGTACGAGAGCGACCCCACCCCAGCGCTGCTGGACCAGCTCGTCGGGACCGCCCGGCAGGTGGCCGCAGAGACCACCCCGAACGGTCTCCACCAAGCCGATCACCTCATCGAACTCGTCCTCGCCCTCCTGCACGCGCACCAGCACGACGGCGACCCACAGGTGCTCCGGGAAGCCCGGGACCGCGCGGACACGATCACGGCGATGCCGCACGCCCTCGCCTGGCAACAGGTGACGGCCTATCGCCTGCTGGGGCGTGCGGAATACGCCCTGGGCGAGCGGGAGAGGGCGCTTCACGCCTACCGGAGCGCCGTCGAACTGCTCCCAAGGGTGGCTCCGCAGCGGCTGGAGCGCATGGACCGAGAGCAAGGGCTGGGGAGGATCGCCGGGCTCGGCTCCGAGGCGGCGAGCGCCGCCACAGCCGCCGGAGTACCCGAAACGGCGGTGGAACTGCTGGAACAAGCCCGCGGGGTGTTGATCGAGGAACGCCTGGGTGCGCGTTCGCAGACCGCCCGGCTCGCCGAGCGGCATCCGCAGCTCGCCCAGGAATTCGAGACCACCCGCGTACTGATGGGACCTGCCGGACGAGCGGTCCCATCTCCCGTATGCCGCTCCCACCGCCCTCGCGGGAGGTCTCCCGGCGTCGCCGCAGGCCGAGGCCGCGCAGATCCAGCGGCGACGCATCGCGCTGCAACGACGCTGGGACGAACTCCTGACCCGTATCCGGGCACTCAACGGCTTCGAGGACTTCCTCGGCCGGCCCTCGATCGCGCAGCTGAGCCTGCACGCGGCGGCCGGCCCCGTGGCCGTCATCAACTCCGGACTCCACGGATGCGACGCACTGATCCTCACCGACGACCCCGATCGGGCGGTGCGGGTCGTTCCACTGCCCACCGTCACGGAATCGACCGTTGCGCAGCAGGCCGCGGCCCTCCGCGAAGAGCTGGAAGACGGTCAGGACATCTCCGACGTCCTGCGATGGGCATGGGAGCACGTCGCGCAACCCGTGCTGTCCGCTCTCGGTCACACCGAGCCACAGCCCCTCGACCGGCGCCCCCGGCTGTGGTGGTGCGTGACCGGCCCGTTCGCGTTTCTTCCGCTGCACGCGGCCGGTCTCCACAGCCGCGAGGAGACGAGCCGGGCGCCGGGCCGGACGGTGATGGACCGGGTCGTCTCCTCCTACACGCCCACCGTCAGAGCCCTCGGCCACATGAAGCGCAGCGGTCCGACTCCGCCGGACGGCCCCCGGGGTGCGCTGATCGTGGCCATGCCGCAGACGCCCGGAGAGACACCGCTGCACGGGGTCGAAAAGGAAGTGAAGGCGATAGCCGACACCGTGCCGGACACGGAAGTCCTGACCGGTGCGCAGGCGACCCGAGAGGCAGTGCTCACCGCCCTGCCCGGCCACGCCGTCGTCCACTTCGCCTGCCACGGCGTCAGCGACGCCGGGGACCCCTCGGCCAGCAGGCTTCTCCTCGACGACCACCGGACTGCCCCACTCGATGTGGCGGCCGTCTCCCGGCTCGACCTCGCCCACGCCGAACTCGCCTATCTCTCGGCCTGCAGCACGACCGAGACCACCGCCCGGTTCACCGACGAGTCCGTCCACATCACCTCCGCCTTTCTGCTCGCAGGGTTCATCGGGGTCGTCGGGACCCTCTGGCCGGTCCAGGACTCGGCGGCGCGGCGCATCGCGGCGGCCTTCTACCAAGAGGCGTGCGCGGTGACGGCCACCACCCGCCCGGTCGACCGGGCCGCCCACGCGCTGCACCACGCGATCGACCGGATGCGTGCGCAACGGCCCGGGGCATCGGCGCTGTGGAGCGCGCACATCCACGTCGGAGCCTGATCCGGCGCGGTGGCCGTCAGGGGCGCCCCCGGACGGGTGAGGCGGGAGAGCGGAGGGGACACGAGCGGATGGGACAAGAGAGGGAGCCCATGGACTTCCACGATCTGCAGGTCATGCTGACGACCTTGGTGCGTCTTCCCACGGTGGACGACCAGGCCGAATACGTACGCACGCATCCGGCCCTGCGGAATCCCGCCCGCAACCCGGTGCTCAGCGGGATGTACGCCCACGCCCTACAGCAAGGGGACGACCGGCTCGGGGCGAGCGTGGAGCAGGTGATGAAGCTGCTCGACCTCGCCGACCAGTTCGGTCTCGGCCTCGCCGCGTCACTCGTCAAGGCGGGCCCAGGACAAGGCATGATCATCGGCGACACGGCCATACCTCTCGATGACGACGACTCCTGATCCCCGGCAGCTCGCCCTCGTGGCCTCCTTCGTCCAACAATTTCGATCCAAAGCCGCCGGCGTCGCCCGACCGGACGACGAGGTCCGGGAGGCGGCGAGAAGCCTGGCGGCGTCGCATCCGCTGCCGCCGGACGTCGCCCGACTGCTGGGCTGGTATCACTGGGCCCGCTACCGAGCAGCGCCTCCGGACCCGGCGGGCAACGCGGACCTGGACTCCGCCTTGAGCTGCTTCGAGGCTGCCGGAGAGGCCGTGCTGTCCGACGACGGACTGCCCGCACTCGTACGCGACCACCTTCTCGCGTCCCGCTGGCGCCTCCCCAGCACGCAACCGCCGCTCGAGGTGCGCGTCCAGGCGATCGACCACCTCCTGCACGGCGCGGCTGCACGAGGAGACGCCGGCATGGCCCGGCAGGCACTGCGCCTGGCGCAACAGTGCCTGGACGGCCTCGGCGAGACCCACCCGGGCCGGGCCGAAATCCGCATCCGTGTCTCGCTCGCCTGTGCCTGGATGTTCAGGGCCGGCGGGGGCAGGGAAGCCGTGGACCAAGCCGTGGCGGAAGCGAGGAACGCGGTCGGTGCCGCACCCGAGGACGGCCTTCTCCGACGCAAGGCCTCCCTTGCTCTGGCGTCGGCCCTGGAGCAGCGCTTCGACGAGTTCAGGTCTATGGGCGACCTCAGCGAGGCCATCGCGATCTGCCGCGTCCACGCGCCATCGCCTGAAGGGGACCCTGTCGGCCGCAGCCACCGGAGCCTGCTCGCCGAGTGCCTCCAACTCAGGTACGAGACCACTGCCGATGAGCGCGACGCCCGCGAGGCCAAGGAACAGCTGGAACACCTGCTGGCCACGGACGGCTCCGATGGAGCTTCGTACGCCGCGTACCGGTCGTCCTTGGCGGCGCTCCACCTGGCCCAGTACGAACGGACCGGCACAGCGGAACATCTAAACGAGTCGACAACGCACTCCCGCAGAGCCCTCGCTGCCGCCGAGCCGGCGCAGCCCGAACGCGCGGAGATGCTCGAACGGCTTTCCCTTGCGCTGCAAGCCCGCTTCGAGCGGACCGGCGACCCGGGGGCCCTCGACGAGGCGATCGACGTGGGCGAGAAGGCCGTGCGGCTGTCGCACCCGGGCGAGCGGCGCCACACGCGGTACCTCTACGGGCTGCTGATGGCCTTGCGCATACGCCACGACCTGGCGGGGGATCCACGCGATCTGGACAGGGCCATCGCCCTCGGAAGGGCCGCACGGGAGCTCGGGTCGGCAGGCAACCAGACGGCTCTGCTCGCGCACCAACTGGGCATCGCCCTTCGGCGCAGGCACGAAAACCGCCACGACGGCGACGATCTCGACGAGGCACTCCGGATCGCGCGACTCGCCTGCGATCAGACCCAGGGCACCCCGAGGGAACAGGCCGCGGCACTGAACAGCCTCGCCCACGGTCTTCGCGTGCGCGAGCCCGACACCGCGGCACACACCTACGAGCGTGCGCTGGAACTGCTCGGGCCCGCGGATCCGGCAAGGGCCGCCGCCCTGGTGGGCCTGGGCGAGGTACGGGAACGGACCGGACGCGATGGGGGCCCGGCCTTCCGTCAGGCCGCGAACATCACCGCGGCGACGACGTCCGTCCGGCTCGGGGCCGCCCAGCGTTGGCGGGACGCGTCGATCGCACACCGCGACTGGCCGGACGCCCTCGACGCCGCCGCCACGGCCGTGGAACTCCTTCCGCGGCTGGCAGGGATCGAGTTGTTGCGCAAGGACCAGGAGGAGCAGCTCGCCGCCCAGTCCGGACTCGCGTCCACCGCCGCCGCAGTGGCCCTGCAGGCCGGTGACGTCGGTGCGGCCGCCGTGATGCTGGAGCAGGGCCGTGGCGTTCTGCTCGCCAGGGCGCTGGACGCCCGTACCGATCTCACCGCGCTGCGGGAACGGGACGAGGCGCTGGCTGCCGAGTTCGCGACACTGTGCCGCGCACTGGACGCGGGAGGCCGTGAGCATTGGTCCGGCACGGGTACCGATCTCGCCGACCACCGTCACCATTTAGCGGGGGCATGGGATCAGATTCTGGAACGGATCCGGGAAGTCCCGGGATTCACCGACTTCCTCAAACCTCTGTCTCTGGAAAAGATCACGGCCGCCGCTGTCCACGGACCGATCGCCATGGTGAATGTGCATCACATCCGATCCGACGCGCTCGTCGTCAAGCCGGAAGGCATCAGGCACATTTCCCTGCCACGGCTGACACCCGGATCAGTGAGGCAGCGGGTCACAGCACTCCTCACGTCCGGTGACGAGGACCGGGAACAACGGCTCCTCGGCATGCTGGGCTGGCTGTGGGACACGGTGGCGGGCCCTGTGCTCAAGGCCGCCGACATCGTTGCAGCCGCCGTCCCGGAGGGTTCGGCGACCGACCCGGTCAGCAGGCTCTGGTGGTGCCCGACCGGACTGCTCTCGCTGCTGCCCCTGCACGCCGCCGGGCACCACCACACGCGGTCCGACGCCGTGCCCATGACGGTGATGGACAGGACGGTCTCCTCGTACACGCCGACCATCAGGGCACTCCTCCACGCACGCCGACCTGCCGAACAGGGACAACCGAGCTGGGCGGGTCGGGTCTTCGCCGTCGTTATGCCCCGCACCCCCGCTGAGGCGAACATCCCCGGCGCCGGGCGCGAAGCCCGTCTGCTGACGGAGAGGTTCGGGACGCGAGCGGAGATTCGCGAAGGAGCGGAAAATCTCCATGCCGCGGTGCTGAGCGAGTTGCCGCGCTTTCCCTGGGCACACTTCAGCTGCCATGGCGTCAGTGACGCACAGAACCCCTCCAGGAGCCGACTCCTCCTGTACGACCATTCCGAGCGCCCCTTCACGGTGACGGATGTAGCGCGCCTTCGGCTCGGGCACGCGGAACTGGCGTTCCTCTCCGCCTGTTCCACCGCGCGCACCGGAACGGCCCTGGCGGACGAGGCCATCCAACTCGTATCGGCCTTTCAGCTGGCCGGCTACCGGCACGCCATCGGCACGCTCTGGGAGATCGGGGACGGGCCGGCGGTCCGTATCGCGACGGACGTCTACACCGCGCTGGAACCCGATGCGCGCAACGCCGCGCTCGCCCTCCACAAGGCGCTCCTGCGACGCCGTACGAACGCCGGGAATACCCCGTCCGTCTGGGCCGCCCATCTGCACAGTGGTGCGTGAGGGCATGATCCGGCGAACACCATCCGTGTCGCGGTCATCAGCGACAACGGCGGGCACTTCGCCGACGCCGAGTTCACCACCACGGCCGCTGGACACGCGGCGGCTTTGGCCTCGCGCTCATGGGCGGGCGGCTCGTGGGGTGATGTCCTCCGGTGCCATTTGGTCCGTGACTGGTCCGGGAGGGGCTCCCCTCGACGCCGGAAAGCGACGAGAGGCCCCAGTCAATCACAGCGGGTAGCTACCCTTGCGGTTGCCTGGAGGGCGATGATGCCTCCAGGCAACCCGACTCAAGCTCTAGAAGAACCCGAGCTTCTGAGGGCTGTAGGAACAGAGAATGTTCTTCGTCTGCTGGTAGTGGTCGAGCATCATCTTGTGCGTCTCGCGCCCTATCCCCGACTTCTTGTAGCCGCCGAACGCCGCGTGCGCCGGGTACGCGTGGTAGCAGTTGGTCCAGACGCGGCCCGCTTTGATCTCGCGGCCCAGGCGGTAGGCCGTGTTGCCGTCGCGGGTCCAGACGCCCGCGCCGAGGCCGTACAGCGTGTCGTTGGCGATCTTCAGGGCCTCGCCGACCGAGTCGTACGTCGTGACCGAGACGACCGGGCCGAAGATCTCCTCCTGGAAGATCCGCATGTCGTTGGTGCCGCGGAAGATGGTCGGCTCGATGTAGTAGCCGCCCTCCAGACCGGGAACCGCGCGGGGATTGCCGCCCGTGACGATCTCCGCGCCCTCCTGCCTGCCGATGTCGAGGTAGGAGAGGATCTTCTCGTACTGGTCGTTGCTCGCCTGCGCGCCGATCATGGTCGCCGGGTCCAGCGGGTCGCCGCCGACGATGGCCCGGGTGCGTTCGACGCAGCGGGCCATGAAGTCGTCGTAGATGGAGGAGGGGATGAGGGCGCGGGACGGGCAGGTGCAGACCTCGCCCTGGTTGAGGGCGAACATCACGAAGCCCTCGACCGCCTTGTCCAGGAAGTCGTCGTCGGCGGCCATGACGTCGGGCAGGAAGATGTTCGGGCTCTTGCCGCCCAGTTCCAGGGTGACGGGGATGATGTTCTCGCTCGCGTACTGCATGATCAGGCGGCCCGTCGTGGTCTCGCCGGTGAACGCCACCTTGGCCACCCGCGGGCTGGACGCCAGCGGCTTGCCCGCCTCCACGCCGAAGCCGTTGACGACGTTGACGACGCCCGGCGGGAGCAGGTCGGCGATCAGGTCGATGACGTAGAGCAGGCTGACCGGGGTCTGCTCGGCCGGTTTGATGACGACGCAGTTGCCCGCGGCCAGCGCCGGGGCCAGCTTCCATGTGGCCATGAGGATCGGGAAGTTCCACGGGATGATCTGCCCGACCACGCCCAGCGGCTCGTGGAAGTGGTACGCGACGGTGTCGGCGTCGATCTCCGCGATGCTGCCCTCCTGCGCGCGGACGACTCCGGCGAAGTACCGGAAGTGGTCCACGGCCAGCGGGATGTCGGCGGCCAGGGTCTCGCGGACCGGCTTGCCGTTCTCCCACGTCTCGGCGACCGCGATCTTCTCCAGGTTCTGTTCGATGCGGTCCGCGATCCTGTTCAGGATGTTCGCGCGCTCCGTCGTGGACGTACGGCCCCACCGGTCGGCCGCGCGGTGGGCGGCGTCCAGGGCGAGGTCGACGTCGGCCGCGGTGGAACGGGCGACCTCGCAGAAGACCTTGCCGGTCACGGGCGTCGGGTTCTCGAAGTAGCGGCCCTCGACGGGCGCTGCCCAGTCGCCGCCGATGAAGTTGTCGTAGCGGCGGGCGAAGGTGACGATGCTGCCTTCGGTTCCTGGCTGCGCGTACACCATGGCGGCTCTCCTCGGTGAAGGGCGGTGCGGGACGGGTTGCGACGTCCCTCACTGTGCTCCCGGGAGGTTGGTGCAAGGTTGGCGCCGCGGGACGCGGAGTGTCAGTCGTGCAGGGACGCCGTCAGCCGGCCTCGCGCGATCGCGCGGCGCGTGTCGTCCGGGCCGAGCAGCCGCAGCGCGTGCTCGTGTACCTCGGCGTCGTACGGGACCCGTTCGCCGTAGCGAAGGGCGTGCTCCGGGCGCGTGCTCGCCAGTACGGCCTCGCGTACCGCCACTTCGAGGCGCGTGCGCCACTCCTCGATGCCGGGGGCCTCGGAGCGGGGCAGGAGCGGGCCGCCCCAGCGGCGCAGCGCGGTGTCCGTGTCGCCCTGCTCCAGCGCGCGCAGGACGTCGGCGGCGTCGCAGGACACCGGGGCGGTGAGGGCGTAGTGGCGGGGGGATATCGCACCGCCCAGCGCCCGGCGCAGGTGGGAGATCTCCGCCTTGAAGGTGGAGGACGTGACCGGACGGTCGCCGTAGAGGGCTGCGCGCAGCCGCTCGGGGGAGAAGCCGCCGGGTTCGAGTGCGAGGAGGGTGAGGATCTCCAGCTGGCGGGGGCGCAGGGGGAGTGGCCGCCCTTCGTGCACGGCTTGTTCGGAGCCCAGGCACGTGAGCCGCAGCAGGCCCGGGCGGGGCGCCTCGGTGCTCAGGCGGGCTTCGATCGTCGACACCAGCGTGCGGACGGTGGACATGGCCAGGGGGTGCGAGCGGTCCCAGGTCGTGGACAGGTCCAGCACGCCGAGGACGCGGCCGTCCCGGTCGTGCACGGGGGCGCAGTAGCAGACCCAGCCGTGCAGGGCGGACACCAGGTGCTCGGCCGAGAAGACGGAGCTGGGGCGGCCGGTGCGCAGGGCGAGGGAGAGCGCGTTGGTGCCCATGGCCTGCTCGTCCCAGCGGCCGCCCGGCGCGAAGTTGACCCGCTCGGCCCGGCGGCGCATGGTCGGGCCGCCGCAGGTCCACAGGATGGTGCCGGCCTCGTCGGTGACCGCGGTGACGAACCCGGCGTCCTCGCCGATGCTGTGGAGCTCCCCGGCGAGGGCGGAGACCGGCCGGTACAGCGGTGAGGACGTCCAGCGCTGGTGCACCTGACCGCCGTCGGTGACCGGGGCGCTGTCCCGGCCCGGGTCCACACTGCCCAGCGAACGCGCCCAGGACTCGGTCACCTCGTGGCGCAGTGCAGCGGTGCCGCCGGGCCGCGCACCCGGGACGCTCAGCCGCGGCACCCAGCGGGACCACTCGTGCTCCAGCACGGCCCTGCGCTGCTTGAGGTCAGGGCGCTGTGACATGGCCTCTCCCTGCCGTCGTACCGGTGTCTCGGCGTGAGGTCAGTGTTACCGGACGCGCCCGCCCCGGTCGAGAATTCCGGCGGACCCGGAACGATGTTCCGCATGGGTGGCCGGGGGCGACCGACTGGCCTGGAAGTGACATGTGGCCTGGAATCGCCCCCGGTCCTGAACGGGCGACCGCCCGACTGGATGTTTGTCCGGTGCCCGCGTGCCGCCGTACGGGTGACGGGTTCACTCGACCCGACGGACGGGGTCCGGCCCGCGTACCGCCGGTGCTCGGCGCCGCGTTCCCCTGGCATGGACAGCACGGAGACGGTGCGGCGCCTTCCCGGGAACGATGCCGCGCCCCGCTCGTACGCCGAACTCACCGCCGGATACACGGGACATCCGCCGATCTACGCCGCCCTGGTCGCCGAGTGGGAGGCGCGCGGCCACACGGTCCCGGAGCACCGCGACGGCCAGTGGGTCTCCTTCGCCGCGCCGGCCGAGAGTGAGACCTGGACCGCCGTCACCTCGTGGACCGCCGGCCGGCACATGGGCCCGGTCGTCCCCACCGCTCCTCACCCCGCCGCCGGCCGGGCAGGGGCCGGCCCCGGTGGCACCCGCGCTGCCTCCGGCCGCCACCCGGGCACGGTGGGGCTGCCTTCCGGAGCCCGCCTCACCAGCCGTCCGGCACCGCCGGCTCCGCGCTGACCGGCGCCAGCACCGCGAGGGTCCCACTGGCCTCCCGCAGAGCCGATTCGAGCGTGCCCGGGGTGTGCAGCGTGCCGGTTCCGTCCGGCGGGACGAGCCACTCCAGTCGGCCGGCGGGCCGGTACGGCGGCGGCACGGCGACCCAGGAGCCCCGGCCGACGTGCCGCACGCCGAAGCCGACCCATTCGCTGACCGGGTCGGGCGGCAGGAAGAACCCCACTCTGCGGGCCGCGCAGTCCACCAGGGTGGGGCCGGGCACCTTCAGCGGGTCGCGCCACAGGAGGTCGAGCGCGAGGAGGCCGAGCCGGTCGGGGACGCTGAGCACGTCCCAGTACCGCCCGGCCTCCACGAGCACCGTTCCGGTGCCGTAGTCCCACTCCCGCTTGCACTCCTGAGGGTCCGTGGCGGCCGCGGCGAGCCACTCGACGGCTTGCTTCCACATGACGCTCTGCATGGCCACCCCAGGCACAGTCGACGGCGCCGCGGTCCGGCGCGCGCTGGACACGGCCGGTGACCCGCGGGGTTCCGCGTGCCGCCCGGCCACAGCCATGCTCGTAGATATTTCTACGGCCCGGAAGGGGTGGCGTGGTCTGGCGTTTCGGTCGGGCATGTCCCGGTCGAAAGGGGGCACCCGTAGGTGCGTCCCGTAAGTCCGCGATCAACTTCGTGCGCGTCCATGCCCCCCCCGACGGATTCGGCCACCGAAGGGTGTGTGCGACTCGGGGAGAAGCCGAGGAGCGTAGGACTCCGCCGCCGCGGACACGGGTCCGTCAGGCATGCCGTCCGCGCCATCGGCGCAGCGGTGTGCGGGAGGTGTGGACCGGTTCACGAGGGCGCGCGGGCACGGTGTGCGGATCCGGGAACTTTGCCTTCACAAAACCTTCCTCCGTGCTGGCCAGAACCCGTCTTGTTGGGTCAACTCCGTAAGCAGCAGGGTGGGTTGAGCACTTGAGCATCAGGAGTCACAAGCGATGCGCTTGGCCCGTGCGACCGACAGCACGGGCATCGACGGGGGAACTGATGACGGGCGCGTGGCCACTGCCGACAGGGTGAGTGGCACCTTCGCGCACCACCAGGAACGTCCCTCCCTCACCGCCTCTTGGTGCCTTCATCGGGTGCCCGATACAGGGACAGGAGGGGGAACGCCGATGAGTGCAGTGAGCGCCGCCAAGCCGACGTATCCCGGTGTCTACGTCGAAGAACTTCCCAGCAGCAGCCGTACCATCTCGACCCTGACCACCTCGGTGACCGCCTTCGTGGGCCACACCCGGCGTGGTCCGCTGAACGAGCCGGTGCGCGTCACCAGCTTCACCGAGTTCGAGCGCCGCTTCGGGGGCCTGAGTGCCCGCAGCGCCGTCGGCTACGCCGTCCACCAGTTCTTCGGCAACGGCGGCACCGTCGCGGTGATCGTCCGGGTCGCCAAGGCCGGCAGTGGCAAGGCCGCCTGCGTCACGCTGGAGTCCACCGAGGGCCACAGCGAGAGCCGCGTCCTCGCCGTGCACGCCAAGGAGCCCGGCGTGTGGGGCAACGGCCTGCGCGTCGCCGTCGACCACGACACACCCTGCCCCGACGAGACCTTCAACCTGCGCGTCCACGACGCCAAGGGCGAAGCCCGCGAAAGCTTCACCGGCCTGTCCACCGACCCGTCCAGCGGCCGGTACGTGCAGACCGTCGTCAACGCCGGCTCCCGGCTGATCCGCGTCGAGGTCGTCGGCGAGGGCCGCCCCGACCCCTCGGGCACCGTCTCCAGGCCGTTCGGGCACGAGCTGCCCGACCTGGCCGTCGACCTCACCGTCAAGATCGGCGACGTGGAGCGGGAGTTCACCCTCCACGACCCCGACGGCGACGGCGAGGCCCCGGCCTCCGTCACCGAGCTGGCGCTGCTTCTGGAGCGCAAACTGCGCGCCCTGCCCGACGCGCCCGGCAAGCACGCCTTCGCCGGCGCCGAGGTCACCGCCTTCGGCCGCCGCGTGCAGGTCGTCGCGGGATCCACCGACCCCGACGATGTCGTGCGCTTCCTCGGCGAGTGCGCCAACGACCTGGGCCTGGAGGCCTCCGTCAACCCGCCCGTCTTCCCCCTGGAGGGCGGCGAGGACGGCGAGGCGCCCGGACCGCGCGACCTCATCGGCTCCGAGGCCGACAAGTCCGGCATCCAGGCGCTGCGCGGCGTCGCCGACGTCAACCTGCTCGCCCTGCCCGAACTCGCCGCCTACGAGAAGACCGAAGACGCCCTCACCGTCGTCTCCGCCGCCCAGCGCCTGTGCCAGGAGCGGCGGATCTTCCTCCTCGTCGACGCGCCCGGCACCTGGGTCAGCGTCGACACCGCCCGCGCCGGTCTCGCCGCCTTCGACGCGGTGCGCGGCAACCACGCGGGCCTGTACTTCCCGCACCTGCAACTCACCGACCCGCTCACGGGCAGGCTGCGCTCCTTCCCGCCGTGCGGCGCCGTCGCGGGCGTCGTCGCCCGGACGGACTCCGAACGCGGCGTGTGGAAGGCCCCGGCCGGGACCGAGGCACGGCTCGCCGGTGTCCACTCGCTCACGGTCGACCTGACCGACCGCGAGACCGGCCTGCTCAACCCGCTGGGCGTCAACGTCCTTCGCACCTTCCCGGTGACCGGCCCGGTGGTCTGGGGCGCCCGCACCCTGGAGGGCTCCGACGCCCTCGACAGCGAGTGGAAGTACGTCCCCGTACGGCGGCTCGCGCTGCACGTCGAGGAGAGCCTCCAACGCGGCCTGCAGTGGGTGGTGTTCGAGCCCAACGACGAGAACCTGTGGCAGCAGATCCGGCTCGCCGCCTCCTCGTACCTGCACACGCTGTTCCGCCAGGGCGCCTTCAAGGGCGGCACGCCCCGCGAGGCCTACTTCGTCAAGTGCGACGGCGACACCACGACCGCCGAGGACATCGAGAACGGCGTCGTCAACGTCCTGGTCGGCATCGCGCCGGTCCGCCCGGCCGAGTTCGTGGTCGTCAGGATTCAGCAGACGTCCGGCCAGTTCGCGCTCTAAGGAACGCTCCAAGGAACCCCTGAGGACATTTCGATGGCAGAGTTCACGGTCAACGCCCATCGCTTCGACCCGTACAAGAACTTCAAGTTCCTGGTCCTGTGGGACGGTCGGACGGTCGCCGGCATCAGCAAGATCAGTCCGCTGAAGCGGACCACGGAGGTCGTCAAGCACCGGCACGGGGGTGACCCCTCCTCCCCGCGCAAGTCGCCGGGCCGCTCCGAGTTCGAGGGCGTCACCCTGGAACGCGGCGTCACGCACGACCCCGAGTTCGACCGCTGGGCCAACAAGGTCTGGCAGGTCGGCGCGGGCCTCGGCTCGGAGGTGTCCCTGGCGGACTTCCGCAAGGACATCGTGATCCAGGTCCTCAACGAGGCCGGGCAGGTCGCCGTCTCGCACAAGCTGTACCGGACCTGGCCGAGCGAGTACCAGGTCCTCGGCGAACTGGACGCCAACGCCAACGCGGTCGCCATCCAGTCCCTGAAGCTCGAATGCGAGGGCTGGGAGCGGGACTACGAGGTGCCCGAGCCGGAGGAGCCCTCGTTCCTCAACCCGGCGTAGGCGCTCCGCCGGGAAGCGCCGCGGTGGGTTCGTGGTTCGTCACCGGGTTCGTCGTGGCTTGTCGCGCAGTTCCCCGCGCCCTTTTGGGCACGTACTGAACCCGCTGAGACACAGGCACTGGGGGAGGCATGGCCATCACACAGGCGGCCGAGTTCCTGGCCACCTGGGAGACCGGGCTGGCCCAGGCTCCGGCCGGGCGCGCGCTGCTGCTGCACCGGGCCGCCCGGCCGGACCTGGGCGGCGACCAGCAGGCGCTGCTGACGCTGCCGGTCGGGGAGCGCGAGGCGGACCTGTTCGCCCTGCGCCAGGCCCTGTTCGGCGAGCGGATGCAGGTGCGCCTGGACTGTCGGGCGTGCGGCGCGGACATGGAGTTCGAGCTGGACGCCGGGGAGTTCGCCCGCACCCTGGCCGACCGGGGCGATCCGCTGGTGCGGGTCGCCGAGGACGGCTGGGAGGTCGAGTTCCGGGTGCCCGGCGTCGCCGACCTGACGGCGGCGGCCCGGGACGCCGACCCGCGCCGAGCCCTGCTGGCCCGCTGCCTCGTCACCGCCGTACGCGACGGACAGCCCGTGTCAGCGGACACGCTGCCCGTCGCCGTACAGCGGCGGATCGCCGAGGCGGCCCAGGCGGCCGATCCAGGCGGCGACGTCGCGCTCACCATCGCCTGCCCCGAATGCGGGGAGGGCACCCGGGCCGAGCTGGACATCGCCTCCTACCTGTGGGCCGAACTGGACGCCTGGGCCCGGGACCTCCTGCTCGACGTCCATCTGCTCGCCACCGCGTACGGCTGGAGCGAGCCGGAGATCCTGGCGCTCAGTCCGCTGCGGCGCCGTTACTACCTGGAGCTATGTGCGGATGTCTGAGTCCACCGCTGGGGGCCGGCCGGAGCCCGACTTCCTCGACCGGCTGCTCGCCCGGCACGCGGCGCCCGCCGTGCAGCGTCCCGGCGTGGTGCGGGTACGGCCGCGACTGGCCGGTCCGTTCGAACGCGTCGAGGCGGTGAAGGCCGCCGCACCGGACCCGGACGGCACCGAACCGCTGTGGCCCGTCGCCGCCCCGGCCGCCGTCGCCCGGCCGGACAGGGCACGCCCGACGGGTCGCGAGGTCGTCCGTACGGAACGGGAGCGGACGGTCGTACGGACCGAGCAGGCCACGGCATCCGTCGAACCCGCACCTCGTCCGGCGCGGCCGACCGGATCCGAAGGGCCGCTGCTGCGTCCCGTCACACCGACGGGCCCCGTACTGCGGCCGGTCCCCGACACCGCGCGCCGGGCGCCGGGCCGGGGCCGTACGGAGCCGGCGGCCCTCACGAACGCGGCGTCCGTGCCGACCCCCCCTGGAGCGGACGCCGCTCCCCGCGCCGCCGTGTCCGCCCCGCTGCTCCCCAGCGCGGCGGACACGGCGGCCGCACGGGATGCCGTCCGGCAGGCGGCGGCCCGGCGCCCCGGCCGCCAGACCGAGCAGGTGGTTCAGGTGCAGATCGGGCGGCTGGAGGTCACGGCGGGCGGGACGCCTCAGGGCGGAGGCGGCGGGCCCCGGCCACGGGACGCCGAACGCCCCCGGGCCGCGGTGAGCCTGGCGGACTACCTGGCCAGGGGGCGCGAGTGAGCGCCGACCGGCACGCAGATGTACGACGAGAAGCACCAGGACGCGGAGAGGGACCGAGGAACTGACGCCATGAGCAACGCACTTGCCCTCGCCCACGTCACCCAGGCCCTCGCCCTGCTGATCGAGGACAACCTTCCGCCGGACATCGATATCGCGGTGAAGGTCGAGCCGCGCAAGCCGCCGGCGGACCCGCCTCTCGAGCCGACCATCACCGTGTTCCTGTACCAGGTCACGCCCAACACCTCGCAGCGCAACAACGACCTGCCGACCCGGGCGTCCGACGGGACGCTCGTCCGGCGGCCGGCCGCCGCGCTCGACCTGCACTACCTGATCAGCGCGTACGGCGAGGAGGCGGAGCTGGTCGGGCAGCGTCTGATCGGCTCCGTGGTGCGCACCCTGCACGAGATACCCGTACTCCCCAAGGACATCATCGAACTCGCCGGTCATCGGCCGCACTTGGGCGGGAGCGACCTGGCCGGGGCGGTGCAGCGGGTGCGGTTCACCCCGACCGCGATGGACGTCGACGAGACGTCCAAGCTGTGGGGGATGCTCCACCAGACGCCGTACACGCTGTCGGTCGTCTACCAGGCCGTACTGGTCCTCATCGACGGGCGGGGGACGCCGGTTCCGGCGAAGCCGGTGGAGCGGCCGGAGGTACGGGTGCTGCCGTTCGGGGCGCCGGGCGCGCCGGAGCCGCCGGCTGTGGGGCAGCGGCCCGGGGTCGTTCCGGACGCGGGTGGCGGGGCGCCCTCGCAGGACGGTGCGAACTCTCCCTCGCAGGACGGTGCGAGTTCTCCCTCGCGGGGGACCGCGGAGTCTTCTGACGTGCCTGCGAAGGCCGTCGCCAGGGCGGCGGCGAAAGCGCCGGCGAAGGCGGCTCGGGGCCGCAAGCCGGCACAGCCGGCCAGGGCCGTGAAGAAGACGTCCGCCAAGTCGGCCAAGTCCGCGCAGGTCCGGCCGGCGGCGGAGAACACGGACGGCGACGAGGACACGGAGAACTGAGGCACATGGGAGCGGCGGGGGCAGGTGAGGACATGGGAGCGCACGGTACGGCCGCGGCGGGGGCGACGGCTGCCGCCGCGGCGGGCGCCGGCACGACGCTGACGGCCGAGATCCGGCGTGTCCTGGCCCGCGTCGACGCTCATGCGTGTCGGGCCGTGGGGGAGGAGCTCGGCGACGCGGCCCCGGGTCACGGCTCGGAGCAGGACTCCGGCGGTGCGGGTGTGGGGCGCGCCACGGATCCAGGGTCCGGTGGCACAGCAGCGCGGCGCGCCTCGGAGGATTCCGTCGGCACCGCTGTGCAGGGCCCCGAAGGCACCGCTGTGCAGGCCCGCCCCGAGGGCACCGCTGTGCAGGGCCCCGAGGGCTCCGCCGCGCGGCATTCCCAGGGCACCGTTCCGCGGGACTCCGATGACACCACCGCGCGGGGCCGTGTCGGTACCTCGTCCGAGGGGCGCGGCGCCGCGCAGGCCCCCGTGCCCGAGGCCACGGCCGACGGCCCCGGTGTCGCCCCTCTCGACGCCCTTGTCACCTGCTTCGGGCTCACCGCCTTCGAGCGTGAACTCGTGCTGCTCACCGCCGCGCAGGAACTGGAGCCCACGACCGGCGCCCGCTGTGCCGCCGCGAGTGGTGATCCGGAGCGGGCGTACCCGACCTTCTCGCTCGCCCTGGCCGCCCTGGACGAACCGCACTGGAGCGCGCTGCCCCCCGTGTCGCCGCTGCGTCGCTGGCGGATCGTGGAGCTGGACGACGAGTCGCGGCTGACGACCTCCCGGCTCCGGCTCGACGAGCGCATCCTGCACTTCCTGCTCGGCTCGCCCTACCTGGACGCCCGGCTGCACGGCCAGGTGCGCCGCACACCGGTGCCCGACCGGCTGCCACCGTCGTACGACCTGGCCGCGAGCGGGGTCGCGGCCGGCTGGACGGACGGCGCCCGCCCCGACGCGCCGTTGCTCGTCGAACTGGTCGGCGGCGACCTGCGCAGCCGTGCCGACATCGCGGCCGCCGCGGCCGCGCGTGCCGGGCTCGGGCTGTACGCGCTGAGCGCCGAGGACATCCCCGTCGACCCCGCGGAGCGAGACCGGTTCGCCCGGCTGTGGCAGCGGGAGGCGATCCTGCTGCCCGCCGCGCTGCTCGTGGAGTTCGGCGAGCCGGACCGGGAGCAGCAGGCGGCCACGGAGGCGTTCCTGGCCGGGGCCGCCGTGCCGGTCGTCGTGTCGAGCGCCGACCCGCGCCGGACGGACCACCCGCACGGCACCCGGGTGAGCGTGCCGCGTCTGGACGACGAGGAGCAACTCGCTCTGTGGTCGGACGCGTTCAGCGACGTCGCCGATCTGGAGGACAACGAACTGCGGTCCCTGATCGCCCAGTTCCAGCTGCCGCCGCACGTCGTACGGTCCGCCGCCGCGACCGTACGCCGTGAACTGCCCCACGAGGACGAGCTCGACGCCGCGGGCCTGGCCTGGCGGGTCGGCATGGACGAGGCCCGGGTCGGCATGGACGAACTCGGCCGTCGTATCGAACCGCAGGCCGGCTGGAACGACCTCGTGCTGCACGAGCGCCAGACCAGCGTGCTGCGGGAGATCGTCGCGCATGTGCGCCGACGCGCCGTGGTCCACCAGGAGTGGGGCTTCGCGGCGACCCTGCGCCGCGGCCTCGGCGTCACCGCGCTCTTCGCGGGCGGCTCCGGCACCGGGAAGACCCTGGCCGCCGAGGTGATGGCGAAGGAACTCGGCCTCGACCTGTTCGTCGTCGACCTCTCACAGGTCGTCAGCAAATACATCGGCGAGACCGAGAAGAACCTCCGCCGTGTCTTCGATGCTGCCGAACGCGGCGGCGCGCTCCTCCTCTTCGACGAGGCCGACGCCCTGTTCGGCAAGCGCAGCGAGGTCAAGGACAGCCACGACCGGTACGCGAACCTCGAGGTCAGCTACCTGCTGATGCGGATGGAGGCCTACCGCGGCCTCGCCATCCTCACCACCAACATGAAGAAGGCGCTGGACAACGCCTTCCTGCGGCGCATTCGCTTCGTCGTCGACTTCCCCTTCCCGGCCGAGCACGAACGGGCCGAGATCTGGCGCCGCGTACTGCCGCCGCAGGCCCCGGTGAAGGACATCGACCCACAACTGCTCGCGCAGCTCACCGTGGCGGGCGGCTCGATCCGCAACATTGCCCTGTCCGGCGCGTTCCTCGCCGCCGAGGAGGGCGAGGCGCTCCAGATGCGGCACATGCTCGCGGGGGCCCGCACCGAATACCTCAAGCTGGAACGCTCCTTGACGCCGACGGAGGTCCGCGGATGGGTGTGACGCCCAAGGGTGTGACGCAGACCGGTGGAACGCAGACCGGTGGGACGCCGGTTGATAGGACACCGACGCCGCGCGAGATCCGCGTGGAAATAGGCGAGCTGGTCCTCGACGGCTTCCGCGCCGACCCCGACCGGGTGTCGGCCGCCTTCGAACATGAACTGACCCGGCTGGTCCGCGAGCGCGGCGTGCCCGCCGACGGCCCCTGGACGGCCGACGTCCTGTCCGGACTACCGCCGCTGCCCGCCGGCCTGTCCGCACGCCGCCTGGGGCAGGAACTGGCGCGCGCCGTGCACGAGGGCCTGTGCGGCCGTGGGGAGGTGACGTCGTGAGCAACTCCCCGACCCAGGACAGCCGTTCCGAGCAGTCCGCCGAGCAGCGCCGCCGCAAGCGCAAGGAGCGGACGGCCAAGTCCCGCGCCCCCGAGCCGAAGGACATCGTCAGCGGCGCCGGCCAGCCGCTCGACCCCGGCGTACGACGCGAGCTGGAGGAGCGCCTCGGGCACGACCTGAGCCGCGTACGCCTGCACACCGGCCGGGACGCCGGTCAGCTGGCGGGCCTGCTCGGCGCGGACGCGGTCGCCGTCGGCCAGGACATCTTCTTCGGCGAGGGGACGTACCGGCCGGGCACGGACGAGGGCCGCCGCCTGCTCGCCCACGAACTCCTGCACACCGTCCAGAACCCGCACGGCCTCGGTACCCTGCGTGCCGGGCGCGACCTGGGCGCGGTGAGCCTGCCGCAGCAGGCCATCGAGCGGGAGGCCGAGTCGGCAGCCCAGGACCTGGTACGGGACACCGAACCCGGGCCGGACTCGGCCGCGGACCTCGACCAGGCGCAGGCCACCCCCGGCTGGCTCCGCTACGCGACCGTCGACGCCGACCGCCGCCGCATGGAGCAACTGGACCCCGCCACCCTCGTCGACCGGCTCGCCAACGGTCTCCTGCGTTCCCTGCGCGGCGACCCGGAGGACAGGTCGGGGCGCGTACGGATCCAACTGGCCCGCATGGCGCCCGAGGTGCAGGACATCGTCCTGGACCGGCTGGAACTGCGGCTGCCCGCGTCTGTCGTAGACCGGCTGCTGGAGGGCGTGGAGGAGACGGAACGGGCAGGGCCGCTGCCGATGGATGCCGCGGCGGCTCCGCTCGCTGTCCCCGACGCGGCGGACGAGATCGAGGAGGAACGCGCCCGCGAGGACTCCGAGGCGGAGCGTGCCCCGGAACAGGGCGAACGGCCGAACGAGCCCGGCAAACCAGGCGGGAAACCGCACGACGGCCGGCCCGGGCCCGGCGGGAGCCGGGAAGAGGACGCCGCGGACCAAGGCGACGGATCCGCCTCCGGCGACGCCGGCCAGGAGAGCGCTCAGGGCGGCGCCGGCTCGGCCGGGCGGCAGCAGGAGGGCGCGAAGGACGAGCAGGAGCGCGCCCAGGACCAGCAGGAGGACAAGGACGCCTCCGGCCGGGACGCCGAGAAGGACGCCGCCGACGAACGCGAGGACGCCTCGGACACCGAACGCGCCCAGCAGGACCAGGACAGGCAGGACGAGCGCGACGCCGAGGAGGACGCGGGCGGCCCCGAGGATGAGGCCGCCCAGGAGCCCGAGAAGCAGGCCGGCGAGCAGGAACGGCGCGAGGAAGAGGGCGCGGCCGAGGCAACCCGCCGGCAGGCCCCCGCCCCTGGCGCTGTCGACCGCAGCGGCGCCGAGCCCGGCGAGAAGTCCCGGACCGGCGGTGACACCGGAGCGGCCCGTGCGGTGGGCGATCCGGAGAACGAACAGGACGCGGACGACGAGCCGTTGGGACTGGACGAGGAGTCCCAGCAGGACGATACGGAGCGGGAGGCGGGGGAGGCC
>NZ_POUC01000360.1 GCF_002891435.1 Streptomyces cahuitamycinicus
GTCCCCTTGAGCCCCCCTCCACCCCGCCCTACGGTCACTACACCGAGTGGGAACACGGCCGTGTGCCCGAGTGATTCAGGGGCTCGCCTGCAAAGCGAGTTACGTGGGTTCGAATCCCGCCACGGCCTCGGATGCCCTGATCAGGCAATAGGAAAGGGTGGCGCCCCGGCGGGTGTCGCCCTTTCGGCTGTCCGTCTCAGTTGACGGATACGAGCGAGGAATTCCAGTGAGGGCGACGGCGACACATGTCAGCTCCCGGATGCGGGATACGGCGACTAAGCGGCGATCAGACCACCGCGCAACTAAGCTCTTCAGTGATCAAATTCGCCGCTCAGGCAGCACCCACCGTGTGGCGAAGTCAGCGGCCGGACCGCTGACTTCGCCACACAGGATGACTTGCCTGCTAAGGGGTCCTTGCACTATGCCCGTCCGGGTCGCGCGGTCGGGCACCGAGTCGACGAGCGCCCTGGTGGCCGAAGCAAACACCCGGCCACCGAGCCACCCGGCCCAGCCGAAGCCCACCACCGGGCGCGGCCCGTGGGGCGCAGCACGGCCCCCGTTCGTCAGTCGGTGTCGCCCTTGGGCTTCGGCCATGCCTGTAGGGCGATACGGGCAAGCCACAGGTGCGCAGCTGAATCCGGTCCTCGTCCCAGCACTCGGCCCAACGCTCGTCGTACTTCATGCGGCCCGGCCGCCCAGGTGCACTGGTCACGTGTCGATCATGCCAGGCGGTCGGACGACGAGTTCGGGGCAGAAGCCCTTGCCTGTATCGCCGGCTGCCCGCCACTCGGATCGGCCTTCGACACCCGGGGTTGACCCTGACGCACGGTCAACCCCCCAGCATGTCCGCATGACTGTGAGAAGCGACAGCGGCATACAGTGCTTCACCGTTCAGCACGACGGTGTCTCCATCCCGGTGTCACGTGGCGGCCGGGGGCGCCCCCTGGTGCTGTGCCCGGGGCTGAACTGCACGCAAGCCGACCTGTACGAGCTGGTCTCGCTGCTGCGGCGCGATCACGATGTCGCGACCTTCGATCTCCGCGGGCATGGCCTCGCCTCCCCCGCCGAGCGGTACTCCTTCGACGCCTTCCTGGATGACCTCGTCGCCGTGATGGCGGAACTGGACCTGCCCTCGGCGCCTGTGGTCGTGGGCTACTCCCTGGGCGCGGACCTGGCCGTGCACTATGCGGCCCAGTGTCCCGAGACCGTCGCCGGGCTCGTGCTCATCGACGGGGCGAATCCGCTGCCGGAGCCGTTCCTCGCCGACGCCGACTTCGCGGAGTTCCGGGCCGTGTCAGAGGCCGAGGCAGCGCGTCACGGGTCGCTCACTGCCGAGGACATCTTCGGCCTGGGCATCGAGATGGATGTGGTCCGGGGCGAGATCCTCGACCGGTATCAGAAGATCGACCTGCCCGTGCACGTCATCATGTCCACTGCGATCGCCGGCGACAGCGCCGAGGGGCGGGCCCCTCGGCACAACCGACTGTGGCGTGCCGGCGTGGAGCGGCTCATCCGCGATCAGCCGCGCATCTCCGCGGACTGGATCGACGGCGACCATGGGCTGGTCTTCACGCATGCGCCTGACGTCGCCGAGATCATCCGGAGCAGACTGGCCTCATGCTGACCATCGGCGAGCTGGCCGCGTACGCCGGAGTCACCGTCCGCGCTGTGCGGCACTATCACGCCAAGGGACTTCTGCCCGAACCCGAGCGGGACAACTCCGGGTACCGGCGGTACGACGCCGGTGCCGTGGTGGAGCTGCTGCGGATCCGTACCCTCGCTGAGGCCGGGGTCCCCCTTGCTCGCGTGCGGGAGCTGCTCCAGGCCGGTGAGGAGGAGTTCGCCGCGGTTGTCGCGGGCATCGACAGGAGGCTGGAGGCCGAGATCCAGGAGCGGCAGCGCCACCGTGAGCGAATCGCCCGGCTCTCTTCGGGGGACGGGCTGGCCCTCCCCTCCGAGGTGGTCGCGTTCCTCGACCGGCTGCGTGCGCTCGGCGTCGACGAAAGGATCGTCCAGGCCGAACGGGACGGTTGGCTCCCGCTGGCGGCGCGCTCACCCGGGCGAGTGGCGGAGTGGATCGCGCGCAAGCAGGAGCTGATCGCTGACCCGGAGTTCACCGGCTTCTACCTGAACTTGAGTGAGGCTCTCGAACGGGGTGACGACGACCGGTCGCTGGTGGTGCTGGCCGACCGGGTGGCCGCCTACCTCACCAACCTGGCCGACGAGCGGGGCGAGGAGTACCTCGGCAGCCCGGCCGGTATCGAGCCGACGTTCGTCGAGCTGATGGACGCACTCGCCTTCGACACCGTGCCGTCCGCCCGCCGGCTCATCGAGTTGCTGAAGCAGCGTGGCTGGGATGGTTGGACCGTTCTCCACCGCACGCCCGGTTCCCACGTCACCCCGCCCACCTCGTCCTGAGACGCCGGGCAAACTCGTGCACAACCCCGAGCCCCCTTCGCGTGTCCAGGACATGACCGGTAGCCCACGCTCCGGTCGTCGTGCCTTCCGGGCCCGACGAGGAATCGACGAGGAGAACCACCGTGCACCTCCGCCCCCCGGCAGCCGTCCTGGCCGCCGCCGTGATCGCCGTCGCCGGTCCCGTTGTCGCCGCGCCCCTGGCGCACGCCGAGGACGGCGCGCCCGAGCTGGTCGTGTCGGCCCTGCCGTCCGCGGCTCCCAAGCCGGGTGAGGTGTACGACAAGTCCGTCACCCTCACCAACCAGGGCACGGCCGCCGTGGACGGTGTCACCTTCCAGGTGCGTCTGACGCGCGGGCTGGACTTCCCCGAGCCGGTGAAGGGCTGCACCTACTCGACCGTCAAGGACCAGGTCAGGCAGGCGGTCTGTGAACTCGACACGGTCGTCGAGCCCGGTGCCTCCGTCACCACGCCCGTCCGGTTCAAGGCGCTGGACAGCGCCCTGATGGAGGCCGTCGAGTACGGCACGAGCGTGAGCGGTGAGGCGCCGGGCGAGGGGTACGACGACAGTTACCGGCGGCTCACCCTGACCGCGGACAACACCGCCGATCTCGTCGCGGTCGGTGAGGACACCGAGGCGCTGGCCGGCGAGGAGCAGTCGGTCACGGCGACCCTGCGCAACGACGGCCCGGGCTGGGTGCAGAACCAGGAGAGCGACGACCTTCCGGGCCTGCTGGTGCAGATCCCGCCGGGCACCGTCGCCGTGAAGGTGCCGAAGGACTGCGCGCCGTTCGGGATCGACGGGCCGAGCGGGCCGCAGGGGACCGCGGGCAAGCCCAAGTACGTGTGCTGGCCGAAGGACGGGACGCTCGACGTGGGCCAGTCCCTGGCGTACACCTTCACGCTGAAGGTCAAGGAGTCCGCGCAGGACACCAAGGGTGAGGTCAAGGCGTCGTCCGTCTACGACATCGCCCCGAAGTACGACACGAACCGGGCCAACAACACCGCCGTGATCAGCATCGACCTGCCGAGCGACTACGAGCCGGAGCCGAGCCCCTCGGACGGCGCGAACGGCGGCTCCGGCGACGGCGGGAACGGCAACGCCCCCGAGGGCCAGGCCGCCGGCGGCACGGGCGCCACTGCATCCCCCTCGGCCACGGCCTCGACCGGCAGCACGACCGGTGGCTCCACGGGCACCACGACCGGCAGCACCACCGGCGGCAATCTCGCCACCACCGGCTCCGACGGCACCCCGCTCCTCGCCGGTGCCGCTGCCGCCGCCGCGGTGATCGGTGGCGGTCTGGTGTTCGCCGTACGCCGCCGCAACACTGCCAAGTCCGCCTGACGGCAGCGCTGCCAGGTGCGCTCGGCGGCAGCGCCGTCAGGTCCGCCCGACGGCATCACCGCCGAGTCCGCCTGACGGCAGCGCAGCCAAGTCCGCCTGACGGTCGTACCGTCAGAGCACCCCGCCCGCCTCGTCCTGGAACGCGTCCGTCCAGTAGTGACGGACCGTTCCACCCACCGTCACGCCCGTCGGGTCAACCGTGGACAGGACCTGGAGCATCGTCATGGCCAGCTGGTCGTAGGTGTCGGTGGTCAGCTCGTGGGACGACTGGGCGTCTATCGCGCGCTCGCGGTGCAGCAGCCAGAACGTGAAGGCGAGGGTCGAGACGTCCGTGTTGAGCGGGTACAGCGTCGCCTCGGTCTCGCTCCAGTTCAGGACCGCACCCGTCGCGCCGTCGACGATCAGGCTGTTGTCCTCGACCAGGTGGCCGAGGCGGATCAGGCGGTGGGCTCCGGCGGGGAGTTCCGCCGGGGCGCCGGTGTCGGCGTAGTACTCGGCGAGCGTCGCCAGGGGGACGTCCGTGTCCAGGGAGAAGACGTGGGCGTCCTCCGGCAGACCCACCTCGCGCAGGAAACGGCGGGTCGGTTCGTGCGTGAGGGTCGCGGGGAAGTCGACGTCCTCGAAGCGCGCGACCTTGCCGGGACCGAACTCCTGGTCCAGGAGGCGGTGCGGGAGGTCCAGGGAGAGGCCGGACACACCGCCCCGGCCCGCCACCAGGGACAGGGGGCGGATCAGTGCCGCCATCTTCCAGAAGGGGGCCGGTTCGCCGTCCGCGCCGTCACGGAACACCGCCAGCAGGTGCTGCGACGCCTGCGCCACCGCCTTGGGGCCGTAGCGGCCGGCGTAGGAGGCGAACTGGCCGCGCAGGCCCGCCAGTTCGTCCGTGGCCTCCGCGAAGCGGACCAGCGTCCGCAGGGAGGGGGCCAGGGGGCGGCGGTCCATCAGGTCGGGGCGGTCGTGCAGGACGTACGTCGTCGAGATCTCGCCCGTCGCGCCGTCGAGCAGGACCGACTCCGTCTCCAGGCCGCCGGGGCCCAGCAGTCCGCCTATCACCAGCTGCTCGCGCAGTTCCGCCGAGAGGCGGTCGTCCGGGTCGCCCGTCGAGTCGGCGACCGTGCGCAGACCCTGGCGGCTCAGCTCCGCGAAGCTCAGCACGCCGCTGAGGCCGGGCAGTCCGGGGCCGGTCAGCCAGTGCCGCGTGGACGCGTGCGTCACCCACGGGTCCAGCTCGGACTCCGTCAGGGTGATCACCGCGGAACCGGCGTCGGTCGTACTCATGGGCTCCCCCGCATGTGCTTGCTCACCGTCCCCTGGCGGAGCACGGCAGACCACCCGGCCCAGCCCGGCAGCCGTTCCCCACTGCCCAGAACAGTACGCCCCACCACTGACAACGCCCCGGAACAGCGACGCGCGCCCGACGGCCACGCCGCGTCACCTCACAAGACGCTCGGAGCACCCCCGCGCGTTCCCTCTCCGCCGAAATCGCTTTCATTCCCTGGCGGTCCCCTGGCGTCCCCTGGCGTCGCGTCAGTTTCGCGCGAGCGGAGCGGAGTCCGGTGCGCGGGTCCGGGCGGGGCCCCGCGGGCGGCAGCGGCCTCAGCCCCGTTCGGTGACCACCGCGGCCTGGGGGCGGATCGGGAGCCGGTTCACGGGGCGGCCTGTCGCGGCCCGTACGGCGGACGCGACGGCCGCCGGGGACGTCACCACCGGCACCGCGCTGACGGCCTTGGCCCCGAAGGGGGCGACGACGTCCCGTTCCTCCACCAGCCGGACGATACGGACGTCGGGCGCGTCGAGGGCGGTCGGGAGGGCGTAACCGGTCAGGTCGGGATGGCGGACGATGCCGCGCGGCGTGCGGAGGTTCTCCGTGAGGGCGATGCCCACGCCCTGCGTCACACCCGCCTCGATCCTGGCCGTCAGCTGGGCGGGGTTCAGGACCCGGCCCACGTCCTGGGCGACGGCCAGTTCCACGACCCGCACGGAACCGATCTCGATGTCGACGTCGACCACCGCACGGATCGCGCAGAAGGCCATGCCCACGAAGGCGTCGCCCTGCCCGGCCTCGTTGAGCGGCTCGGTCGGGTGCGGGCGGCACTGGGCGGTGGCCCACAGTTCCTTGCCGTCCAGCGCCTCGGTCACGGTCGTCGAGAGGACCCCGTCGTACGACGTGATCTTGCCGTCGGTGATCTGGAGCAGCTCCGTCGACATGCCGAACTTGTGGGCGAGCGGCTGGAGGAGCTGGGTGCGGACCATCTTGGCCGCGCGCTCCACCGCCCCGCCCGACACCCAGGTGTGCCGGCCGCGGCAGCCCGCGCCCGCCGGGGGCTGGTCGGTGTCGACCGGTGCCACGTGCACCTCGTCGACGCCGAGCGTCTCCTGGACGATCTGCCGGGCCAGCGTCGTGAAGCCCTGGCCGGTCTCGACGGCCGCGCACAGGACCGTCGCGACGCCGTCGTGGACCTTCACGGTCGCCGTGGAGACCTCGTCCGCGCCCTCCGCGCCGAGCATGTGCACCATGCCCACGCCGTAGCCGACGCCCCGGCGCACCGCGCCCGGTTCGCCCGCGCCCTCGGGACCGCCGGGCAGGAGCCACTCGTCCTCGGGCGCGTCCTTGGGCAGCGGTGGCAGCGGGAAGTCCCGTACGGCCTGGAGGAGTTCGGCGACCGGGGCCGGGCAGGTCACGGTCTGGCCGGTCGGCAGCACGTCGCCGGTGGCCAGGGCGTTGCGCAGCCGCACTTCCGCCGGGTCGAGGCCGAGCTTCTTGGCGATCTTGTCCATCTGCGCCTCGTAGGCGGCGCAGACCTGCATGGCGCCCTCGCCGCGTACGTGGCCGGACGGGGGGTTGTTGGTGCGTACGGCCCAGCCCTCGATGAAGGCGTTCGGGACGACGTAGGGGCCGCAGGCGAACGCGACGGCTGCGGCCAGGGCCTCGGAGGAGGTGTCGGCGTAGGCCCCCGCGTCGAGCAGGATCTGCGCCTCGACCTTGACGAGTCTGCCCTCGGCGTCGGCGTGGTGGCGGTAGCGCAGCAGGGTGGGGTGCCGGTGGACGTGGCCGAGGAAGGACTCCTCGCGCGTGGCGGTGAGTTTCACCGGGCAGCCGGTGCGCAGCGCGAGCAGGCCGAGCGGCAGCTGGAAGCCCTGGTCCTCGCGGTCGGCCGTGGCGCCGGGGACTCCGGTCACGACGACCTTGACGCGCTCGGGTTCCAGGCCGAACGCGGCGGCGGCGGCGTCGCGGTCGGCGTGCGGGTCGGTGGAGGCGAGGTACAGCTCCACGCCGCCGTCCGGGCGCGGCACGGCCAGGCCCGCCTCGGCGCCGATGGGCGCGGGGTCCTGGCGGCCGATGCGGTACAGGCCCTCGACGACGATCTCGCCGGCCGCCTCCGGGTCGCCGTGGTGCAGCGGGATGTGCCGGATCAGGTTGCCGTCGGGGTGCAGCGGCTCGGCCTCGAAGGCCTGCTCCGGGTCGGTCACCGGGTCGAGCACCTCGTACTCGACGATGACCGCGGCGGCGGCCATGCGCGCGGTGTCCGGGTGGTCGGCGGCGACGGCGGCGATGGGCTCGCCGTGGTGGCGCACGACCTCGGAAGCGAAGACCGGGCGGTCGGCCGTGCCGCGGCCGTGCAGCATGCTGCCGGGGACGTCCTCGTGGGTGACGACGGCGCGGACGCCGGGCATCTCGCGCGCGTGGGAGGTGTCGATCGACAGGATGCGCGCGTGCGGGTGCGGAGAGCGCAGCACAGCCGCCCACAGCAGGCCCTCGGCCCACAGGTCGGCGGCGTACGGGAAGGTGCCCTCCGTCTTGGCACGGGCGTCGGCGGGCGGCAGCGAGGCGCCGATGCCGTGCGGAAGCGGTTCGGGGGCGGGGGCGGCCTCCGCGGCCTGGGCGGTGGCTGCTTCGTTGCTCACGCGGGGCCTCCGTCCTGGCCGTAGGGCTGCTCATGCGGTTCTGGGGAGTGCGGTCCGGTGTTGTGCGGTTCCGGGGGTGCTCCGAAGGCCGACGCGTTCACGCCACCGGCGCCCGGGCCCGCCTGGTGCGGGATGCGGGCCCCGTCGGTGTCGCCGTCGGCGGGCGCGGAGTGCGCCTCGCGTTCGGCGACGACCTCCTTGACGGCGTCCACCACGCCCCGGTAGCCGGAGCAGCGGCACAGGTTGCCGCACAGCGCCTGGCGGGTCTCCAGCTCGGTGGGCGCCGGGTTGCCCTCCAGGAGGTCGTGCACGGTCATCGCCATGCCGGGGACGCAGAAGCCGCACTGCACGGCGCCGCAGCGCGCGAGTGCCCGCTGCACGTCCGACGGCTGCCCGTCCTCGGCCAGGCCTTCGACGGTGCGGACCTCGCTGCCGGCGGCGGTCACGGCCGGGACCAGGCAGGACGCCACGAGCCGTCCGTCGACCTGGACGTTGCACGCGCCGCACTCACCCTGCGAGCAGCCGTCCTTGGCACCCGCGAGTCCGAGCCGCTCACGCAGCACGTACAGCAGCGACTCGCCGATCCACGCGTCGCCGACGGGGCGTTCGGCGCCTGTCTCTTCTACACATCTGACGCTGCCGACGAACTCTAGGGTGTTGAT
>NZ_POUC01000361.1 GCF_002891435.1 Streptomyces cahuitamycinicus
GCACTGCCCCTGTGGCCCCCAGCATCCCTGTAACCCCCGGTTCCGGGTGCGCGGACGCGTCCGCCTTACCGGTTGGCCGGGAGCCGCGGAAGGCGCTCGCCGAAGTCGCACCGGCCTCCGTCGCCGTCCCCCGGCCCCGTCGGCCCGATCGGGCCGGGTATCGGCTGCACACCCGGAGGGTCAGCGGTGCCGTTGACGCCGAGGCGGTCTTCAGGCGGATGTTCGCGGGGTCACCGCGGAGCTTCTGGCTGGACAGTTCACTGGTCGAGCCGGGGCGGTCGCGGTTCTCGTTCCTCGGGGACGACCAGGGGCCGCTCGCCGAGTTCGTGCGGTACGACGTCGGTGCCGGGCGGTGTGAGATCGAGCGCGCGGGCCGGCCGGTGCGGCGGGTCCGAGCGAGTGTCTTCGACTACCTCAAGCGGCAGTTGACGAACCGCCGGGTGGACGCGACCGGCCTGCCGTTCGACTTCACCGGCGGCTATGTCGGCTACTTCGGCTACGAGATGAAGGCCGACTGCGGGTCGGTCAACCGGCACCGCTCCCCCACCCCGGACGCCGCATGGCTGTTCGCCGACCGGGTGATAGCGGTGGACCACGAGGAGGGCTTCACCTACGCCGTATGCCTGGCGGAGGACACCCCGCAGGCCGCGCGGGAGGCCGCCGACTGGCTGGAGGGCGTGCTGGTCGGCCTCTCCTGCGTGGCGACGGAACGCCCGCCGCTGCCCGGACCGCCGTCCCCGGCCGACTCCGGCGCCGCCGAGCCCTGGCTGGTGCGCGACCGGGCGACGTACCTCGCGGACATCGAGGCGTGCCGGCGGGCGCTGCGGTCCGGCACCAGCTACGAGGTCTGCCTGACGAACGCCGCCCGGCTGCCCGCTCCGCCCGACCCGCTGGAGTTCTACCGCACGCTGCGCCGCGACAACCCGGCCCCGTACGCGGCGTTCCTGAGGTTCGGGGAGCTGGAGGTGGCCGGTTCCTCGCCCGAGCGGTTCCTGCGGATCGACCGGGACGGCACCGTGGAGGCCCGCCCCATCAAGGGCACCGCGCCCCGGGGCGACGGGCCGGAGGAGGACGCCCGGCTGCGGGACGCGCTCGCCTCGGACGCCAAGACCCGGGCCGAGAACCTGATGATCGTGGACCTGCTGCGCAACGACCTGGGGCAGGTCTGCCGGACCGGCACCGTGCGGGTCTCCAAGCTGATGGCCACGGAGACCTACGCCACCGTGCACCAGCTGGTGTCCACCGTGCGGGGCAAGCTGCGGGAGGGCACGGACGCGGTGGACTGCGTGCGGGCCTGCTTCCCGGGCGGGTCGATGACCGGCGCGCCGAAGCTGCGCACGCTGGAGATCATCGACGCGCTGGAGACCGAGGCCCGTGGCGTCTACTCGGGCGCCCTCGGCTACTTCGGCTGCGGTGGCGGTGCGGACCTGAGCATCGTGATCCGGACCGCCGTCTTCGCGGACGGCGCGATGCACCTGGGGGCGGGCGGCGCGATCGTGCTCGGCTCCGATCCGGACGCCGAGTACGAGGAGATGCTGCTGAAGACGGCGGCCCCGATGCGTGCCCTCCACCGGCACACGGCCGACCGGACGCGGCAGGAGGGTCCGCCGGGGCAGCGGGCCGGGGCGGCGGAGGAGGTCAGGCGATGACCAGTCCGCAGGTCATGCCGAGCCCGGCCGAGGCCGAGGCGCCCGGGAATCTCGCGGCCCAGCTGGCGGAACTCGCCGAGCGGCGCGGATGGACCGGCAGAACCGCCTTCCACCAGGGGCACCGGTCCTGGACCCACGGCGAGGTGCACCACCTCGCCGCCCGCGCGGCCACCGTGCTGGCCGGCCACGGGGTGCGCCCCGGCGACCGGGTGCTGCTCGCGCTGCCGGACTCCCCTGCCTGGGTGACGGCGTTCCTCGCCACGGCCCGCCTCGGTGCCGTCGCGGTGCCGGTCAACCCGGAACTCCCCGCGGCCGACCACGCGTTCCTGGCCGAGGACACCGGCGCCGTGCTGTGTGTGACCGGGCCGGGCCTGGAGGAGCGGTTCACCGGCCGGGCTGCGCTGGGTGCCGACCAGCTGATGGCCCTCGCCTCCACCGCCGGGCCCGCCGCCGCCCACCAGGCCGACGCGCACACCCCGTTGTACGTGCAGTACACCTCCGGCACCACGGGCCGCCCCAAGGGTGTCGTGCACACGCACGGCGATCCACGGACGTACCACGACCTGGTCGGGCGGCGGGTGCTGCGGATCACCGCGGAGGACGTCACCCTGTCGGTGTCGAAGCTGTTCTTCGCCTACGGGTTCGGCAACGCGTTCGTCTTCCCGCTGTTCTCCGGCTCGTCCGCCGTCCTGGTGGACCGGCGTCCCGGCCCGGCCACCATCGACGAGCTGGTCGCCCGGCACCGGGTGACGCTGCTGTACTCGGTTCCGTCCGCGTACGCGGCGCTGGTCGCCGAACGGGGCCACGGGCACGCGGGCTGCTTCGCATCGGTGCGGGCCGCGGTGTCGGCCGGTGAGGGACTGCCGGAAGGACTGGCCACGCAGGTGGCCGCGCTGCTCGGCGCGCCGGTGCTGGAGCAGATCGGCTCCACCGAGGCCGGTCACGCGTTCTGCGCCAACGGCTTCGCCCACAACCACCCGGGCACCGTCGGCCCGCCCGTCCCCGGCTTCGAGGTGGAGCTGCGCGACCGTGACGGCCACCCGGTACCGGACGGCGACGAGGGCGAGATGTGGGTGCGCGGGCCGACGGTGACGCCCGGCTACCTCAACCGGCCCGAGGAGACCGCCCACACCCTCGTGGGCGGCTGGCTGGCCACGAGGGACCGGGCCCGCCGCGAACCGGACGGCACCTACCGGCACCTGGGCCGCGCCGACGACATGGAGATGGTCGGCGGCATCACCGTCTCCCCGCTCGAGGTGGAGGCGGTGCTGCGTGGCCATCCGGCGGTGCGGGAGGTGGCGGTCGCCGCCGTTCCCGACGGGCACGGCGCGAGCCGGCTGCGGGCCTTCGTGGTTCCCGTCCCGCCCGTCCGGGACGGTCTGGCCGACGAATTGACCGGCCTGGCGCGCGAGAGCCTGGCCGCGTTCAAGGTCCCCCGCAGTGTCAGCTTCGTCCCGTCGCTGCCCCGCACCCCGACCGGGAAGCTGCGCCGCCATCTGGTCCGGAAGGGCGCCTGGTGAACACCACGGAGAGGAACGACCCGATGCGACAGCCCCTGCTCGCGGACCGCGGCTTCTGTCTGGGACCGCTCTTCCGGCGTGCGGCCGACCGGCACGGGGCGGTCTTCGTCACCCTCGACCGGCCGCTCGACGTCGCCCCCTGTCTCGGGACCGACCTGAGCTACACCGTGCTGGACGAGGTGGTCGAGGAGTTGTCCGGACGGCTGTGGGAGGCCGGGGTGCGGCCCTCGGAGCAGGTCGTCGTGCACAAGGCGGACAACGTCGACATCATGCTGCTGACCTGTGCCGTCTCCCGTATCGGGGCCGTGCCCGTGCTGCTGTCGCCCGCGCTGGCCCCGGCGGTGGCCGGGCAGCTCCTAGGACGGCTGCGGCAGCCCTGGCTGATCACCGACGGCCCGACGCTGGACGGCCTGAAGGACATCGCCCTGTCCGGGCTCGTGCGACGGACGCTGTCCGTGGACGACGCACCCCGTGCCGAGCCCCTGGCGCGGTACACCGGCGCCGAACCGTCGCCGCCGGTCCGGCTCCACCCCCGCGAACCCGCCCTGATCACCCACAGCTCGGGCACCACCGGCGTCCCCAAACTGGCCGTGCACTGCGCGCGGACCATGTGGAACCGGCTCGTGCCGCAGCAGGCGATGGGCTGGCCCACCCGGGGCGAGACGGCCGCACTGCACATGTCGTTCGTGCACTCGCGCTTCTACCACCTGCTCGGCGTGCTGCTGCACTTCGGCAGCCCGCTGGTGCTGATCACCGACCCGGACCCGGCCTCGGTCGGCCCGCTGCTGGTCCGGCACCGGCCCGGCATCGTGGAGACGCACCCCAACACGTTCGTGCTGTGGGAGGAACTGGCCGGTGCGCCCGGGGCGCCGCTGTCGCGGGTCCGGTCGTACGGCTCGACGTTCGACGCGATCCATCCGCGCACCGTGCGGCGGCTGCTGGACGCGTCGCGGCGCCGTACGCCCTGGCTGATCCAGCTGTACGGGCAGAGCGAGACGGGCCCGGTGGCGTTCCAGGTGGTGACCCGGCGCGGTGCGGCCCGGGCGGACGGCCGCCGGGTCGGCTTCGGGATACCCGGCTTCACCCGGGTCCGGGTCACCGACGCCGAGGGGCGGCGGGTCGCGCCCGGCACACCGGGCCGTATCGAGGCGCGCACCCGTGGCCGCATCCTCACCTACCTCGGCATGCCGGAGCGCTACGACCGTCAGCTCACCGACGGCTGGTGGGACATGGGCGACCTGGGCTACCGCGGCCGTCTCGGCGCGCTGTACCTGATCGACCGGGAGATCGACCGGATCGACGCGGTGCACAGCAACCTGGAGGTGGAGGACACGCTGATGTCCCGGCTGGAGGAGCTGCGCGAGGTCGTGATCGTGCCGGGGGCGGGCCGTGAGCCGGTGCCGGTGGTGTGCGTGCGCGGTGAGCGGCCGCTGGACCCGGAGCGCTGGCGGCGGGCCACGGCCGGGCTGCCGGCGATGGCCGAGCCGCGGCAGTGGCGGTTCGAGGAGCTGCCGATGACGGCGACGTGGAAGGTGAAGCGGGTGGAGATCGCCCGGATGCTCGGCGAAGGCGTCAGGGCGTGACCCCGGTCGTGGTCGTGGGGGCCGGCCCCGTGGGCCTTTCCGCGGCCCTCGCGCTGCGCTCCCACGGCCTGCCCGTCACCGTGCTGGAGGCCGACCCGCAGGACCGCGAACGGCCCGGCAGCCGGGCCCTGTTCGTGCACCGGGAGACCCTCGGCCTGCTGGACGCGATGCTGCCCGGCCTCGCCGCCGAGATCACCGCGTACGGGCGGACCTGGCACACCAGGCGCACTCTCCACCGAGGGCGCGAGGTCTACGCCCGGACGTTCCCGCCCCCCTCGGGCCCGCCACCCTTCACCAGCCTGCGCCAGGCGGACACCGAGCGCTTTCTGCGCGCGGCCTGTGAGCGGGCCGGGGCCGGCTTCGAGTGGGGCGCCCGCGTGACGGGCGTGTGCAGCACGGAGAGCGGGGTCCGGCTGACGGGCGCGGACGGGCGGGAGTGGAGCGCTTCCCACGTGGTCGCCGCCGACGGGGCCCGCTCCGCGGTCCGGCGTGAGCTGGGCATCGCGCTGGCGGGCACCCGCGGCGAGGGCTTCCACGTCGTCGTGGACGTCGCCGACGTGCCGGGCGGCGAGCTGCCACTGGAGCGGGTCTTCCACTACGAGCATCCCGGGGCCGGCGGGCGCAGTGTGATGCGGGTGCCGTTCACCGGGGGCTTCCAGATCGACCTCCAGTGCCGCGACGACGACCGGCCGGAGGAGTTCGGCACCGAGGAGGCCGTACGCCACTGGCTGCCGGCGATCGTCGGGGACGGCTACGGCGACCGGATCCTGTGGGTGTCGACGTACCGCTTCCTGCGCAAGGTGGCCGCCTCCTTCACGGATCCGCACGGGCGGGTGCTGCTGGCCGGTGAGGCGGCGCATCTCTTTCCGCCGTTCGGGGCGCGCGGCATGAACAGCGGGATCGCGGACGCGGCTGCCGCCGCCGGGGCGATCGCCGCCGGGAGCGCCGAGGCGGTCGCGCGCTTCGCCGAGGTGCGGCGCGCGGCGGGACTGTTCAACCTGGCCGCCGCGGGTACGGCCCTGGACCATCTGCGGCCGGGCAGGATGGTCCGGGTCGGGCAGCGGGCCGCGGCGGCCCTGGCGCCGGTGCTGCCGTGGTGTGGATCCTGGCTGGAGCACGCGCCGTACGGGCCCCGGCACGGGGCGCCCGCCGTCGCGGGCCGCAGGTACTGAGGAGAGGCTCATGGTGACAAGACCGGCGGTGGCGGAGGGTCTGTGGACCTGGACGCCCGGCCGTGGCCTGGCCCCGGCCCTGGAGCGGACGGCCGGGGGGCGGCTGCTCGTCGCGGACTCCTGGCTGCTGCGCGAGGGCCGCGTGCGGGCGTACGCCAGGCACCGGGAGCGGTTCTCGCGGGCCTGCGGTGACTGCGGCGGGCCGGAGCCGCGCAGGCTCACGGCGTTCTGGCAGGACGTGACCGCCGCGCTGCCGAGAACCGGGGAGTGGTTCCCCCGGGTGGAACTCGCGGCGGGATCCCTGGAGCTGCGGCTGCTGCTGCGGCCCGCTCCGCCGCTGGGTGCGGGGGTGCGCCTGTGGGCGGCGGGCCAGTCCGACCCGCGGACGGTGCCCCGCCGCAAGGGCCCGGACCTGGACACCCTGGCGCGGGTGCGCCGCCGCGCCACCGGCGAGGGCGCGGAGGAGGCGGTGCTGATCACCCCCTCGGGCGCGGTCCTGGAGTCGGCCACCGCCGGTGTCCTGTGGTGGGAGGACGACACCCTGTGCCTGCCCCCGCCTCGGCTGCCCGTCCTGCCGAGTGTGACGGCCGGGCTGGTGCAGGAGCGGGCACTGCGCTCGGGGCTGCGGATCGCGCACCGCGAGCGGACCGTGGCGGAACTGGACGGCCGTGAGGTGTGGCTGGTGAACGCGCTGCACGGGATCCGGCCCGTCACGGGCTGGGTCGGGCGGCCGATGCGGGTGCCGCCGGCGGAACGGGCGGGGGAATGGCGCAGCTGGCTGGACAGCGTCATGGAGCCGCTGCCGGCCGGCTGATGCGGAGGAAAGAGCGACGCCGTGTCGAATTCGACCCGGCGCCTTTTCCGTTGCCTATCAGGGATGCCTTTTTCAGTTTTTCGGGGCCATGCGCGTCGCTACCGCGATCCGGTTGTAGGCGTTGATGACGGTGGCCGCCCAGATGAGGGCCGCGATCTGGTTCTCGTCGAAGACCGCGGCCGCCTCGGCGTAGACGGCGTCCGGGACACGGCTGTCGTGGACGAGCGTCACCGCCTCCGTCAACGCCAGTGCGGCGCGCTCCCGTTCGGTGAAGAAGGGCGTCTCCCGCCAGGCGTTCAGGGTGTAGAGGCGCCGCTCGGTCTCGCCCCGTTCGCGGGCGTCCGCGGTGTGCATGTCGAGGCAGAACGCGCAGCCGTTGATCTGTGAGGCGCGGATCCTGACCAATTCCAGCAGTTCCGGTTCGAGCTGTGCTCCCTGAGCCGCGGAAACGGCGGCGGCATGCAGGGAGCCCATGGCCGCGGAGACGTCGGGGGTGACTTTCTTCAGGACCACACGAGAGGGGGAAGTGCTTTCGCTCATAACGTGACCATATCCGTCGGGCGACATTCAGGAGGGGGAATTCGCGGGATTATCCGGGCAGTACCGCGCACAGCGCGTCCAGCGCCCCCGACCAGGCGTGGTCCGGCGGCGTGCCGTATCCCACGACCAGGGCGTCGACGGGCTCGGCCCGCGCGGCCGGGTGGGTGTAGCGGGCCAGTCCGTGCAGGGCGAGGCCCCGCCAGTGCGCCGCTTGCACCACCGACTGCTCGGTGCCCGCCGGCAGGCGCAGCAGGACGTGCAGACCGGCGGCGATGCCGGTGACGCGGGCCTGAGGGGCCCGGGCCGTGACGGCGGCGACCAGGGCGTCCCGGCGGCGCCGGTAGCGCAGGCGGGCCGCGCGCACGTGCCGGTCGTAGGCGCCGGAGGTGAGGAACTCGGCCAGGGTCAGCTGGTCCAGCACCCCACAGGTGTCGACACCGCCCTTCGCCGCGGCGACCTCCTCGGCGAGGCGCGGCGGCAGCACCATCCAGGCCAGCCGCAGCCCGGGCGCGAGGGACTTGCTCGCGGTGCCGAGGTGGACGACCCGGTCGGGGTCCAGCCCCTGGAGCGCCCCGACGGGCTGCCTGTCGTAGCGGAACTCCCCGTCGTAGTCGTCCTCCAGCACCAGCCCGCCGGTGCGCCGCGCCCAGTCCACGAGGGCCGTACGGCGGTCGCGGTGCAGGGGCACGCCCATGGGGAACTGGTGGGCGGGGGTGAGCAGCAGTGCGTCGGCTCCGGACGCGGCGCCCGGGTCGGTGCCCAGCCGGTCGAAGGGCAACGGGGCGGTGTCCAGGCCGGAGGCGGCCAGGATCCTGCCGTGGACGTCGAGACCGTACGACTCGACCGCGACCGTCCGCGCTCCGCGTGCCCGCAAAACCGTGCCGAGCAGCTTCAGGCCGTGCACGAACCCGGCGCACACCACGATCCGTTCGGGGCCGGTGCGCACGCCCCGGGCCCGGGAGAGGTATCCGGCGAGCGCGGCCCGCAGCTCGGGGCGGCCACGCGGGTCGCCGTAGTCGAGGGCGTGGTGCGGGGCGGCGGTGAGG
>NZ_POUC01000362.1 GCF_002891435.1 Streptomyces cahuitamycinicus
GCCCCCTCCCGACCCCCGTGCTGGCCTTCGCGATAAGGCATCTCGGCGCGGTCGCGGGTGTGGAGGTCACCGCCAGCCACAACCCGCCCCGCGACAACGGCTACAAGGTCTACCTCGGCGACGGCTCGCAGATCGTCCCCCCGGCGGACATCGACATCGCGGCGGAGATCGCCGCCGTCCCGTCCCTCACCACCGTCCGGCGCCCCACCGAAGGCTGGGAGACCCTCGACGACAGCGTCCTCGACGCCTACCTCGCCCGCACGGACGCCGTCCTGTCCGGGGACTCCCCCCGTACGGCCCGCACGGTGTACACGGCGATGCACGGCGTCGGCAAGGACGTCCTCCTGGCCGCGTTCGGCCGCGCGGGCTTCCCGGAACCGGTCCTCGTGGCGGAGCAGGCCGAGCCCGACCCGGAGTTCCCGACCGTCGCGTTCCCCAATCCGGAGGAACCCGGCGCGATGGACCTGGCCTTCGCGACAGCACGCGCCTGCGAGACCGCCCCGGACCTGATCATCGCCAACGACCCGGACGCGGACCGCTGCGCCGTCGCCGTACCGGACGGCACCGACTGGCGCATGCTCCGCGGTGACGAGGTCGGCGCCCTGCTCGCCGCCCACCTGGTCCGCCGCGGAGCGACCGGCACCTTCGCGGAGTCGATCGTCTCCTCGTCCCTCCTCGGCCGTATCGCCGAGAAGGCGGGCCTTCCCCACGTCGAGACCCTCACCGGCTTCAAGTGGATCGCCCGCGCCGAGGGCCTGCGCTACGGTTACGAGGAGGCCCTCGGCTACTGCGTGGACCCGGACGGCGTACGCGACAAGGACGGCATCACGGCCGCGCTGCTGATCACGGAGCTGGCCTCACAGCTCAAGGAGGAGGGGCGTACGCTCCTCGACCTGCTGGACGACCTGGCGGTGGAGCACGGCCTGCACGCGACGGACCAGCTCTCGGTCCGTGTCGAGGACCTCTCCCTCATCGCGGCCGCGATGCGCCGCCTGCGCGAGCAGCCCCCGACGGAGCTGGCCGGTCTGCCGATCACACGTACCGACGATCTCACCAAGGGCACGGCCGGACTCCCGCCCACGGACGGTCTGCGCTACACCCTCGACGGCGCCCGGGTGATCGTCCGCCCGAGCGGCACGGAGCCCAAGCTGAAGTGCTACCTGGAGGTCGTGGTCCCGGTCGGGTCCCACCAGGATCTCCCGGCGGCCCGCGCGAGGGCGACCGACGTCCTGGAGTCGATCAAGCGCGACCTGTCGGCGGCGGCGGGCATCTGAGGCCGATGCCCGGCACCACCGCCCCGAGCCGGTGACTCAGGAACTCTTCCGGGCGGCCTCCAGCCGCTGCCGCTTGCCGAGAGGCGCCTGGGAGAGGTCCTCGGCGCTGGACCTCAGGTTCTTGTAGCCGTACCCGCGCTGCTCCAGCCAGGCCCGCGCCGACTCCTGGGCCCGCTCGGTCGCATCGAGGGTGTCCTCCTCGGCCTCCCCGGAGTCCAGGAAGCGGAAGGTGAAGGCGGGCCGCACGGCCACGTCGTACGTGAGGCTCCCCTCGGGTGTGAAGGCCGCGCGCAGCACGTCGTGCTCCGCGGCCCGCTCCAGCAGCCCGGCCCGCTGGTCGGCACTCAGCCCGTCGAAGACGCCTCGGACGGTGACACGGAAGGTACGGGTGCTCATGCCCCGAACCCAGGCCCGGGGAGCGCACCGGCTCCACCGCTTTTCCGTCACGGGACGGCCGGCCGAAACCCTGGCCGACCCACCGCGCCGACAGAACCGGCCGGGCGGCCGGCCCACCAGAACCGCACCATCCCGGCACGACCGGAACCGGCCGGGCGATCACCCAGCCCACCAGGACCACTCGGGCCATCACCCCAACACGACAAGAACCGGCCGGTCCGTCACCCCAGAACCCCCGGACCCACTCGGGCCATCACCCCAGCGCCACCATGATCAGCACCAGCACCGCCCCCGCGGCCGCCGGCGCCAGCACCTCGTAGGCCCACCGCACGGTCACCTCGCCGGGCGCCGACTCAGCCTGGCGGCGCGCCTCGTGCAGCCCGCGCAGGTCGTCCATGATCTGGTCGGTCTCCGCCCGCACGGGCCCGTCCGACAGCGGCTCCCGGCTGAAGCCCAGCCTCAGCCCCTCGGTCGTGCCGAGCGCGCCGCCACGGCTTGCTTCCCGCCCCGTCCGCCGCCGCGCCTGCGCCGTCGCCCGCATCTCACGCCGCGCGGCCTTCTTGCGCGCACGCAGCGAGACCGGCACGGCCCACAGCTGGTACTTCGCACCGGATTCGGTCAGGACCTCGTTGGAGTAGGCGGAGCGAAGCGAGGCGACCTGCCCCCAGGGCACGACGACGATGCGGAAGGGGTTGCGGATCCGCAGCCGGTCGTCGCCGGCGTACACGGCCGGGCGCAGGGTGAAGGCGACGACCAGCGGCACGACGAGCAGCAGCAGGGCGAGCGCGAGCCACGGCGTGCGCCCCTCCCCGGAGATCACCGCGTCGACGCCGAGCCATCCGGCGATGGCGAGCAGCAGCACGCCACCGGCGATGGCCGGGGCCGAGCGGTACACCCGGTCCTTGGACTGGGGCTCCGCAGGCTGCGGCGTCGGCGGCTGGGATTCGGGGCTCGTCATGTCTCGATTCTGCCGGACCCGTCCGCACGTCCCTCATCCACGTCCCCCACGCTTGGAGACGATCATCGGATCCACCCGGGAGAAACCTGGGGGCTGTACAGCCGCTACGCGCGTAGATATGCTCGTCTGGTGACCATGCCCAGTTCTGCACTCACCGCAGCTCACCCCCTCAAGGACGTCGCCGCGTCCGACAGCGCGCTGCGCCGCTTCCTCCACGGGCTCCCCGGCGTCGACGCGGTCGGGCTCGAAGGCCGTGCGGCCTCGCTCGGCACCCGTTCGATCAAGACGACCGCCAAGGCGTACGCCATCGACCTCGCCATCTCGATGGTCGACCTGACGACGCTGGAAGGCGCGGACACCCCGGGCAAGGTCCGGGCGCTCGGTGCCAAGGCGGTCAAGCCCGACCCGACGGACCGTACGACGCCGTCCACGGCGGCCGTCTGCGTCTACCCCGACATGGTGGCCGTGGCCAAGGAGGCCGTCGCGGGCTCCGGCGTGAAGGTCGCCTCGGTCGCCACGGCGTTCCCGGCCGGCCGCGCCGCTCTGGACGTCAAGCTGGCCGACGTCCGGGACGCCGTCGCCGCGGGCGCCGACGAGATCGACATGGTCATCGACCGCGGGGCGTTCCTCTCGGGTCGATACGTGAAGGTCTACGACGAGATCACCGCCGTGAAGGAGGCCTGCGGCACCTCCGCGCGCCTGAAGGTCATCTTCGAGACGGGCGAGCTCTCGACGTACGACAACATCCGCCGCGCGAGCTGGCTCGGGATGCTGGCGGGCGCGGACTTCATCAAGACCTCCACCGGCAAGGTCGCCGTCAACGCGACCCCGGCGAACACACTGCTCATGCTGGAGGCGGTGCGTGACTTCAAGGCGCAGACCGGCATCCAGGTCGGTGTGAAGCCGGCCGGCGGCATCCGCACCTCCAAGGACGCCATCAAGTTCCTGGTGCTGGTCAACGAGACGGCGGGCGAGGACTGGCTGGACAACCACTGGTTCCGCTTCGGCGCCTCCTCGCTGCTGAACGACTTGCTGATGCAGCGCCAGAAGCTGGCCACCGGCCGCTACTCCGGTCCCGACTACGTGACGGTGGACTGATCACCATGGCATCGGTATTCGAATACGCCCCGGCCCCCGAGTCGCGCGCGATCGCCGACATCGCGCCCTCGTACGGCCTGTTCATCGACGGCGAGTTCGTCGAAGCGGCGGACGGCAAGGTCTTCAAGACCGTCTCCCCGTCCACCGAGGAGGTCCTCTCCGAGGTCGCCCGGGCCGGTTCCGAGGACGTCGACCGTGCGGTGAAGGCCGCGCGCCGGGCGTTCGAGAAGTGGTCGGCGCTCCCGGGCGCGGAGCGCGCGAAGTACCTCTTCCGGATCGCTCGGATCGTCCAGGAGCGCTCCCGCGAGCTCGCTGTTCTCGAAACCCTGGACAACGGCAAGCCGATCAAGGAGACGCGCGACGCCGACCTGCCCCTGGTCGCCGCGCACTTCTTCTACTACGCGGGCTGGGCCGACAAGCTCGACCATGCGGGCTACGGAGCGAACCCGAGGCCTCTCGGTGTGGCGGGCCAGGTCATCCCCTGGAACTTCCCGCTCCTGATGCTGGCCTGGAAGATCGCCCCGGCGCTCGCGACGGGCAACACGGTCGTCCTGAAGCCGGCCGAGACCACCCCTCTCTCGGCGCTGTTCTTCGCGGACATCTGCCGCCAGGCGGGCCTGCCCAAGGGCGTCGTCAACATCCTGCCCGGCTACGGCGACGCAGGCGCCGCGCTGGTGTCCCACCCCGACGTGAACAAGGTCGCCTTCACCGGCTCCACCGCCGTCGGCAAGGAGATCGCCCGCACGGTCGCCGGGACCCGCAAGAAGGTCACGCTGGAGCTGGGCGGCAAGGGCGCCAACATCGTCTTCGACGACGCACCCGTAGACCAGGCCGTCGAGGGCATCGTCAACGGCATCTTCTTCAACCAGGGCCAGGTCTGCTGCGCGGGCAGCCGCCTCCTGGTCCAGGAGTCGATCCAGGAGGAGCTCCTGGAGTCCCTGAAGCGCCGCCTGTCCACGCTGCGCCTCGGCGACCCGATGGACAAGAACACGGACATCGGCGCGATCAACTCCGAGGAGCAGCTCACGCGCATCACCTCGCTCGTCGAGCAGGGCGAGGCAGAAGGTGCCGAGCGCTGGTCGCCGGCCTGTGAACTGCCGGAGAGTGGCTACTGGTTCGCCCCGACGCTCTTCACGAACGTCACCCAGGCGCACCGGATCGCCCGCGACGAGATCTTCGGCCCGGTGCTGTCGGTCCTGACGTTCCGCACGCCGGACGAGGCGGTCGCCAAGGCCAACAACACGCCGTACGGCCTGTCCGCCGGCATCTGGACGGAGAAGGGCTCCCGCATCCTGGCGGTCGCGAACAAGCTCCGCGCGGGTGTCGTCTGGTCCAACACGTTCAACAAGTTCGACCCGACGTCGCCGTTCGGCGGCTACAAGGAGTCGGGCTTCGGCCGCGAGGGCGGTCGCCACGGCCTGGAGGCGTACCTCGATGTCTGACACGCGACTCAGTGTCCTCAAGACCTACAAGCTGTACGTGGGCGGCAAGTTCCCGCGTTCCGAGAGCGGCCGGGTGTACGAGGTGAGCGACTCCAAGGGCAAGTGGCTGGCGAACGCGCCGCTGTCGTCCCGCAAGGACGCCCGGGACGCGGTGGTCGCCGCCCGCAAGGCGTTCGGCGGCTGGTCCGGGGCGACGGCGTACAACCGCGGTCAGGTGCTCTACCGCGTCGCCGAGATGCTGGAGGGCCGCCGCGACCAGTTCGTGCGCGAGGTGGGCGAGGCGGAAGGGCTCTCGAAGTCCAAGTCCGCCGCGGTCGTGGACGCGACGATCGACCGCTGGGTCTGGTACGCGGGCTGGACCGACAAGATCGCCCAGGTGGTCGGCGGCGGCAACCCGGTGGCGGGTCCGTTCTTCAACCTGTCCTCCCCCGAGCCGACAGGCGTGGTCGCGGTGCTGGCGCCGCAGGAGTCGTCGTTCCTGGGCCTGGTGTCGGTGCTCGCCCCGGTGATCGCGACCGGCAACACGGCGATCGTGGTGGCGAGCGAGAAGTCCCCGCTGCCCGCCCTGTCCCTGGCCGAGGTCCTGGCCACCTCGGACGTCCCCGGCGGCGTGGTGAACGTCCTCTCGGGCCGCACGGCCGAGATCGCGACGCCGCTCGCGGCCCATCAGGACGTCAACGCGATCGACCTCGCGGGCGCCGACGAGTCCCTCGCGAAGGAACTGGAGATCGCGGCGGCCGACAACCTCAAGCGCGTCCTCCGTCCACAGCCTGTGGATTACGCCGAGACCCCCGGCATCGACCGCATGACGGCGTTCCTGGAGACCAAAACGGTCTGGCACCCCACGGGGTCACTGGGCGCGTCGGGTTCCTCGTACTGAGCCACCCCTCACAGCCGAAGCCCCGGCCCTCCTCCGTCCAGGAGGCCCGGGGCTTCTCCGCGTCCCGCCCCCTCAGATCCCGAGCCGCTGCCCGATGCCGTCGAGCACGCAGTCGAGGCCGAACTCGAACTCCCAGGCCCGGTCGTCCTTGCGGGTCGCGCCGAGGGCGTACTGCTCGAAGGCCGGGTAGCGGCCCGTGTGCCCACCAGGTAGCGCATCTGCGGGGCGAGCGCCTCGCGGGTCTCGTCGCCGCTGGTCCAGCCGTGGCGCTCCTGGTAGTCGCGCACGCCGATCTCGGACTGGGCCGAACCGTGCACGAAGGAGGTGACGGCCCGGAAGGCGGCCATCACCGAGTCGGCGTCCAGACCGCAGACGGCGAGCGCGGCCGGTTGCCGGTCCGCCACGGCCATCCGTGACGGCGTGAGCAGCATGACGGGGGTGGGCATGGCCGCCTTCCACGGGTGGGCGAGCATCAGCTCCCGGGTCTGCAGGGCGTAGGAGCGCAGCACCTCCCGCCAGTCCGTCGCGCCCTGCGGGGCGGCCAGGTCGCGGGAGACCCGGTCGATCAGCAACCGGCGATGCTCATCACGATGAACAGCGCCGAGCCCCGCGACATGGGCGCGGCCAGCGGCACCCAGACGCTGCTGCGCACCATCGGCGGCTCCCTGGGGGTCGCCGTCCTCGGCTCCGTCTACACCAGCCGGCTCACGGCCACCGTGACGGACCGGCTCGGTGCCGACGGCGGGCGGTTGACCCAGGGCGAGCTGACGCCCGGGCAGTTGCGGGACCTGCCGGAGCCGGCCCGGAACGCGTTCCGGACGGGAGTGGTCGACGGCCTGCACGGTGTCGCGCATCGGCACGGGCCGTGCTGTGCGCCGTGGCCTTCGCGGTGGCGTGGCTGGTCCGGGAGGTCCCGCTGCGGGGCCGGTGAGCTACCGCTGCGACAGCAGCCCCGTAACCTGTCCCACCACCGGCATGCTCCCGATCGACTGTGCCTGCGCCACCGGCCCCGTCAGCGCCTGGGACGTCATCGGCTTGAAGTCGGCGAGCTGGGTGCCGAGGCCGTTGTCGAGGGGGTCGACTCCGGTGCCGGCGAGCGGGTTCGGCTTGAGGCCGGCGACCGGGCCGGTGACGTAGCCGACCGTGCCGGTGGCGACCTGGAGGCCGGACTGGGGGTCGATGTTGCCGAGGGAGGTCGGGCGGGTGTTGACCACGCCCAGGATCGAGGACGTGTCCGCCGCGGCCGACGCCGTGCCCGCCCCCAGCGCCACGCCCGCGGTCGCGAGGACGGCCAGGGCACGCCGGGCGGCCGGCTTCTTGGGAGAATCATCGGGCCACCAGTGCCACCTTCTGATGCACTGGGTAATCGCTTCGGGACCGAGGGTAGTTGAGGTGTGACGCGCGCATCAAAGGCGACCCGCGGGGTCGTACGGCCCCCGGTGGATGCTTCACACTGGTGTCCCGTGAGCTCTCCACTGCCCATATCGACGCGAGTCGTGCTGCTCTGCGGCCCTTCCGGCTCCGGCAAGTCCCTTCTCGCGGCCCGCTCCGGCCTCCCGGTGCTGCGGCTCGACGACTTCTACAAGGAGGGCGACGACCCGACCCTGCCCCTGGTGGCGGAGAGCTCCGACATCGACTGGGACCATCCGGACTCGTGGGACGCGGACGCGGCCGTCGCCGCGATCACCCGGCTGTGCCGCACAGGTCGTACGGAGGTTCCCGTCTACGACATCTCCCTCAGCGCCCGCACCGGCGGCGAGACGGTCGACATCGGACGGACGCCGCTGTTCATCGCGGAGGGCATCTTCGCCGCGGAGATCGTCACGCGATGCCGCGAACTCGGTGTTCTCGCCGACGCGCTGTGCCTGAGCCGCGGCCCGGTGAAGACCTTCCGCCGCCGCTTCCTTCGGGATCTGAAGGAGGGTCGCAAGTCGGTGCCGTTCCTGCTGCGCCGCGGCTGGCGTCTGATGCGGGAGGAGCGCACGATCGTCGCCCGCCAGACGGCCCTGGGCGCGTACGCCTGCGACCGCGACGAGGCGATGGGCCGGCTTGCGGCAGCAGCGGCCGGCCGGTGCGCGAGCCTCCGTACGGCGGCCTAGCTCCAGGGGGCGGAGGCGCGACGGAAGGCCCGCGACGGAAGGCCGGAGCACAACGGAAAGCGGGACTGGACGGACCCCCCGGCCCTCCAGCCCCGCTCCTGTGC
>NZ_POUC01000363.1 GCF_002891435.1 Streptomyces cahuitamycinicus
CGTCACAGCGCGGCCGGCGGGAAGCCACCCGTCGAATTCGAACGGATCATCCAGGAAGCGCGAGCCCGCACCGATCAGGAAGGCCGGGCCGCATAACCAACGTCTCTACGAAACCAGGGGATTGACAGCTGTGACAACGCTGATGCGTGCCCGGCGCGCGCGTGCCCGATGTGCCGGGGAGTCACGGGGAAGGGCTGTGCGCTCCCCCGATCGCCCAGTGGGTGTCGTCACGGTTGCCGAGGGCGGCGTGGGCGAATGCTTCCCGCATGGCCAGCATTTGGACATAACGCGCGGCGTGCTGCCGAGTGCTGACCGGGCCTGATCCTGGGCTGCGGTCACGAGTGCCAACGAGTCCGCGGGCTTGTCCTGACGTTGGCCATGAACTGCCGGTCGTCGATCTTCTTCGCCAGTTGCAAGGCCTGGGTGAAGTACGCACGAGCCTGGATGTACTGGCGGGCGTCGAAGTAGGTCCAGCCGGTCAGACGTGCCAGCTCAGCCGCGATTCCGTAGAGACCGTTCCGGATGGACGGTGGTCGGCTCTCCTTCAAAAGTCCAACCACATGGCGGAGCTGGCCGACAATCGCTGGCCGCAGTGCCTCTCCGCCGTGCTGGTCGTCTCGTCGCCAGTAGTGGTGAAGCCGAACCCACGCCGGAAGCCGACATCTACGCCCTCGGCGCCTCCCTACTGATTTCCGCCACTGGCTGGCGGGCCGTCGAGTATCCGGACGACGCTCCACGCGCCGTCCAGAGAGAGGCCGTGGCCAACGGCAGACGTCGACCCGTGCAGGCGCCTGGCGCGCTGGGCGAATTGATCGAAGCGATGCTCAGCCACACTCCCGAAGACCGGCCGGCCATTCACGAGGTAGCCGAAGCACTGAGCTGAGATCCCGCTAGGCCTTCTGCTCGGTACCGTCCTGTGGCCGCTCAGCGACGAACGACCCGAGGCCAGGCTCGGTGTACGTCAGCCCCTCCTCCCGCAACGCGCGGAGCACCTTGTGCGCCGTCGCGTTGGCGACTCCGAACTCGGAGGTGCCCCAACGTGCTCCCCGACAGCAACCCGAAGACGGAACCGTCAAGCAGCAAACGAGGTTGCACACGCCGCATAGCTGCTGGACATCGCGCTGGTGATCGCCGGTGTGGTCAGGTTCAATACCTGCGCGTGAACCCTCCGGACCGCTTCGGACAACAGGGGGTGGAATGCACTCCACTCCTATTACACGAAGAAGCGAGGGCCTCGTGGGGGATCCACCCACCGACGACGCGCTGGTCATCCAGGAATCCCTGGAGCGGCCGGAGGTATTCGCCAGGCTTTACGACAGACACGCCGCCGAGATCCACCGGTATGTGATGCGCCGGCTGGGCGACAGTCACGCCGACGACATCACGGCGCAGACCTTCCTCATCGCCTTCCGCAACCGCGCCCGCTACGACGTCGCGCGCGCCAGTGCCCGGCCGTGGCTCTACGGCATCGCCGGCAACCTCATCGGCAGCCACCGCCGCTCCGAAGTGCGGGCGCTGCGGGCGCTGGCCCGTACCGGTGTCGACCAGGTGGCCGAGTCCTGGTCGGAACGGGCCGACGAGCGGGTGACGGCCGAGGCCTCGCAGCGGGCGCTGGCCGGGGCGATCGCGGCCTTGCCCGGGAAGGACCGGCATGTGCTGCTGCTGGTCGCCTGGGCGGACTTCACCTACCAGGAGTGTGCCGACGCCCTCGGGGTGCCGGTCGGCACGATCCGCTCCCGGCTGAGCCGGGCGCGGCGCAAGATGCGTACGGCGCTCGGCGCCGACCCCACCCTCGTAAGCGACCACAACGGGGCGGTATCCCATGGATGACATGACCAGGATGCGCGAGCTGCGCGCCGATGCGCCGACGCCGGACCGGATGCGGCTGGTTCCCGGCCGCCAGAAGCTGCTGGGAGCAGCGCAGCAGAGCTCTGCCCGCAGGATGCGGCTGGACTGGCGCGTGACGGCTGCGGGGGGCGCCGCGACGGTGATCACCATCGCGGTGCTGGTGACCATGATCGTCGGTGGCGGTGGACCCGAGCGCGGCGTGCAGCCTGCCGGGCCCGACCTGACGTCCGCGACGGCACTCCTGGAGCAGGCGGCGGAAGTGGTGTCGCAGCAGCCGGATCCGCATCCGCGCGACGGCCAGTGGGTCTACCTGAAGACCGCGCAGTGCCAATACGGAGCGTCGGACGCGGCGCCCGATGCCAAGCCCAAGGTGAGCGAGGAGTGGGTCCAGTACGACAGCCCTGTGAGGGAGGACGACAAGGACGGCGACAACGAGCCCTCGCAGCGGCGGCTGTATCGCCTGCTCGCCTCGCTGCCGGACGACCCCGCCGAGATCCGGAAGCAGGCGGCGGACATGTTCCCCATGGGCAAGGACACCGGCTTGACGGGTGAGCAGCTCGAGACCTTCGCGCTCCTGGCGACCCTCGACGAGGCCTATCCCGTGCATCCGCAGGGGATGGCCAAGCTGTACCGGGCCCTGGCCGCGGACCCCGGGATCGAGGTGGTCCCGCACCTGGTGAAGGACCCCATGGGGCATGACGCCATCGCCATATACCCGGACCTGGGCAGCAAGGCCGTTCAGCGCCAGGAGTACCTCCTCGACCCCGACACCTTCCAGTACCAGGGGACCCAGTCGGTCGCGGTGCGCGACTACGAGGAGAAGTACGAGGACGGCTCGTCGGCTGGGCGCTCGCACAAGAAGGGCGAGGTCACATTCTGCGAGATGAAGATGACCCAGTCCCTCGTCGACCGGGACGGCGAGAAGCCCTGAACCGGCCGGGCGGGGCGGCCCCCGGGCCGCCCCGCCCGAGCCCAAAGCCGTACCGTTGCGCAACACCGCCTGGCGGAAGTGGCCCAGTGCTCGTGAGCCTTTCGGCGTGCCGACCCGGCGGCGCTGGGTGGCCAGCCGCTGCGCCGGGGAGGGTGACAGAGCGGCAGATCGTCCACTTGGTCGGCGACGGGGCGGGCGAGACCAGACACTGAACCGGTTGCCGTTACCCAGCGCCGTCAAGGCCAACGTCAGAGGCCCTGTAGATCACTCCACAGGGCCTCTGACGTGCTGTGCACTCGGCAGGATTCGAACCTGCAACCTTCTGATCCGTAGTCAGATGCTCTATCCGTTAAGCTACGAGTGCTTGTTCTGTTTTTTTCGCCGCTCTCGGGCCTTTCGGCTCGCTCGCGGCGACAGGAAGAACATTACATGACTGCCGCCGCCATGTGAAATCCGTTAGCCGTACCCCTTGTGAGCTGCGGAAACGGCACTTCCGGCCACCCTTCCGGAAGGCAACGACAGCGAAGCCCCGGTCGGGTGACCGGGGCTTCGTGATCGAGTGCGGAGGCGGAGGGATTTGAACCCTCGATGGGCTTGAAGGCCCAAACCGCATTAGCAGTGCGGCGCCATAGACCGGACTAGGCGACGCCTCCAGCATCACTCCCGCGCGAGCGCGAGCGCTGCGTGCCGATGATGACACAGTCGAGCGTGCTGTCACCAATCGACCCCCACGGTACTAGGCGGGAAGGGCGCAGGGCAAAGGCCTTGTCAGGCCCGTGCGTGCCCCCGCTCGCGTGGCCGCGCGCAACGTCCTGGGCCGCTGCGCGTTAGTCAGGCATGTTGCGTGCCACTCCCCGGGCCACCGCCCGCCCCGTCCTGCGGCGCCTCCTCGTCGGTGCCGCCGCCTTCGTTGCCGCCGCCGGGTCGCTGACCGCGGTCCCCCCTGCCGCGTATGCCCAGGCCGACGGAACCGGTCTGCTGTCCCCGGCCGGGCTCGGCGGCGGCCCTGACCGCGATCACCTCACCGTCACCGTGCGGAACGCCGGCCCCGGAGCCGACGGAACGTTCGAGCTGTACTGCGGCCCCGACGGCGGCAGCCACCCCGACCCGCGCGGCGCCTGTGCCGCCCTGGAGCGGGACACGCGGTGGGGGCAGGACGTCTTCGCACCCGCCCCGGAAGGCGGCTTCTGCACCATGCAGTACGGAGGCCCGGCCACCGCGCACGTCACGGGCACCTGGGAAGGGCGGCCCGTCGACGCCACGTACGACCGCCGTGACGGCTGCCAGATCTCCCGCTGGGACCGGCTCGTGCCGCTCCTGCCGGGTGTGGGCGGCGAACGAGGCGCCAGGGCCTGAGCCGCCCGTCGGCTCGGGTGCGGGCACAGAGGGCGGGCCCGTACCGGCGCCTTCTTCTGCGCCACTCTCCGCCCTCATCACGCCAGTCTGGCCAAAAGGTACAGAAACGCCGTCGTCGTAAAGGTCCCGCGAAGGTCCCGCGACGTCATCGCAGGAGGACGGGCGTTTGGCGGTTACTCGGTCGTCAGTTCGGGGTCACTTCCTCGTGGGACCTCGCTCTCATCCGGCGTCGCGAGCGCAACCGCAGCCCTTAGACTCCCTCGCGTGACACGCCGCGGGACGGTTGGCAAGATGGCCCGAGCGGTCGGCAAGGTGCGGTAACAGGGAGGAAGCGTCTCGTGAGCAGCAGGCCATCCCGAGGCGCTGCTCGCCTCGCAGCCATACTGGACGCGCTTCCGGACGCGTTGGTGCTGGTCAACGCCAACGGCACGGTCGTCAACGCCAACACCATCGCCCTGGAGGCCTTCGAGACTCCGGGGACGGCTCTGGTGGGGCGCGGGCTGCTCGATCTGCTGCCGCAGTTCGACTCCAAGCTCATTCCCGGCTCCATGCGGCGGCCGGAGCACCTCGATCCGCATGCCCGGACCAAGCCGACCCGGATGATCGCGCGCAGGACCGACGGGACCGAGTTCCCCGTCGAGGTCACCAGTGCGAATCTGGAGAACGGGCAGCAGGCCTACGACGGTTACGGGTACAGCGGTGACGAGCTGCTCATGCTCGTCGTGAGGGACCTGACCGGGACCGTGGACACCGAGGCCGAGCTCGCGCGGTCGCAGCGGCAGACCGAGATGATCCTGCGGGCCGCGTCCGAGGGCGTCGTCGGGACCGACACCGACGGGCGGATCGTGCTCGTCAATCCGGCCGCCGCCCAGATACTGGGATTCCGGGCCAGCGATCTCGGCGGGCGCGAACTGCACGACCTCGTGCTGCACTCGCGCGCCGACGGCTCGCCCTTCCCGTACGACGAGTCGGCGCTCGCCGACACCCTGCGTTCCGGGCGCAAGCACCGGGTGCGCAGCCAGGTGCTGTACGCCAAGGACGGCGGCAAGGTACCGGTCGACCTGACGACCGCACCCGTGCGCGACGGCGACCAGCTCGTCGGCGCCGTGATGACCTTCACCGACCGGCGGCCGTACGACGCCGTCGTCGAGGAGAAGGAGGCGGCGGACAAGCGCCACGCCGAGGAACTGGAGCGGATCGCCGAGGAGCACGCCTCCGAGCTCACCGCGCTGCGCCAGCAGCACGTCACCGAAGTGGAGGAGCTCACCGAGCGGCACGCCGAGGAGCTCGCCGCCAACGAGGACCGGTACGCCGCCCTCGGGGAGCGGGAGAAGGACCGTTTCGAGGCGCTCGCCGCCCGCCACGAGCAGTTGCTGACCCTGCTCGGCCGGTCGCTGCGCGGCCCGCTGGACGAGCTGCGCCGCGAGCTGGCCGCGCTGGCCGCCGACGACGCCGGGCAGCTGTGGCCCGAGGCCAACCAGGTGCTGCACCACCTGTCGGCGGGCTATGCGCGCATCACGACACTGATCGACAACGTCCTCGGGTACCAGCGGCTCGACGCGGGCAGCGAGGACGTCTCCCGTACGAAAGTGATGCTTGACGCCGTCGTCGCCGCCGGGGTGGACGGGGCCGTCGAGCTGATCGGGCCCGGACGGGTGCAGTTCGCCGTGCACGCGCCGCCCATCGAGGCCGAGGTCGACCCCCGGCTGCTCGCGACCGCTCTCGCGCATCTCGTCGCGGACGTGGCGGGGGTCGACGCGACCGGCAACACGCCCGTGTCGGCGGGCGGTTACCTGGACAACACCGTCGTGGTGGCGGCGGCGCAGCGCGGCGAGGTCGTCCGTATCGAGGTGCGCGGGCCGTACGCCGGTGGTGACACCGTGCACGAGCCGATCGTGCGCGGGATCGTCCGGGCCCACGGCGGTGTGCTGCAGACGCACGACGTACCCGGGATGAGCGGGAGCGCGTACGTCCTCGAGGTGCCGATCGGGGGCGGGGCCGGAGCGGTCGCCGTCCAGCCGGTGGACGAGTCCGCCGCGCTCGCTCTCGTCGACCCGGCTCTCGTCGACCCGGCTGCCCTCGACCCCGCTGCCGTCGACCCCGCCGGGCAGACGTCCGGTGGGGGGCGGCGCCGGGCGCGGCGGGCCACCACCGACGCCTTCCTGGACGGAGACGTTCCGGGTGGTGAGGGCGAGGCCGCCGGTGGTCCCGGAGCCGACGGGGCCGCGCCCACCGGGCGGCGCAGGCGCCGGGCCGACCGGGAGCAGGCGGCCCTTCCGGCGCAGGCGTCCGGTGAGGGCGGCGCGTCGGGCGGTACCGGGCGACGGCGGCGCGCGGCCGAGGACGCCGGTACCGATGCCGTCGGCAGCGCCGTCCAGGGTGTCGCCGAGGGGGCCGTGATGACGGCCGCCGAGCATGCGGCGGGTGCAGCCGCCTCGAACACAGGGCTCGGCGGGACCGTGCCGCCGCAGGGTGTGCCCGGGTCGTCCGGGCAGCGGGGCCGGAGTGAAGCCGGTGAGCAGGCCGCGCTGCCGTCCGGACGGCCCGCGCTGTCGTCCGGTGGTGGGGCCGCCGGCCCGTCCGAGGCGGCTCAGGGGCAGTCCCAGCAGCCGACAGGGCGCCGGCGGCGTGCGCTGGCCGCCGCCAACGAGCGGGCGGCGGCGGCTCAGGAGGCGGCCGGGCCGCGTCCGGTGTTCGCGCTGCCGCCGGCAGAGGCGGATCAGGTCCCGGCCCCGGCCCAGGCCCAGGCCCAGGCCCAGCAGGAGGTTCCGGCCGAACCAGGGCAGCAGGTCGCCGACGGGCCCGCGGATGCGCCGGGTGTGGTGCACGCTCAGGGGCAGGTGCCGGTTCCGGGGCAGGTGCCGGTTCCGGAGCACGGCGCCGTGGCGGTCCCCGGTGCGGCTGCCGCCGGTGCCGGGCCGGTGGAGGAGGGGCGGCACGACGCCGTCCCGCACGACCAGTCCGCCGATCACACACCGCCGCAGCCGCATCCGACCAGCGCGCCGACCGGCCGCCGGCGACGGGCCGTCGCCGCGCCGCAGCCGGCCGAGGGGGCCGGAGCGCAGGTGCCGGTGAGCACCGACCAGACGGGTCCGGTGCCTGCCGGTTCCGTTCCGACGGTTCCCGTGCCCGCTGGTTCCCCCCCTACAGGTCCCGTGCCTGCGGGTCCCGTGCCTGCGGGTTCGGTGCCTTCCGGTTCCGTGCCGGGCGCTCCCGTCCAGGCCGGCGTCGCCCCTCCCCCCGGTGCGCCGGATGCGGCCGTGCCGCCGCAGGGAGTGCCGGGTCCGGCGCAGGGGGCCGTCCCCCACGTGAACGCCCCGCAGGGCGTGTCCGTCCCCGCTCCGGGCGGCCTGGGGCAGAGTGTGCAGGCGGCCCTGCCGGGGCAGGCAGTGCAGCCCGCCGCCCCGGCCCAGCCCGTGCCGCAGCAGGGCGTCGCCGCACCGGGTCAGCAGCCCGCCGCAGGGCCGCTCCCCGCTGAGGCCGCTCCCGGGCAGGGCACGCCGCCCCAGGGCACACCCACTCAGGGAACCGCGGCACCCCAGCCTGACGCCCGGCAGCCCGGTGCCCAGCCCTGGCCCGACGCCACGTCGGGGGCCGGTGCCGCACACCCCGCGCCTTCGAACGGCACGCCGCCCCGGGCCCCGCAACAGCACACGCCCGCGCCGGGCACCCCGCTGCCGCCGGAGGGCTCGCCGCGGGCGGCTCAGCCGTTGCCCGCCGAGGCCGCTGCGCCCGTCGACCCGAACTCGACGCAGGGACGGGCCATCAGCGTGCGGACGCTGGGCCAGGGCGTGCCGTTCAACCGGCAGGCGCTCCAGGTCCAGCAGCCCTCGGCCGTGCCCGCCCCGCAGTCCGTCCCGTACCCGCAGCAGACGGCGACGCCTCCCCCGCACCAGTCGGGTGGATCGGGGCGGCGCCGCAAGCTCGGCACGCCACCCGACCCGGCGTCGCGTACGGACCAGGCGGGCCGCCCGGAGCAGCAGGGGCAGCCGCGTCCGGCGGAGCAGGCACCCCGACCGGAGCAGGCGGCGCGGTCGCATCCGGCGGCCGAGCACACGCCGCCGCCGGTCGCCGCGCAGGCCCCCGC
>NZ_POUC01000364.1 GCF_002891435.1 Streptomyces cahuitamycinicus
GGATGGGGCGCGGTGAGAGTTCGGTGAGATCAAGCCGGGCGGTGCGGTGCGACGCGGGCTCTAGCGGCGGGTGAGGCGCGTGAGGGTGACGTCGTTGGGGAAGGCGGTGCGCTCGGCGACATCGAAGACGGTGGGGTCGAACGTTCCGTCGAAGGCCGGGGTTCCGGCGCCGGCGACCACCGGGTAGTTCTTGACGACCAGTTCGTCGACCTCGGGCAGGAGGGCTCCGGCGAGCTTGCCCCCGCCGCAGAGCCAGATGTTCAGGCCGGTGTCCTCCTCCCGCTTCAGTTCGCGGACGAGGGTGAGCGGGTCGCCCGGAACGACGGTGACGGCCGGGTCGGCGTCGTGCTGCCCGAGCGTGCCGGAGACCACGTACTGGCGCAGGTGTGCGTAGGGGCTGGTGACCCCGTGGTCGAGGGGGGCGCGGTAGGTGCCGGCGCCCATGACGACGGTGTCGAAGTGCCGGTTGGGTACGTCGGCGAGGCCTGCGGCGGCACGGTAGGCGGTCGGGACGGTCTCGGGGTACAGGGTGTTGGCCCAGGCGCTGTAGGCGGCGCTCTGCTGTTCGGTGCCGGCGGGGAAGAAGTCGTACTCGCCCGTGGGGCCGGCGATGCGGCCGTCGAGCGTGACCGCGATGTAGTACACGAGCTTGCGCATATGGCACTCCGAACGTAGTACTGTCTCTGAAGTGGTTTGAAGTTAGTACTACAGCTGGAGTGGTGTCAATGGTGAGACGGAACGATCAGCGGCGCGCCGCCCTCGTCGATGCGGCGATCGAGGTACTGGCCGAGGAGGGCGCACGGGGTCTGACGTTCCGGGCGGTGGACGCCGAGGCCGCGGTACCGGTCGGGACCGCCTCGAACTACTTCGCCAGCCGGGACGACCTGCTCACCCAGGCCGGTGCCCGTGTCTACGAACGGCTCCAGCCCGACGAGGCGACGATCGCGCGCCAGCGGGCAGCGGGCCGGGACCGGGAAACCTACGCGGTGCTGATGCGGGAGCTCGTCTGCCGCGTCGCCGCTTTCCGCACCGGCTACCTCGCCCTGCTCGAACTGCGCCTGGAGGCCACCCGCCGCCCCGAACTGCGCAAGGTCCTCACCGAGCGGGTCCGCGCCGATGTCGAGGCCAACGTCGCCTACCACGAAGCTTCCGGGCTCCCCGGCGACGCCCTGGCCGTCAAGCTGCTGATGCTGGCCCTGAACTGGCTGATCGTCGAGCAGCTCACCCTGCCGGACGTCTTCACCGAGGCGGAGCGCGAACAGCTGGTGACGGCGGCGGTCGAGCGCATCGTGGCGGCGGAGTAGGCGACCGAGTGGGCGGCCGGGCTACGCGCGGCGGCGGTTCCTCGGGTTGCCCGAGCGGCGGGTCGTGCGCTTCTCGTACTGCTTGCGGGCTTCTTCGTACTCCTCGCGGTGGAGCTTCTCGCCGGGGGCCTCGGTGAGGGAGCGGAAGAAGTAGGCGAGCAGGGAGCCGACGAAGCCCACGGTCAGGAGGCCGCGCAGGGAGGCCTGGCGCTCCGGGTCGGGGCGGCGGGTGTAGCCGCCCCAGGTGTGGCGGAAGGCCATCGCGCTGCAGATCGCGAACATCGCGACCATGAGGACCGTGACGAAGCCGCCGATCGCGGCGATCTGGAGGCCTTGGTAGGCGAGGCGGAGCACGAGGCAGGAGGCGACGGCGGCGGCCAGGGAACCGACGGCCACGGCGATGCGGCGCCCGGTGTAGCCGTTGTCGTGCTCCAGCCAGGTCGTGCCGAAGAAGCGCAGGGGCTCGGGGCGTGGACCGGGGGCCTCGGCCCTGGAGCCCGCGGGGGCGGCTGGGGTGCTGCCGTCTGCACTCACGGGTCGATTATGACCCTTGCCGGGCGCGGGCTCCGGGCGGGCTAGGGGCCGAGATCCGTCAGAGGCCCCCTAACCGCAGCGAGAGGCGGATCAGGAGCAGCGCGGGCGGACGTAGCCGTCGCTGCCCGTCTTCACGTAGGCGTCCGAGACGTACTCGCCGTCGTCGATGTTGTCCCAGATGTTCGAGCTGCCGTACGGGCCCGACACCGTGGTGCCGGGCCGCTGGCAGAAGATGGTGACCCTGGCTCCCTCGGGCAGCACGCGGACGACGGCGTAACCGGTGCCGGGGCCGCTGCGGACGTTCAGGCGGACGCCCGGGGCGACTGCGTACGAGCGCAGGGCCGACGCCGCCATGGTGACGGCCTCTCCCTCGCCTCTGCCTTCGAGTTCCTCGACATGGTCGACTGACATGAAGTTCTCCCCCGTTGATTCCCATGACTGCCATGGGGTCCCGTTGATTCCCCCGAATCACACCATGAAACACATGTGCGCGACTCGAACGTGGAGGCTGGCAAGCCGCCTCCGTCCCGTACGGGTCTTCGACTAGGCTCCGTGCGTCGCGCGCGCGGACGAACAGCACGGGGGTGGTCCCATGGCGCCACAGCGGAACGCCGGAGCGGGCGCGGAAGCGGAACTTCCCGAACACGCCGGTCACTACCGTCTGGAGTCCTGTCTGGGCTCGGGCGGCATGGGGGTCGTGCATCTGGCCCGGAGCACCTCCGGGATGAAGCTCGCGGTGAAGGTCGTACACGCCCAGTTCGCCAAGGACCCCGACTTCAGGGACCGTTTCCGGCAGGAGGTGGCGGCGGCGCGGAGGGTGAGCGGTGCCTTCACGGCACCCGTCGTCGACGCCGACCCGGACAGCGAACGGCCCTGGATGGCCACGCTGTTCATTCCGGGGCCGACCTTGTCCGAACAGGTCAAGCGGAACGGCCCCATGGATCCGGCCCAGTTGCGGCGCCTGATGGCGGGCTTGGCCGAGGCGCTGCGTGACATCCATCGAGCCGGGGTCGTCCACCGGGATCTGAAACCGAGCAACGTCCTGCTCGCCGACGACGGGCCGAAGGTCATCGACTTCGGTATCTCCCGGCCGCTGGACAGCGAACTGCGCACCGAGACCGGGAGGTTGATCGGCACCCCGCCCTTCATGGCGCCCGAGCAGTTCCGGCGCCCGCGCGAGGTGGGTCCGGCCGCCGACATCTTCGCGCTCGGGTCGGTGATGGTGCACGCCGCCACGGGACAAGGGCCGTTCGACTCCGACAGCCCGTACATCGTCGCCTATCAGGTGGTGCACGACGAGCCCGACCTGACCGGTGTGCCGGACGAGGTCGCGCCGCTGGTGCTGCGGTGTCTCGCGAAGGAGCCCGAGGAGCGACCGACGCCCGACGAGTTGATGCGGGAGCTGCGATCCGTCGCGGCTTCGTACGACACGCAGACGTTCATACCGGCTCAGCGGACCGGGGACACCGAACGTTCGTGGCCGCCGGCCGGGAGGCCCGCCAGTGCGGTGGAAGCCACCAGTGCGGTGGAAACCGGTCGCGCGGTGAAGGCCGTCCGTGGCGGGGGACGGCGGCTCGGCAGTCGGGCGGTCCTCGGAGCCGGGGCGTTCGGCCTGGCCGTCGTCGGTGCTCTGATCTCGCTCCCCTTGCTCGACGGCGACGGCGGCTCACCGCAGCCCGCCTCCCCGCGGACCACGTCAGCCGCGTTCAGCGGGTGGCAGACGACACCGGCGGGCGAGGACAGCGCACCCCTGTGCTCCCACGGGGCCGGACGGCTGCTCTGTGCCACGCCCGGGCTGGTCTTCGCCCTGGATCCGTCCGACGGGCGCCTGCTGTGGCGGCACCCCGTCGGCAAGGGGACCCGGAAGGAACCGCCGGTGCTGGCGGGTGGACTCGTGCAGCCCTCGGCGGACCGGGGGCGTCACCTGGAGGCTCTCGACCCGGCCTCGGGCGGAGTGCGCTGGCAGCGGGACATGTCCGGGGCCGGCAGCGCCGTGCCCGCCGGGGGCATGCTCCTGGTCACGGGTGCCGACGGGAAGGTCACCGGCGTGGACGGCGCCTCCGGTGACCCGCGGTGGAGCCACCGGATCCCCGGCCATGACGTGCCGTACATCGCCGCGTTCACCGGTGACCCGCTGGCGTACGCCACCAGCGCGTCGGGGGACGGCCAGAGCACCCGGCTCACCGTGGTGGATCCGCAGACGGGTGACGTACGGTCGGACACCCGGCTCGACGGGACGCTGAAGCCCTTCGGCGCGACGGACGGATCGGTGTTCCTCCTCTCCCAGGACGCGGTGCACGGCGATGCGCGGGCCGTCGTCCGCTACACCCCGGGGACCGGTGAGACCCGGCGGGTGCCCCTCGCCTTCCCACTCCAGCAGGCCCATGGCGCCGTGCGGGGGAACACGGCCTATCTCATGGGGACGGGGGGATCGTTGGTGGCCGTCGATCTTCAGGCACGTGAGCGGCTCTGGCAGCTGGAGACGGGCATGATGCGGGGATCCACGCCGGTCGCCGGTGACCGGCACGTGTACGTGACCGCGTCGGACGGGCGGCTGCTCGCCGTCGACGCGCGGCGCGGGAAGCCGGCCGGGCAGACGTCTGCCCGGCTGGGCGAGCGGTCGGACCGGATTCCGGCCGTGCTGCCCGAGCCCGTGATCGTCGGCGGCCGGGTCTACGCCAGCGCGCCGGACGGGACGGTCTTCGCCGTGAACGGGCGCGACCCGGCGGCCTGGTAGCCGGCAGGCATGCACAAGGGCCCCCACGCGACCCGGCGGCCTGATGGCCCGCACCCATGCGCAAGGGCCCCCGCGCGACCCGGCGGCCCGCACGCATGCGCAAGGGCCGCCCCCCCCGGCGGGGGGAGACGGCCCTCGGTGCGAGAAGGATCAGCCCAGCTTCGACACGTCCCGCACCGCGCCCTTGTCCGCGCTGGTCGCCATCGCCGCATAGGCCCGCAGCGCCGCCGAGACCTTGCGGTCGCGGTTCTTCGGGGCGTACACGCCGTTCAGCGCCTGGTCGCGGCGGGCCAGCTCGGCGTCGTCCACCAGCAGCTCGATGGAGCGGTTCGGGATGTCGATGCGGATCCGGTCGCCGTCCTCGACCAGGGCGATGGTGCCGCCCGCGGCCGCCTCGGGCGAGGCATGGCCGATGGAGAGGCCGGAGGTGCCGCCGGAGAAGCGGCCGTCCGTGACGAGCGCGCAGGTCTTCCCGAGGCCGCGGCCCTTCAGGTACGAGGTCGGGTAGAGCATCTCCTGCATGCCGGGGCCGCCCTTGGGGCCCTCGTAGCGGATGACGACGACGTCGCCGTCCTTGACCTGCTGGGTGAGGATCTTCTGGACGGCCTCCTCCTGCGACTCGCAGACGACCGCCGGGCCCTCGAAGGTCCAGATGGACTCGTCGACACCGGCCGTCTTCACGACGCAGCCGTCCACGGCCAGGTTGCCCTTGAGGACGGCGAGGCCGCCGTCCTTGGAGTAGGCGTGCTCGGCGGAGCGGATGCAGCCGCCCTCGGCGTCCTCGTCCAGGGCCTCCCAGCGCTCGGACTGGGAGAAGGCCTCGGCGGAGCGGACGCAGCCGGGGGCCGCGTGCCACAGGTCGACCGCCTTCGCGGACGGGGAGCCGCCGCGCACGTCCCAGGTCTTCAGCCAGTCGGCGAGGGACGGGCTGTGCACCGAGTACACGTCCTCGTTGAGCAGGCCGGCCCGGTGCAGCTCGCCGAGCAGGGCGGGGATGCCGCCGGCGCGGTGCACGTCCTCCATGTAGTACGTGCGGTCCTTGGCGACGTTCGGGGCGACCTTGGCGAGGCAGGGCACGCGGCGCGAGACGGCGTTGATCTCGTCGAGGCCGAAGGGGACGCCCGCCTCCTGGGCGGCGGCCAGCAGGTGCAGGATCGTGTTGGTCGAGCCGCCCATGGCGATGTCGAGCGCCATGGCGTTCTCGAAGGCGGCGACGGAGGCCACGCTGCGGGGCAGGACCGTCTCGTCGTCCTGCTCGTAGTAGCGGCGGGTGATGTCCATGACCGTGCGGGCGGCGTCCTCGTACAGCGCCTTGCGGGCGGTGTGCGTGGCCAGGACCGAGCCGTTGCCCGGGAGGGAGAGGCCGATGGCCTCGGTCAGGCAGTTCATCGAGTTGGCGGTGAACATGCCGGAGCAGGAGCCGCAGGTCGGACAGGCGTTCTCCTCGATGCGGAGGATGTCCTCGTCCGAGATCTTGTCGTTGACGGCGTCGGAGATCGCGTCGACCAGGTCGAGGGTACGGACCGTGCCGTCGACCAGGGTGGCGCGGCCGGACTCCATGGGGCCGCCGGAGACGAAGACCGTCGGGATGTTCAGCCGCAGGGCGGCGTTCAGCATGCCCGGGGTGATCTTGTCGCAGTTGGAGATGCAGATGAGGGCGTCGGCGCAGTGCGCCTCGACCATGTACTCCACGCTGTCCGCGATCAGGTCGCGGGAGGGCAGGGAGTAGAGCATGCCGCCGTGGCCCATGGCGATGCCGTCGTCGACGGCGATGGTGTTGAACTCGCGCGGGATGCCGCCGGCCGCGACGACCGCCTCGCTGACGATCCGGCCGACGGGCGCCAGATGGGTGTGGCCGGGCACGAACTCGGTGAAGCTGTTGGCGACCGCGATGATCGGCTTGCGGCCGATGTCCGCACCCGGTACACCGGAGGCGCGCATCAGGGCGCGTGCACCCGCCATGTTGCGGCCGTGGGTGACTGTGCGGGACCTCAGCTCGGGCATCGTCGCTCGCTCCTTCTACTGGCGGCGTCAGAGGATTCGGGATTTCTGACTGCTACCGAGCGTACGCCGGTCATCCAGTGGGCGGGACAAGGAGTCCGGAATGCGGGATGCCTGTCTCGGACGACGGCGGGCGTACGCCTCACGGATCGGTCAGATGTCCCTGGACGACCGGGGCCAGCCGCGCGATGACCTGCTCAGGGTCCGCCGAGGCCAGGGGCTCGACCTTGATGACGTACCGCAGGATCGCGGTGCCGACGAGCTGGGCGGCGGCGAGCTCGGCGCGCAGCTCGGCGTCCGGCAGCTCCAGCCGTACGGCGATGCGGCGCAGCACCTGGGTGGCGATGATCCGCCGGAAGACGGCGGCCGCTGTCTCGTTGGTGACGGCGGACCGGACGACGGCGAGCAGGGGCGCGCGGGTCGCCGGGTTTTCCCAGACTCCGAAGAAGAAGCGCGCCAGGCGCTCCCCCACCCCGTCGAGCGGGCCTTCCTCGACGGCCTTCGGGGCCTGCAGGGCGGGCCCGAAGGACTGGGTGATCGCCGCCTCGAAGACCTGCTCCTTGGTGCCGAAGTAGTGGTGCACGAGAGCCGGGTCCACGCCGGCGGACTTGGCGATGCCGCGGACGGAGGTCTTCTCGTAGCCGTGCTCGGAGAACTCGTCGCGGGCGGCGGTCAGGATGCGGTCGCGGGTGTCCGCCGACTCCGTGCGCGGGGGGCGGCCGCGGCGGCGGGCGGTGGTGCCGGGCCCGCCGGCCGGGGGCCCGCCGTTCATCGCCGCGGCACCTTCGCCGCCGAGGCCAGATGCAGGCGGGTGAAGGCCAGGGCCTCCGCCAGATCGGCCTCGCGCTCCGCGCTCGACATGGCGCGGCGGGTGTTGACCTCGATGACGACGTGCCCGTCGAAGCCGGTCAGGGCGAGCCGCTCCAGCACCTCGGCGCAGGGCTGCGTGCCGCGGCCGGGCACCAGATGCTCGTCCTTGGCGGAGCCCCGGCCGTCGGCGAGGTGCACGTGGCCGAGACGGTCCCCCATGCGGTCGACCATGTCCAGCGCGTCGGAGCGGGCCGTCGCGGTGTGGCTGAGATCGATCGTGAAGTGCCGGTAGTCGTCCTTCGTGACGTCCCAGTCGGGGGCGTAGGCGAGCATCTCGCGGTCGCGGTAGCGCCAGGGGTACATGTTCTCGACGGCGAACCGTACGTCCGTCTCGTTCGCCATGCGCCAGATGCCGGTGACGAAGTCCCGGGCGTACTGGCGCTGCCAGCGGAACGGGGGGTGGACGACGACGGTGCTCGCGTCGAGCTTCTCGGCCGCCGCGCGGGCCCGCTGGAGTTTGGTCCACGGGTCCGTGGACCAGACGCGCTGCGTGATGAGCAGGCAGGGGGCGTGCACGGCCAGGATCGGGATCCGGTGGTAGTCGCTGAGTCTGCGCAGGGCCTCGATGTCCTGGCTGACCGGGTCGGTCCAGACCATGACCTCGACTCCGTCGTAGCCGAGGCGCGCGGCGATCTCGAAGGCCGTGGCCGTCGACTCCGGGTAGACCGAGGCCGTCGACAGCGCGACCTTCGCGTCCGGGATCTTCACGGCTGGCTCTGCCATGCAGGACAGATTACGGGGTGTGGTCGGGGT
>NZ_POUC01000365.1 GCF_002891435.1 Streptomyces cahuitamycinicus
CCCCTTCGCCCGCCTGCTCGCCACCCCCGCACAGACAGCCGCCCTGCTGGGCTGGGGCCCGCCCGGCGCGCGGCAAGCCCAGCTCGCGGCGGATACGGCACGAGAGCGATGGGGCCTGCCCACCGCTCGCCCCGCCGCCATCGAGGAGATCCCGGCGGAGGGGATGCGGCTGACCTGACCCGAACGAGCACCCCGCCTCAACACGTCCCGCTCCACGCCCCTCTGAGGTAGCCCCATGCCGTTGTCGCACGACCACATCCGCACCACCGTCGAGACCTACCTCGCTCGCCACCCTCACGAGCGCGACCAGCTCGGCGGACTCCTGGCCGCCCTCGACCGTCCCACTGACATCGCCAGCCGCTCCACCTTCACCGGACACGTCACCTGCGGCGCGGTCGTTGTCGACCCGCTCGGCCGTGTCCTGCACGTGCTGCACCTGGCGAGCGGGAAGGTTCTCGCTCCCGGTGGACACGCCGAGCCCGAGGATGAGTCCCTGGCAGCGGCGGCGCTTCGGGAGCTGCACGAGGAGACCGGCATCCCGCCGCAGGCCGTGGCACCGTGGCCCGGCTACGAGACTGTGCCGTTCGACATCGACATCCACGACATCGAGGCCCACCCGGGCAAAGGCGAACCCGGCCACCAGCACTTCGACCTCCGGTTCCTCTTCCGCCTGCACACCGCGGCCGAGGCGCCGGTGGTGCTGCAGGAAGAAGAGGTCGGCGGCATCGAGTGGCGGCCCGTGGACAGGGTGACCTCCCCCTCCCTGCGCGAGAAGCTGCTCAAGCTCACGCCGGAGACCGAACCGGAGAGGGCCAACGCCTCCGCCCTGATCTACAACGACCGCGGCGAGTACCTGCTCCACCTGCGCGACTACTTCCCCGGCCGGATCTGGGAGCCGGGCATGTGGTCCCTGCTTGGCGGCGGCCGAGAGCCCCAGGACGCCACCCTGGAACACACCGTGCGGCGCGAACTGGCCGAGGAAGCCAGCCTCGACATCGCCGACCTGACACCGTTCGGCACTGAGTACGCCTCCGACGACGTCGGCGCGACCGTGCCCATCGCCATCTACGCCGGCCGCTGGAACGGCGACCCCCGCGACCTCCGCCTGACGGAGGGGGTGATGCTGGCCTGGTTCGCCCCCGACGACCTCCACCGCCTGCGCATCGCAGACACCACCAGCGACCTCGTACGGCGCCACGCCGCCAGCCGCCCGGCCAGCGCTCCCAGCACTGCGTCGCGGAGCGGGCTCTCATCGCACGAGCGCCGCCCAGCTGCGCCGCACGGCACGGTCCTCAACGTCATTGGCGTCCACCTCTACCAGGAGCGGCCCGACGGGACGGTGCTGCTCGGGCTGCGCCACCCCGACTCCGCGTTCGCGCCGTCCACCTGGCACGTCCTGGCCGGCCACTGCGAGCAGGAGAGCGCCATCACCTGCCTGATCAGGGAGGCACGGGAGGAAGCCGGCCTGCACATCGAGCGCCAGGACGTCGAACTCGTCCACGTCGTCCATCACATCGACAAGACCGGGGACCGGCCCCGCATGAGCCTGTTCTTCCGCGCCCGCGCCTGGAGCGGCGAGCCGGAACTGCGCGAGCCGGACAAGTGCACCCAGTGGAAGTTCTGGGACCCCGCCGCGCTGCCCGACAACCTCGTTTCCTACACCCGCCAAGCCATCGCAAAGATCCAGAACGGGGACCTGTACAGCGAGACGGGATGGCCCGCATGACCGGCACACCGAGCGGCGCACACCGTCGTGTGCCCACTGCAACTGCGGCCGGCCGTGAGGACACCCGCCTGGTGGTGATCCGCGGCAACTCGGCGTCAGGCAAGTCAAGCGTGGCCCAGGGCCTGCGAGATCACTACGGCCGCGGTATCGCGATCGTGGGCCAGGACGTGATCCGCCGGAACGTGCTCAAGGAACACGACACCGCGCGCGGCGCCAACATCGCCCTGCTGGGCAGGATCGCACGCGAAGCACTGAACGCCGGCTTTCACGTGGTGCTTGAGGGGATCCTGTACGCCGATCGCTACAGCCACATGATCACGTCTCTGGTACGGGACCACCGCGGCGTCTCCTGCTGCTACTACCTGGACGTGCCGCTGGAATCGACGTTTGTCCGACACGCGTCGAAGGCGGATGCCGCGTACCTGGCGCAAGTCACCGACAGCCACCTCGCCTCCTGGTACCGCGAGCTGGATCTGCTGCCCGGCGGTCTGGAGACCGTGATCCCGGCCGACAGCACGCTGCAGGACACCATCGCGCGAATCGTGGGCGAAACCGACCTGGCCTCTGCCTCCCCAACCCCGCCGCCGCAGTGCAAGCCGTCGCAGGGAGACTCGATGAGCAGTCTGGTGTTGATGTCCGATCCGCAGGTCGCCGCGATCCCGGTGCGCGAGTGCGGGGAGCCGCTCGTCGACGTGCGTGACCACAGCTTCCGCGTCGATCCCCGCAAGCAAGATCCGCTGGGCGCGTTCGCCCACGTCCGCGAGGGCGTCCTAGCCCGGCTGGAGCACGCCCGCTCGCTCCTGCCCGCTGGCACCGACCTGCTGTTCATCGAGGGTTATCGGCCGCTGGCTCTACAGCAGCGCTACTTCACCGAGTACCGGGACGAGTTGGCCGCCGCTCACCACGGCTGGACAGCTGAGCAGCTGTACCAGGCTGCCAGCCGGTACGTATCACCACCGGAGATCGCGCCCCACTCCGCGGGCGCGGCCGTGGACGTAACCCTCGCCGACCAGGACGGTCACGAACTCGACCTCGGTACCCGCGTCAATGCCTCCCCCGAGGAGAGCGACGGTGCCTGCTTCACTCACGCCCCGAACGTCAGCGATCGTGCGCGCCACCACCGCATGCTGCTGCTCAATGCCATGGAGAACGCAGGTTTTACGAACTACCGAACCGAGTTCTGGCACTTCTCGGTAGCGGACCGGTACGACGCGTTGATGCGGCAGGAGCCGCACGCGCGCTACGGACCGATCGAACTGCCGTAGCGCGCTGGCATCCTCGTCCACTTCATCGCCACCCACGCCGATCCGAAACACAGGAGCGCGGCCACCGGACCCTGGCCCGGTTGGGATCCCAAGACCGCGACGGACGGAACGCATCGAACGGAGGCACGTGTGCCTGACGACACCCAGCAGGCGATCCCAGCCGTCCCGAGTCCGGCGACCGGAGGTGAACCACAAGAGCACCACATGCACCTGCTCGGGCGGTACTACCGCCAAGTGGAAGCAGGCCGCAAGACGATCGAAGTGAGGGTGGCCACCCCGCAGAAGCGCGCCGTCGCAGTCGGTGACACGGTCGTCTTCCACGACCGGGACACCGGGCGGGAACTCGACGTCATCGTTAAGCGGATCACCCCGTACCACTCCTTCGAGGATCTGCTCAGCTCGGAGGACACCGTGCGCATCGACCCGGACGGGCCGCCCGGAGAGCTGCTCGCCAACCTCCGCAGCATCTACCCGCCGGCCAAGGAAGCCCTCGGCGTGCTCGCCCTCGCATTCGACCACCGCCCTGCCCGGGCCGGCCGCCCCATGCCGATGACGCCCACGCAGTACGCGCAGACCGTCCCCCACCACACGGTGTACGGCTGCCTGTACATCCGCGACGAACACGACCGGCCGGTCCAGCTCCGCTCGGTCTACGGCTCGAGACTCTGGCAGTTCCCGGGCGGCAACTTGGACGCCCGAGGCGAGGACCCGCTGCAGACAGCACGGCGAGAGGCGGTCGAGGAGACGGGCCTCCAACTCGGTCTGGAAACGCCGAAGCTGCTCCTGACGCACTTCCTGCACGCCGGGCCGCGCCTGCCGCTGAACAAGGTGGGGCTCATCTTCGACGGAGGCCAGCTGACCGCCGACCAGCTCGGCCGGATCCGACTCGATCCCGCAGAGCACGACATGTGGGCCGTCCACGACCTCGCGACCTGGCAGGAGCTGATGGCGCCGCGCGCCTTCGCCCGCCTCGACGCCATCGAACGAGCCCGGCGCGGCGAGGGCCCGACCTACCTGATCACGCACACCTGATCCCCAGCACCTCCACCCAGGAGGCAACCGTGCCCGCCGAACTCAAGTTGGAGTCCTCCATGCCGCATCTCTCCATGCGCCGGTCGATATCCTCGGACGGCGCCGTCGGCACCGACCGCCTGCGTCATCTGGAGCAGGCTGCCTTGCGCCACGGAGTCCCCGTCGAGGACGTGCTGCTGATCGCCGTCAACCTGTACGGGATCACCTCCGACCAGGACCGTCACCGGGCCCGGGTCAACCTTCGCCTCGTGCGCCGCCCCGATGCCCCCTGGCAGATCATCGTCCCGCTGAACCAGCCGGCCAGCCCCTTCCGGCTCCGGAGCGACGAGCTGTCGCTGAACGGCGAGGTGGTCGCGCACGTCGGGCGCATCGATGCCGACGAGGCGGTCGGAGGGTACTTCCGCAACGACGGCCGCGCCGCGACCCTCAACCCCAACGCCCGCAGCCGGTGCGTCGGGTGCGGCTGGTGCCCCAACACCTTGGAGGCCGCCGCCGATCCGAGGATGCAGGAAGACCAGGGGCTCGACGCCCTACTGCACGCCCTCGGCGAGCAGCATCCCCGCCGCAGCCTGGCCGAGCTGACCGAGGTCACCGTCTCCACCGGCTGTTTCGAGCGGGAGGAGGCGGCCGTCGCGCACCTAACCGCCCTGCGGCCCGCTCTGGAGCGGGCCGGCGTCAAGGCTCGGATCGGCTTCCTCACCTCCGTGCTGCGCAGCGACGAGGCATTCGAGACCATCGCGTCGAAGGTGTCACCGTTCGTGCTCAGGCTGACAGCCGAGCACTTCACCCGGCGGGAGGCACTGATGAAGGCGACCAAGGCCGACCTTCGGCCGGAGCAGATGCCGGACCTGCTGATGCGGGCGCGGGCGGCGGGGCTGGATACCTCATACACGTACATCGTCGGGCTGGACCCGATGGAGGACCTCGTGCGCGGGGTGAACGCACTGGCGGGCGAGGTCACCGCGTTCCCGAACTTCCAGGTCTTCCAGGCGCACACGGTGATGATGCAGGGGATGCGGACGCCGGGCGCGGAGAGCCTGGAGTACTACCTGCAGGCGCGTACGGCGATCGAGCGGGCCATGGCACCGACCGGGCTGCGGCCGGTGGGCTGGGAGTGCTACCGGCCGCTGTGGTACTTCACCTACGCGGGAGAGGACCTCGTCGATGGACCCCGCTGACGCGGTCATCGACCGGGTGCGGGTAGAGCGCCTCAACGAGAGCGGGGCGGGTCCGTGGAAGGCTGGCGACAGCCGGTTCGCGATCGTGGTCGAGGCCGACGGAGTGACCGGGGTATTCGCCCCGGTCGACGAGCTACCCGCCGCGCTCGTCGCCACCCGGCTTGGGCGGAGCGCTCTGCGGCACCCCGTGGCCGACCACACGGGTCTGTTACGCAGGCTCTTGGCCGGCCTCGGCCCGCACGCGGCGGGGCTCGGGCGCTGGGCGGTCGGGGCGCTGGACTGCGCGGTGTGGGACCTGCACGGCCGACTCGCCGACCTCCCGGTCGCGGCCCTGCTCAGCGACCGGCCCGCACCGCGAGTGCCGGTCTACGCCTCCTGGCTCTCCCTGGACCTGGCCTCCACGTCGGCCCCCGAGTCCGTCAAGGCCACCGCCGACGGGGGCTTCGCCTTCACCAAGTGGGCCCTGCGCGGCGCTGAAGCCTCCGAGATGGCGCTGCTGGCCGAACGGGCGGCGAAGTGGGCGGGGGACAGTGTGGCGGTGGACGCCCTGGGCACATGGGGGCACCTGCGGACCATGGAGGTCGCACCGCTCCTCACTCCGGAGACGGTGCGCTGGGTGGAGGACCCGCTCCCGCGAACCGACCAGGCCGCGTACCGACAGCTGCGCCGACAGACGGAGGGGCTGAGGGTCGCATTCGGCGAGCGGCTGTCCCATGCGGAGGACGCCAGGGCCCTGCTGGAGCACTGCCAGCCGGAGGCGTTCACGTTCGACGCGGTGTGGTGCGGCGGGATCACCGAGGCGCAGGGCTGGCTCCGCGCCGCACACGACGCGAAGGTGCCCGTCCACCTGCACGGCCGGGCGTTCCTGCCCGCCGTGCACCTGGCCGCCGCGTTTCCGCACGTGTCGGGCGCGGTGGAGTACCAGGTGGTGTGGGAGCCGCGCCGCCAGCAGGCACTGTGCGGCACTCTCCGGCCGGACGGCGGGCACGTCGCTCTCCCCGACCGGCCCGGTCTCGGGATGGAGGTGCGCCGGTAATGCCCAGGCACACGGGCGAGCTAGCGGTCCACGGCCGCCTGGAGCAGCGCGAGGAGAAGGTCCTGCTCGTCGTGGACGAGCGGCTGAGCGGACACGACACCTTCCTGTCTACGACCCTTCGCCTCGACCGGCCGGTGCACCTGCCCGAACTCCCGGTCCGGATCCTCACGTTCGACGACGTCACCGTCCTTGCACCCCTCGACCCTGCCCTGCCGCAGGGGCAGGCCGGAGAGGGGTGGAGCGGCACGCTGCTGTTACCGCACGGCGCGCGCCCGCCGACGATCCCCGATGACCTCGCCCAGGCCGCTGCCGACGCGGGTGTTGACACCAGCAGTTGGTCGCCGGCCGAAGCCCGGCAACTGCTGACCTTCCTCGGCGAGGCTGGCCCTGGTCCCGTGCGCACTGAACGGATCGACATGATCATCGCGGCTCTGACGGGCCGTTCGTGAGCACGGCGGCCCCGGTGCGGCTGGTAAGCCTCGACGTCGGATACACCCTGGGCGAGCCGTCCGGGACGACGCTGACGCAGCGCCTCGTGGAGCTGTCCCCGCTCCCGGCCCGGCAGGCTAAGAAGGTCGCTCAGCAGATCCTGCACGTCCTGGACCCGCGCAGCGATGCGCCAGCGCCGCAGACGGTGTGTGCCGCTCTGGGGATTGCGCCGTCCGCCTTCCCCCAGGACCACTGTCCGCCCGGCTTCGCCCTGTGGCCCGGCGCGGTGGAGGCGGTGGCACGGATCGCCCGGGTCGTGCCGGTGGTCACCCTGTCCAACGTGAGCCACTGGGACGAGCAGGAGACCGACGTCGCAGCCCTCCTCGCCCCCCACCTCCAGGCCCATCACCCGTCGTGGCAACTCGGGTTCGCTAAGCCGGACCCGCGCGCCGTGGAGACTGTCGCTCGACTGCACGGCCGCGACCCCGCGGAGGTGCTGCACGTCGGCGACAGCCTCGACTACGACGTACGCGGGGCCCTCGCCGCCGGAGCCCACGCCCTGTGGATCACCTCGCGCCCGCCGTCGTCCGAGGCACTCCGGCTGCTGGCCAAGTACCCCGGCCGGGTCACGGTCGTACCGGACCTCACCCGTGCGGTCGAGCACATCGAGCAGACCGTCCTTCCGTCAACCCAAATGATCAGGAGTTCTACCCCGTGAGCCAGTTCGACACCACCGCCCCGTACTACGCCGCCTACCGGCCCGGGATCCCGAAGGAAGCCATCGAGCTACTCGCTCAGCGGGTAGCCGGCAAGGAGCACCGGGCCCTGCTCGACCTCGGGTCCGGCACCGGGCAAGTCCCCCTGGCCCTAGCCGGGGCGATGACGGAGATCGACGTCGTCGAGCAGGACGCGGGCATGCTCGCCGAGGCCGACAAGGCGCTCGCCGGGCTGCCGGTCACCGTCCGCCTGCACAACGCTCCGGCCGAGACGTTCACCCCACTCACCTCTTATCGGGCCGACCTCGTCACGGTCTGCCGCGCCTTTCACTGGATGGACCAGGACGTGGTGCTGTCGCGTCTGGAGGACATGACCGCGCCGGACGCGACCGTCGCGGTCATGGGCGACGGCAGCCTGTGGACCGCGCGCACCGCCTGGACCGACGCCCTGCGCGCCCTGATTCAGGAGTACCTGGGCACGGAGCGGCGGGCCGGGGTGGGCAAGAAGTACGCGGCGCACAACCGGCCGTACCGCGAGATCCTCGCCGAGTCCGCGTTCGGCCAGGTCGAGGAGCACACCGTCGCCGTCGAGCGGGAGTGGAGCACCGAGACGGTGATCGGCTACCTGTACTCGACCTCCTTCGCCGCCCGGCCGCTGTTCGGCGAGCGGGTCGACGACTTCGAGCGCCGCGCCCGGGCTCTGCTCGACGAGCACGCCGCCGCGGGCGGCGGCCTGATCGAGCCTGCCTCCTTCCAGATCGTCCTCGGCCGGCGCGGCTGACCCGCTCCTCCCCCTTCGCGCCGGGG